>JAGBZI010000068.1 GCA_017628305.1 Tidjanibacter sp.
AGCTATCGCTTTTCTGCTCGCACCCAACTTTCGCTGAATGCAATTTTTGCCTACACATCCTCGCTCAACAACGACGCAGGGTCGGAGAATTTCGGCAAACAACTGCCCTACATTCCGCTCATCTCCAACTCGGCGGGCGCACACCTCTCCGTGGGCCCATGGGAGGCCGACCTCAAGTGGCGCTACTACAGTGAACGCTACACCTCATACTCGGGCACACACTTTGGGAGTAGCGTTGTTCCGGCCTACTCTGTGGGCGACCTCTCCGTGGGACGCAAAATCGAGAAAAATAAGGTACATTTTAAGGTACGATTTGAGGTGAATAACCTCCTCAACGCCTCCTACCAATCCATCCTCTCAAGACCCATGCCACCAAGGAATTACGCCCTCTCAATAGAGTGTCGTTGGCGCCAAAAACAATAAAAAATAGGCAAGCTGCCAAAGCTTGCCTATTTTTTGTGCAAATCGGGGGCTATTTGAGCCACTTTACCTTACCACTGTTATCCTGCACAGGGCGAGGTCGAGCCTCCTCGTAGGGAGAGTAACCCATGGCAATCACACACTCCACACCACACTCCTCCGGAATGGGAAGAAAGGTGCGCAGATAGCTCTCGGCGTCACCCATCTCGGGGCGTCCCCTCATGTGCTCCCTGCCAGCCACATGCACCCAACAGCTACCCAAGCCGGCAGCCTCGGCAGCAAGTTGAACAAAGGTGGCCGAGATGGCACAGTTGTCGAGCCACAGGTCGGTGGCGTTTTTGTCACCCATAACCAACACAGCCACAGGCGCTTCAGCCATAAATGCCGAGCCGTAGTCTCTCATGTAGGACATGTGGCGGATAAGATCCTTGTTCTCCACCACAAGGAAGCGGGTGCTGTGGGTATTGCGCGAGGAGGGTGCTGTGAGCGCAGCCTCCAGAATTTTCTCGATGGTGTGGCTCTCCACTTTGCGGTCGGAGAACTTACGCAACGAGCGGCGTTTGTGTACTAAATCAAAAAAATCCATACTATTTTAGCTTTGTTTGGTGACAAATTTAGGCATTTTCGCACAAATATCGTACCTTTGGGGATACAAAAGCACATCAACCATGGAGAAAAAGATAAAAGCAGCTCTCATCTACGACTTCGATGGCACCCTTTCGCCCGGCAATATGCAGGAGTATGGATTCATCGCCTCGGTAGGCAAAAGCAACGAGGAGTTCTGGCAGGAGAGCAATGTTCTGGCCGACATCCACGACGCCGACCCCATCCTGAGCTACATGCTCAAAATGCTCGAACATGCCGGCAAAACCGGCGTGCCCATCAAGCGCGAAGCCTTTCGTGAGACAGGGCGTAACATCCAGCTATACAGGGGTGTGAAGGAGTGGTTTGGCCGAATTCGTCGCTACGGCGAGGAGCGTGGCATCGAGATTCTCCACTACATCAACTCCTCCGGCCTGAAGGAGATTATTGAGGGTACCCCCATCGCCCACGAGTTTAAGAAAATCTACGCCTGCGAATTTCTCTACAACGAGAACGGCGACGCCTATTGGCCCGCCGTGGCGGTGAACTACACCAACAAGACGCAGTTTATGTATAAGATTAACAAGGGAGTAGATAGTGTGAGCGATTCCCACCTTGTGAATGCCTATGTGCCCGACGCCGAGCGCCCCGTGCCCTTCGAGCACATGATATATGTGGGCGACGGAACGACCGACATCCCCTGCATGAGGCTTGTGAGCGACCGCCGAGGCCACTCGATAGGTGTCTACGACCCATCGTCCGAGAGCGGCTACCGCAAAACCAAGCTCCTGCTGGAGCAGAACCGCTGCTCGATGATTTCGCCCGCCGACTACACCGAGGGTGGTCGCATGGACACCCTTGTGCGCACCATTCTTGACAAGATTGCCACCGACGCCCGCATAGCCGAGCTCGCCAAGGAGGCCTAAACACCAACTCTCGCCAAGCAGACTTACAGCCTATGAAAAAAATTGTTTTTGCAACCAACAACGCCCATAAACTCCAAGAGGTGAGGGCCATTTTGGGCCCCGAATGGGAGCTCACAACCCTCCGAGAGGCGGGCATCACAGAGGAGATACCCGAGAATGAGCCCACCATCGAGGGCAACGCACTTGCCAAAGCCCGCTATGTGTGGGAGCGCACAGGGCTCGACTGCTTTGCCGACGACACAGGGCTGGAGGTGGATGCACTGGGCGGCGCTCCCGGCGTTCACTCGGCACGCTACGCAACCGATGGCCACGACTTTGCGGCCAACAGGGCTAAACTGCTGGCCGAGATGGAGGGCAAAAGCGACCGCAAGGCCCGCTTCCTCACAGTCGTTGCACTAATCGAGGGGGGCGTGGAGCACTGCTTCGAGGGAGTTGTGGAGGGGACCATCACCACCTCCGAGATGGGCGAGGGAGGTTTTGGCTACGACCCCCTGTTCATCCCCGAGGGCTACACCCAGACCTTTGCCGAGATAGCCCCCGAAGAGAAAAATGCCATCAGCCACCGTGGTCGAGCCATCGTAAAGCTCGCCGAGTGGTTCCGTCAGTAGAAATTGGAGACATTGGCCAGCACCTCATCGCGAGTGATGGGGTCGCCACCGAGCACCACAAGGCACTCGACAATGTTGTGCACCTCACGCACATTACCCTTCCACTCCATACCCTCGAGCTCTTTTAGGGCCGAGGGTTCTATTGTTTTGGTGGGCATGTGGTACTCGTCGCACACATCCTTGAGAAAATAGTCCACCAGCTGGGGAATATCCTCCTTACGCTCCGAGAGGGGTGGCACCTCGAGCACAATGACACTGAGGCGGTGGTAGAGGTCTTCGCGGAAGTTGCCACGGGCAATCTCGGCCACCAGATTTTTGTTGGTTGCCGCCACAACTCTCACATCCACATCAATATCCTTGTCGCTACCCACACGGGTGATTTTGCGCTCCTGAAGTGCACGGAGCACCTTGGCTTGTGCCGCCATGCTCATGTCGCCAATCTCGTCGAGGAAGAGGGTGCCGCCAATAGCCTGCTCAAACTTGCCCTTGCGCTGACGCACAGCCGAGGTAAATGCTCCCTTTTCGTGGCCAAAGAGTTCGCTCTCGATAAGCTCGGAGGGGATGGCTGCACAGTTGACCTCCACCAGAGGGCCGTCGGCTCGACGACTTTGGAGGTGTATCTGGCGAGCCACAAGCTCCTTTCCCGTGCCATTCTCGCCAATGATGAGCACTCGGGCATCGGTGGGAGCCACCTTGCCGATGGCCATGCGCAACCGCTGTGTGCGAGGCGAGTCACCCACAATGCGATACTTTTGGCACGATTTTTTCCGTGCACAGCGGCGAGGGGTGCCCCCACCGGCCTGCTCGCACCTTTGCAACACATCGCGCACCGACGCCAGCAGGGTGCCCACTGCCACCGGCTTTGGCACCACATCAGTTGCTCCCCTCCTGAAAAGAGATACCACCGAATCGAAGGAGCGCTCGTCGGAGAGTGCAATCCACGGGAAGTCGAAAGCGTCGGGCTTCACTTGGTCGGGCTGGCCACAAATGGCGAGCGACACCCCCTCGAATGGTTGGGTGTCGGCAGACTCGGGAAGCGCCTCGAGCGCAACCACCGTGTAGCCTTCGTGCTCCAGCAACTCACCAAGGGAGTTGCGCACACCTCGCACACGGTCGACCACCAAAATTTTAGTCATAAAAAGATATTTTTGAAATTTATACTATTAGTTGAGTAATTCCGTTTGTTGTTTTGGCGTCCTCCTTGCCCCATTTTTGACCACTGTGGGGCGCGCCGCCACACCATGCAAATATGCTACCAAAGTGGCCGCGAGGAGGGTAAAAACCAAAAAATAAATTATCTTTGTGTCAAAGATAAATCAATGTTTTTGATTTAACAACCTATGTTCCAACGACTTAAATAGTCTAAAAAGGCAAAAAGTGTGTCCTTTCAGACTATCATTTTCGGACGACGAGGCTATTTTTACCCCAAAATTGCCCCCATAATTCTCTTCGTCGTCAGCGTAAAAATTGACTCCAAAAGCAGACTTTTCAGAAATATGAGAAGAAATTACAACATCGAGCGACAAAAGCTCCACCTGCCCGAATATGGCAGACACATACAAGACATGATTGCCGAGCTGATGGCCATCGAAAACCGCCAAGAGCGCAACCTGCGAGCCAAAGCCCTTATAGCCATCATGGCCAACATCCAGCACGACTCGAGCGAAACCCCCGACTTCGAGCGCAAGTTGTGGGACCACCTCTTCATAATGTCTGATTTTCAGCTGGATGTAGACTCGCCCTACCCAAAACCTACGGCCGTCACCATCATGCCACCTCCCCACCGAATGGAGTATCCCGGAGGCAATATTGCCATGAAACACTATGGTCGAAATGTGAGAAATGTTATCCGCTCGCTCGAAAAACTCAAGGATCAGGAGACCGTCGATGCGGTGGTCTACAACTTGGCGAGGTACATGCGAACCAAGAGTTTTGAGTTCAATCAGGAGCACCCCGACAACGCCGTAATCATCAAAGACATCAAACGAATGGCCGACTTCGACATCGCCGTAAACGAGGAGGCAATCACCATGATAAAGAGCGACTACAAACAAAACCATTTAGGCTATTCCAAAAAGGCTAATCACGGCAAAAAAAATTTCAAAAATCAAAAAAATAATCGCCGAACAGGCTATTCCAAGTAGAAAAGTTGGCCCTCTCGAGCAGATTTACTACCTTTGCTTAATATAGAAACACCTTTACAGAAAAGAAGAGTATGAAAAAGAGTCTAATGCTACTCATAGGAGCTGCCCTGTTGGGCGGTTGCACCGGAAACAAAGTAACCATCGAGGGCGAGTTTGCCGCCTGCCCCGAAGAGGGCGTGGTGCTCGAGAGCGCCATGGCCAATGGAGCTATCGTGGCCGACACCATCAAGACCAACACCAACGGCGAGTTCCGCCTGAAAGCTACCCTCCCCGAGGGTGAGAGCACCTTCTACACCCTGCGCTGCGCCGAGCGCACCATCCCCCTCATCCTTTCCAAGGGCGAGAAGGTGGTTGTGAAGTCGGTCCCCGGCCTCATCAATGGCTACACGGTGAGCGGTTCGCCCGAATCGGAGCTCGTGAGGGAGGTGAGGAACCTCCTCGGATTGGGCGTTGCCAAGCTCGACTCGCTGACCACCATCTACAACCAGACCACCTCCAAAACCCTCCAACAGGCTATCAATAAGGAGTATAGCACAACCTTCCTCGATATCAAGCGTAAGCAGATTGAGTTCATCGTGAGGAACTCGGGCTCGTTGGCAGCCATCTATGCGCTCAACCAGCGCATCCCCGGCGATGGTGTGCTCTTCTCCGGTCAGCACGACATCGTATACTTCCGCCTTGTGGCCGAGGAGGTGGAGAAGAACTACCCCTCGTCGCCCTATCTTGCAGGGCTCAAGGCCGCCATAGACAACTACGACCGTCAGGTGGAGTTCAACAACATGATTAACGACGCGCTGGCTGCCACCCCCGCGAATTTTCCCGAGATTACCCTGCCTGACATGTATGGCAAGAAGCAGAGCCTCACGGAGTTGCAGGAGGGCAAGGTGGTGCTGCTCTACTTCTGGACAATCGGCGACGAGAACGCCTCGTTCCGCAATGCCGAGCTGAAGGAGCTCTATGCCAAATATCACGAGAAGGGCTTTGAGATTTATCAGGTGTCGGTGGACACCAGCAAACCCGCATGGGTGGAGATTGTGCAGATGCAGAAGCTCCCTTGGGTGTCGGTGTGCGACTTCAAGGGTGGCAACTCTCCCGCAGTGCAACTCTATGGCATCCAGAGTGTTCCCCAGAACTTTCTGCTCGACAAAGAGGGTAATATTGTGGCTCGCAATGCCTATGGCGACGACCTCGCAGGAGAGCTCAAACGACTCCTCAAATAACCCCACTCGCAAACTACTAACCACCCCACAAGATGTATTATTTCGCCTCCGATATGCACCTTGGCAGCGGCACCCCCGAGGAGTGTCGTAAGCGCGAATTGAGGGTCGTCGAATGGCTCGACAGAGTCTCACCCACAGCCCGCGCCATCTTCCTTGTGGGCGATGTTTTCGACTTCTGGTTTGAGTACAAACGAGTTGTACCCCAAGGGTTTAGCCGTCTGCTCGGCAAGCTTTCCGAACTTACCGACCGAGGGGTGGAGGTTCACCTCTTTGTGGGCAATCACGACATGTGGCAGAGCGACTACCTCACCCGTGAGTGTGGCGTGCAACTGCACTTCAGGCGCGAGGTTGTGGAGCTCTACGGCAAGCGAGTGAGCATCTGCCACGGCGACGACATCTATGCCCGCCACCTCGGAGGGTGGACCAAGTTGATGAACAGCCTGTTCCGTAGCCGCACAGCACGCTGGCTCTTCTCGCATCTCGTTCACCCCGACTTTGCACTACGCTTCGGACAAGGGTGGTCGCACGACAGCCGCAAGGCAAAGGATGTGGCAATGCCCTTCCTCGGCAAGGAGGACCCTTTGGTGAAAGAGGCGGAGAGGTTAAATCCCTCGGAGAGAGTGGATTACTTCATCTTTGGCCACAACCATTGCGCCGAGCGAGTGGAGCTCGAAGCAGGTGGCGAAGCCCTCTTCCTGGGCCACTGGTTCGAGGGGGAGGTATATGCCTCGCTCGACGAAAAAGGCACCTTGACACTACACAAATAACCGCGCAAACCAACCATGAAACAATACCTCGACCTCCTGCGCACCATCCGCGACACGGGCCACATCAAGGGCGACCGCACGGGTACGGGCACCAAGAGTATCTTCGGCTACCAAATGAGGTTCAACCTCGCCGAAGGCTTCCCCCTGTTGACCACCAAAAAGGTCTTCACCAAGGGTATTATCCACGAACTTTTGTGGTTCCTGAAGGGCGAGACCAACATCGGCTATCTCGTTGAGAATGGCGTACATATCTGGGACAACGACGCCTATCGTTTCTACTGCGAGAGGTGTGGAGCCGTGGGCACCACCCCCGTGGAAAGAGAGGTGTTTCTGGAGAGGTCCAAGACTCGCGAGAAGTCGCCCATCGAGGGCTACTGCTATGGCGACTTGGGCAGCGTCTACGGCGCACAGTGGCGCAGCTGGGGGGCACCCGACGGCCGAGTTATCGACCAAATTGAGGAGGTTATCCACACCATAAAGAGCAACCCCAATTCGAGGAGGATGATTGTGTCGGCATGGAATGTTGCCGATGTGGAAGGGATGGCTCTCCCCCCTTGTCATGTCCTTTTTCAGTTCTATGTGGCCGACGGAAAGCTCTCGTGCCAGCTCTACCAGCGTAGTGCCGACACATTTTTGGGTGTTCCATTCAACATCGCATCCTACGCGTTGCTAACCCACATTATTGCCCAAATATGCGATTTGGGCGTCGGAGAATTCATCCACACTTTGGGCGACACACACCTCTATTTGAACCATTTTGAGCAGGTGGAGGAGCAACTCGCGCGCGAGCCCCGACCACTACCCCGCCTGAGGCTCAATCCACAGGTAAGGAGCATCGCCGACCTCCGCTTTGAGGACATCGAGATTGAGGGCTACGACCCCCATCCCACCATCAAGGCCCCCATGTCGTTCTAACATCCGGCGCCAAATGGGTATGGTAAATGCACATCGAATGCGCACAACAACCGAGCAACAAAAGCAGAGATATATGGACTCGAAAATTGCACTCATCGTCGCCGTTGCCCAAAACGGGATTATCGGCACCCGAGGCACCATGCCTTGGCACATCACCGAGGATTTCCGCCACTTCAAGGAGGTGACCCTCGGCCACTCGGTAATCATGGGCCGCAAGACCTACGAAAGCATAGGCCGCCCTCTGCCACGCCGTCGCAACATCATCATCAGCCGCAACTCGGAGCTCCGGATTGATGGTTGCGAGGTTGCCTCGTCGCTGGAGGCTGCTGTGGAGATGTGCCGTGGCGAGGAGGAGGTTTTTGTGATTGGGGGTGGCGAGATTTACCGTCAGGCCATGCCCATTGCCCACAAGCTCTACATAACTCATGTGGGATTGGAGGCGGATGGCGACACACGCTTCCCCGAGATTGATGGTTCTTGGCGTGAGGTGAGGCGCGAGGAGTGGGCGCGAGGGGCCGAATTCCCCCACCCATTCGCTTTTGTCGACTACGAGCGCTAAAAAAATCGGCTGCCCTAAGTGGGGTGAGTATTAGGTTAGTAGCCCCCGCTGCCCCCTTGTGCCGAAAGCAATGGGCGAAAAAATTTTGCATAATTGAAAAAAATGACTACCTTTGCACCGCAAATCGTACCGCGGGGTAGAGCAGTTGGTAGCTCGTCGGGCTCATAACCCGGAGGTCGGAGGTTCGAGTCCTCCCCCCGCTACTAAACAGGACAAGTCGCAAGATTTGTCCTTTTTTTGTGCATTTATATTTTTGTAAGTATCTGACACACTGAACAATAAGTCAAAAAATTCATTCCCCTGCTTGGTTAGAAGACTGCGATTTTCTTTATCCCAAATTACACCTTCGGGGAATAGTAATTTTTGGATTTTTTGGCACACTTCAAAGTCCCCTCCATTCCAATAACTCCCTAATTCACAAGCAATTCTAATTGTGTTTTCAATGTAAGAAGCAAGGTTCGAGAGGTTCACAGAGAGTCGTTCCAATTCACGCTCTGCTTCACGCTCCTCCGCCTCCAAATCGGTGACGGCACTTCGGTAGGCATCCCCATCAACTTTTCCAATGGCAAAATTCTTTTTAGCGGTCTTGATGTAGGTTCTAATCGTTGCCAAATGCTTCTTAACGGCGTTGATGTCATCTTCTTGGGCGTTTTCCTTCTCGGCAAACTTACCTTTAAGCACGCCAACCAACACGGGGATTAACTCCATTGGCACCTTGAAGCGGTCAAGCAACTCGGAGTATTTGGCGTGCAACTCCTTTGCCGCCACATTCACCGACCCATCCTTGCCACTATACTTATAATAGTCAATGTTCTTGCTCTTGACCGTATAACCCGTGAGCATATGACCGTTATAGTAAATATGTCCCTTCAATGGGAATTGAGGTGTAATTGCCGCCTGTTCATATCCATTGTGGTTACCATTGAGAATATCTTGCGCCCTATCAAACAACGCCTCCGAAATTAACTGCTCCTGCTTGCCCTTAATCACCTTACCGTTGAGGTATTTATGCTCCAAGCGACCGCAATAGAACGAATTGCGCAAACACGCCGACAAACGCTGTTTGGTAATGTTTAACCCTCTTGCTTTAAGGCGTTCCACTATTTTTGATTGCGGAAGGTCTGGTTCATTAACAACCCACTCCCACGCCTTTTTAAGAATACGACCATCGTCATTGATGGTTAATTGGTGCTCCCTGTTCACCTTCTTTGATGTGTAACCAAGCGGTGGTTTGCTATACCACTCGCCTCGGTTGATGCACGCCACCATACCCGCATAGCACTTGCTACGACGAGTCGCATTGTCAATATCCGCCACAATGAGCAGGATTGCCTCGATATGCGCCGCTAATGTATTGCTCTGGTCCACGGGTTGATTGACCGCAACGATGGTAACACCGCTTCGGTTTAACTGACTCTTGTAAGTTAAACCCTCCTCCATATTACGACTGAAACGGTCGTAATCATACACCACGATGGTGTCTACCTCGGGGTCGTTGAGAACCGCCCCGACCATCTCTAAAAATCGCTCACCCGCCTTCTTTGCGCTTTCAAATGTGCCTCCAAAGTCGTGCTTCACTTGTTTGCCCTTTTGCTCACAATACCTATGGCACGCCTCCATTTGGGTGTCGATTGAATTGTTGTTCTTGAACTGCTCCTCCGATGATACTCGTGTCCAAGTCACTGCTTTGCCCTTACCATCCGCCGTAAGGGACTTTCTCTTGCTGATAATCATATCAAGGCGGGTTTCTTTTGTTTTCTTAATCATATTTCTCGGTGTTTTTATACTTATTTACATACCACGCATAACCGATTTCAGCAATTTGTTCAAATCCGTTAAGGATGGTAATTATGTTTTCTTCGTTGGTAATGCCCAACTCGTTAAATTGTTGAATGAATGTTTCATTGATACTTTCTTTTATAAACATTCCACTTATAAATTTTTCCTATTATTTGCTTTTCGCCTCTTCGCTCGAAATTCATATTATCGGAGAAGACTTCTGGTCGGCAGGGATGTGCGTAGAACCCTTGCGCTATGGGCGCAATTATCCTAAACTCTCTACATTTTATGTATGTTTTTTATGATTTTATTTGAAGACAACGGTTCTCGTCAAAGAACCGAAGTATTGCAAATATACAAACAAAAAATGAGAATTCCAAGAAAATACTACATCCATCGCCAACATAAACACATCGTAGTTGTTAGTCCCAATGCTAATTTCTCTATATAATGTTAGTCTTTGACTAACATTTATTTATGTGTGTAATACACTGAAAATTTTGTGATTTTTTTATGGGGGCGAGGGTGAGGAGGGGGTGGCATAAAGTGTTTTTTGAGAAGTGTTATCCCGATAGTTTTTTAGAGTGGGGTACCCTTTCTCCTATGCCCCCAAGCTATTGGTTGAAAGAATTTTTCCAAAAATTTTCGGATTTCAAAAAATCGACTACCCTATATGGCGAACTCCTTCTTTACTCGCTGAACGGTCGATACCGATACGCCACATATCGCCGCTGTATCTCGCACACTTTTGCCAGCACGGAGCGAGCGGAGGACCTTGCCATACTCCTCCTGCTTCTGCTCTTTGGACTTGACACTACCAACCTTGCGACCGAGTTTGCCACCGTCGGCAATGTACTTGGCACGACCACTGTTGAGGCGGTAGGTGATGTTCTCCCTTTCGAGTTGGGCGCATACACCGAGCACCGACACCATCACCGCAAGATATGGATTCTCTTTTCCATCGGCCGAAAATAACGACAATCCCTCCTTCTGGAAATAGGCATTGATACCGTTATCCTTCAATGTTCGGATG
>JAGBZI010000069.1 GCA_017628305.1 Tidjanibacter sp.
CCACTCGCCTACGAGGCTCTCGAACAAGGGGCTGTCAACGGCGGGTTTTGCGGGCTCGCTGAGCGACCTTGCGATAACGGTCTCGGAGTAGGTCTCGGTACCCTCGTCGTTGGCCACCATAGCTGCGAAGTAGTTGTTCTCGTTGGGGCGCGAGGGGTAGGTAACGGTCAGACCCTCGTCGGAGTTAATCTGAATGAGCTCCACGGTGCCGAATGCGAAGTAGCTGCCATAGGCCTCCAGCAGCTCTGCGCCACTCATACCGGTCATGAGCCACTCTTTCTCGTAGTTGGAGATGGAGCAACCGCGGTGTGCATCCTTGGTGGGGCACTTCACATTGAAGCGAACCTCATAGGGCGAGGTGGACTCCAGTGCGGTAACTACAAGCTCGGGAGCGGGTTTGGTGGGTTGGGTGAGGTAGAACTCATACTTTTTGTAGACCTGCTCGTGGCCATCGAGGATGCCGTCGCCGTTGCTGTCGCCGCGGAGACCAACAACATAAACCCAGTACTTCGACTCGCGAGGAATGTCATAGAAGTACTCGGTGAGGGCGGTCTGGATGGTGCCGTTGAATTGGTACTCCTCGTTGTAGGGGTCTACAATCATGGTTACACCGGCATACATAGCCTCGAGCGAGGTTGCAAACCACTGCATGTGCTCCTCCTCGAGAGATTGGCTGGCGATGCCGTGCTCGAGCTCGCTCATAATCATGATGGCTACGCGGTCGATGGACTCGTCTGCGGTGACTTTAATGATTGCGTCATCGGGTTTGGGGGTAATCTCCACCTGAATCATATCCTCGGGCAGGGGCTCGGGTTTCTGAACCTGCACAAAGACGCTCTCATAGAAGCCGGTCCAGTAGGGGGCCTCTGCGAGGGGTGCGGAGCTGTTGGCTTGGTCTCTCATGTAGGCAACCTCGTCGAACATGGGGGTGTAGTAGCCATAGCCCCAACCGCCCCAGTGCTCGCCGCGGCGATACTCGCCCATGGCAACAATTTGGGGCTGACCGGGAACGATCGACTCGAAGAACACGGTCTCGAACTCTCCGTCATCGTTGTAGATGTAGCTGTGTGCCTCGTCGATGATAAGCGAGCGGCTCTCGTTGAAGAGGTTTATGCCGTTCCATGCGGTGTCGTGGAGGTTGAGTGCCATTGCGTCGGAGCCGTAGCCGCCGTTACGACCTCTGTAGGTGTAGAGGCTCATGGTGGCCCACTTGATAACATGGTTCTGCTCCTTGATGCTGGGGTCAACCTTCACATCCACGGTGAAACCGCGGTAGTGGATATCCCTCACGGTGATGTCGTCGGCGAAGTCGGTGGTGCGGATGTACTTCACGGTCAAAACCTCCTCCATGTACTCCTCGATGCCGGCAATCTCACCTGCGATGAAGGCTACATACTCGGTTTTGGGCGAGAGGTTTTTGAGGATGAGTGTGTTGTCGCCCTGCACCATCTCAGCCACCTTACCGGTAGCGAATATAACCTGAATGTTGGGGGTGTCGGGCATGGTGCCGTCCTCATTGAGGGGAACAGCGATGTAGGCGATGCGCGAGATGTTCTCGGCGTAGAGCTGAATCTCTGCGGAGGTGGCGTCGGTGCCGATAAGTTTTGCGGTGAGCA
>JAGBZI010000070.1 GCA_017628305.1 Tidjanibacter sp.
GCGTGTGGCGTCGATTACGGGGGTGTTCGTATCCCTACCCACCTCAAACACAACCTCGTTGTAGGTGTCGTGCCAGCGACCTATGGCCTCCACATCGCCACCCATCCAGCGGAGTATGTTGGAGCGGTTGTCGTCGGAGAGAGAGCGGCTCACGAAGGAGAAGTAACTGCTTGAACCAATGGGAGGTAGCGAAAGCAGTATGGGGCGACTTCCGAGGCTCCTCACGCGCTCGATGAGCGAAAGGTAGAGCTCGCGGAACTCTTCGAGGGTGGTCTTGGCCTTGTGCAACCCTTCGGGGTCGAGGGCTATGCGCTTCCAGTAGAAGTCGCAGTCGTTGCCGCCATACTCGAGCAGGGTGTAGTCGGCAGTGGCCACCTCGGATGCGTGGCGCTGGAGCAGATGGTGGCCAAAGCTGATGGTGGAGCCAAACTTGCCGTAGTTTTCTATCTGTGCGCCCAATGTGTGGGCAACAATCTCCGTGAAGCTATGGGGGAGAGTGGTGTAGTTGTAGTCGGGGGAGAGTACCACTCCTTTGGTGATGGAATCTCCGAAGGCAACGATTTTCATGATTTTCGATCTTGATTTGCTAACTTTGTTTTGTGGTTGTCGGCTGCAAAAGTAGTGCCCCTTCGAGGAGTGGTTCAAAAAAGGTGATAGGTACGAACAGGTAGTTATAAAAACAAATATTTAGGGATAAAAATGGCTATTTAGTGACATTTGACAGAAAATGTATATATTTGTCCCTACCAAATTCGGGATAAAATGACTATGGAAAAACGCAGAAAATTATTGTTCGGAGGCGTGAGCGCAGTGGCCCACACCCTTGTGGTGCCCCTCTTCGCCTTCGTATTCACGGTGCTCTACCGCCCCTTCGACATTGCTGCCGCTCTGGAGATTGGTGGCGTCGACTACACCTTCAACATCACCATGCTCTACTGCATTCTGTTGGGGTCGGTGGCAATCACACGAGCCCTGCTCTATGCCTTTAGTCGCAGCATAACCCCCACGACGCTTATCTATGGCGCACTCTGTTTGGGCGAGGTGGTGGTTGCGTCGCTCTTCGGGGCCCTCTATGTTACCCTCATGGCGGATGGTGAGGCCACCTACTTTGAGTATGTGGGCGGTGTTTTCAGTCGTATGTGTGGCATTGTGCTCTACCCCTATGTGGTGCTCTATCTCTACATGGAATTGCGTGCTGCCGCCCATGATGACGAGGTTGTGGATAGCTCTGCACTCATCAAGTTCTATGATGAGTATCAGAAACTTAAGTTCGTAATCGACTCGTCGGCTGTGGTCTTCTTGCGTTCCGAGGAGAACTATGTAAACATCCACTACACCGATGCGGGACGCACTAAAAAGTTTGTTCTCCGCTCCTCGATGAGGGCGTTGGAGGAGCAGATGGTGCGCCACGGATTGGTGCGTTGCCACCGCTCCTTCTTTATCAATCCGGACCACATTAAGATGATTCGTAAGGAGCCTTCAGGGGTGGTTGTTGCGGAGCTTGCAGTGGAGGGAATGGAGCCCATCCCCATCTCGCGCAAGTATCAAGACGAGGTGGCTAAACTGCTGTAATGCAACCTAATAACAAAAGGGGATAGCTGAAAATAGCCATCCCCTTTTTATGTGCAGACTCTCTGTTTCTACTTATTTTTTAACACCTCTTTCCACGCCATGGCGTCGTGCTCGCGCTTGTGCTGTGGTTTGTAGAATTTGCGTCCCTCCAACCCTGCGGGCATGAACTCCTGCTCCACCCAGTGGCCCTCGTAGTCGTGGGCATACTTGTAGCCCTTGCCATAGCCAAGCTCACCCATCAGTTTGGTGGGCGCATTGCGCAAGTGGAGGGGTACGGGTCTGTTGGTGGTGTCCCTGTTTACGGTTGCAAGTGCCTCATTTATTGCCATATATGCCGAGTTGCTTTTGGGGCTCGTGGCCAGATAGACGGTAGCCTCGGCAAGAGGTATCCTTGCCTCGGGCATGCCGAGCTTGTGAACTGCATCGAAGCAGGCGTTGGCCAGCAGCAGTGCATTGGGGTTGGCGAGCCCCACATCCTCCGAGGCCGAAATCACCAACCTGCGGGCGATGAACTTCACATCCTCACCGCCGGCCAACATGCGTGCCAAGTAGTAGATGGCTGCGTCGGGGTCGCTCCCTCTGATGCTCTTTATGAAGGCGCTGATGATGTCGTAGTGCTGTTCGCCCCCCTTGTCATAGAGTGCAATGTTCTGTTGGAGGCAGTCGGTAACCCTGTGGTCGTCAATCACAATCTCTCCCTCGGTGGCGCTGGCCATGATGTCGAGAATGTTGAGCAATTTGCGTGCGTCGCCCCCCGAGAACTCAAAGAGTGCGTGGGTTTCCGTCACCTTCACCCCCCTCTCTTTCAGCACACTGTCGGTGGTGATAGCCCTCTGGAGCAGCTCGCCGAGCTCCTCCTCGTTCATGGCTTTCAGCACATAGACCTGACAGCGCGAGAGCAGCGGAGTGATAACCTCAAACGATGGGTTCTCTGTGGTGGCGCCAATCAGTGTGAAGACCCCCTGTTCGACAGCCCCCAGCAGCGAGTCCTGCTGGGCCTTGTTGAAGCGGTGAATCTCGTCGATGAACAGTATTGGTGCTCCGGAGTTGAAAAACCTGCTCTTCTTGGCAGCCTCAATCACCTCCCTCACCTCCTTCACGCCGCTTGCTATGGCCGAGAGGGTGAACATCTGGCGCCCCAAGGCGAGCGCAACGAGCTTGGCGAGCGTGGTTTTGCCCACACCCGGAGGCCCCCACAGGATAAACGAGGGGATGTTGCCGCTCTCCACAAAGCGGCGTATGACACCATCGGTGCCCACCAGATGGCTCTGGCCTATGTATTCGTCGAGGCTCTGGGGCCTAAGTCGTTCTGCAAGGGGTGTGTTGCTCATGGTATGAGGGTTGTGCAAGGGGTCTGTGTTGGTTGTTGGCCGCGTGGCCGCCCACAAAGGTACTACATTTTTTCGGCCCACAAAACAGAAGGGGCGCACCATTTAGTGGCGCGCCCCTCCAAATCTCTCTTGTCGAGTCGTCGAGTGGACTATTTCTCCTCCTGAGCCTCGGTGGGAATAACCTCCAGAACCTCCACGGTGAACATGATGGCCTGATTGGGACCAATCGAACCGTCGCGGGTACCGCGTGCACCATAGGCCATGTTGGCAGGAATCCACAACTTAATCTCGCCACCCTCGCCAACGAGCTTCATACCCTCGGTCCAGCCTTTGATAACCTGATTGAGAGCGAACTCTGCGGGCTCGCCACGCTCGTAGCTCGAGTCGAACACCTCGCCATTGCGGAGCTTACCCTCGTAGTGAACCTTCACCTTGTCGGTGTCGAGAGCAGCCTTCTTCTCGGCATTACCCTCGTTAATAATCTCATAGAGAAGGCCACTCTCGGTCTTCTGCACGCCCTCATTCTCGGCAATCTTTGCGAGGTAGGCCTCCGAAGCTGCCAGAGCCTTCTGGGGGTTGGTTACATTCATGTAGTTGCGAAGGAAAGCGAAAGCCTCCTGCTGGTCGAGAACAACCTCGTCGTTGAGTGCATCCTCCACACCGGCGTAGAAGAGGTCCATGTTCATCTCGCCCTCCACCTGACCGATAAGCCTCTTAAGCGACATACCAAAGTCGGTGCCAAGTGCATACGAAACGGTGTCGATGTCGCTCTTCATGGCGCGCGAACCGCCACACGAAGTCATCGACAGTGCCACAAGTGCTGCAGCTGCGATAGTAAGAAATTTTTTCATCTTTGTTTGTGTTTTGTGTTGATTATTAGTTTTTAAATCTATATGTCCCTGTCAAAAAAAATACTCTTTGCAGAAAAATCGGCCACAAATATAACTCAATTAATTGGATTTTAGTGTGAGGCCACACAATTTAAAGAGCATTCTGGCACCTACATTGGCGTCCCACTCGCTCTCCTTGTCGCTCGGCGCCACCTCCACAAGGTCGAAACCGATAATCTTCCTGCCACTCTTGGTCACCTCATCCAACAGGTAGACAGCTTGGTGGAAGGTGAGGCCACCGGCCACAGGGGTGCCTGTGCCGGGACACAGGTCGGCCGCCAAACCGTCGATGTCGAAGCTTACATAGACCTTCTCGGGCAGCTCGGCAACAATCCTGCGACACTGCTCGGCCCATGTGGTTCCCTCAAACCTTTCGGCTGCCAGCAGGTAGTCGTCGAACTGCACAACTCTGCCACCCAGCGAAGCGGCATACTCCACCTCCTCGTCGCAGTAGTCCCTGATGCCCACCTGCACAAGTTTCGTCACGGCGGCAACACTCTCCATCACATTGTACATTATGGAGGCGTGTGAGTAGCGGAAACCCTCATACCACTTGCGCAGGTCGGCGTGGGCGTCGATGTGGAGCACCCCGAAGCTCTCGTGCCTCTCGGCCAGCGCCTCGATGTATCCCAGAGGGGTGCTGTGGTCGCCTCCCACAAGTCCCACCATCTTGCCCTTGTCGAGCCATGCGGCCGTCTGCTCCTTCACCTTGCAGTTGAGCTCCGCCGAACCCATGTTTACCCTCGAGCGGCGGGTCGATACCATCGATTGGTCGAAGATGGTTCCCCCCTCCTCCAAGTATTTGATGACCCTCTCGGCGTCGTGCCTCAGCAGCGCGTCGCTGTCCTGTATGGAGTAGTCGATGGGTGCTGTAGCAATACCCCTTTGCCACTGGTTGGGGCTCACGGGGTCATAGAAGTCGAGCTGTACAGAGGCTCCAATGATGGCGTCGGGGCCGTAGCTCTGGCCGCCACCATAGGAGGCCGTAACTCCCCATGGCACCGACACCAACACCAACTCCGACTCTTCGGGCGTGAAGGGCATACCAAAATAATTACCATTGCTGCAACCCACATCCGAGGGGTTGTACGGTTTTTTTTCACTGCTCATATTCGTAAAATTATTATAGTCTATTGCTGTGTGCAGGAGGTGCTCCGGCGCAACTCCATTACAAATATAGCTGCTTTTTTTGAGAAAAGGTTTGGAAGTTGAGATTTTTTTGCTTACTTTTGTCCTACAAAGCAATGGTTGGCGTGAAGCAAACATTTGTTTTAACGCAAATAGTTGTTTTAGTGATTCTTTCATAATCAGTATTTTAAGTTGGGGGGTTTGGGATACCGTGAGGTATCCCAAACTTTTTGTTATTGGTCGAATTCGCGGCCAATTTTGCACCCAATGACTCCTCTGCCCGCTACTCTCATTTAATCGAGGTGCTCATGTTTGGTAATTTTAGAATATAATTATATATTTGTGTTCCGTTATTGGAAAAAGTGAGCGGGGTGCCGATGGGCATGGGTGTTGTGTCCGAAGAGGTGTGCCCGAGCGGTATCAATGGCGAAGATAATTAACTAATATACTAAAACTTAACCAAAATTTATGAGAATCTGTTTTAAAGGGTTGCTCTGTGCAATTCTTTTGTCGGTATTGGGATTTACGGCCTGCTCTGAGCCCGAGCCGATAGTGGTCTACGGAGTGACGCTGGAGACCAACAGTGTTGTGTTTGACTCCGCGGGGGGACAAAAAATCATCTCGGTGCTCCCGTTCCCAGAGGATGAAGAGTGGAAAATTGAGGGCTCCACAGCTTCATGGGCCGATGTTCGCGAGGGTGACAAGGCTGTGTGGGTGGCTGTCGAAGAGAACACATCCACCGAGGTGCGCACCACCTCTTTCTCCATTGTCAGCCCCGAGGGCAGATTTGAGCCCCGCGTGGTGGAGGTGTGTCAGGAAGCAACGCCCAAAGTGTCGCTCTCGACGAGTGTGAGCAATGGCGCGAGCTACAACTTCGATTCGGAGGGTGGACAGATGAGTTTTACGGTGATTTGCTCCACCGACGAGTGGAGTGTGAGGTGCGAGGGTGCCGAGTGGATTGCAATCGACTACGACACCACCTCGGGTAGAGTGACTCTCACAGCCGAGAGGAACACGGCCGACTCCATGAGGGAGGGGTTCATCTTCGTTGAGGCCGGCAAGGGCGAGAGTGGCGAGAGTGTCCACTTCTATGTTGTGCAGGACACGAGGGCCAATAATCCCTACTATAAACTCGTGGGCGAGTGGGAGATAACCGCTTCCAAGTGGTTCTATTCGCCCAACGGCTCGCTCAACTCGCTCGACTATGCTCCCAGCCCCACAGACTACTACCTTGTATTCTCTCTTGAGGAGGGTGTGTATGGCGAGAGCCTTGTGATGAAGGATTTTCTCTACCCCGGCACGGAGCTGGAGGTCAGGTATGATAGCTCCACGGGTGGTTTCGTCATCCCCTTCGGTTGGACTGTTCTCTCCTACGATGTATTCTTCTATATCACCGTGGTTAACGAGCGCCAATTCTCCTATGCGTCGTTGGAGGTGGATGTGCTTCCTTCGGCCGAGGGTGAGTCGCTCACACCCCAGATGCCCGGCGTGGATGGTTTCCAGTGGGTGGGCTTTGGCTTGTGGACCTACGACGACAACGGCAATATGGTGGCACTCGGCTCCACCTATCGACCCACAATGTTCCCCATGGGCGATATTGTTTTCAGAAAACAACTCATTAACGAAGAAGAGTAGCCATGAAGATTCGTAGACTTATATATATCGCAGCCCTCGTGGCTTTTGCAACCTCGTGTGTGGATGATGTTCCTGCTGAGATTGTGCCTCCACAGTCGGAGGGTAGGCTCACTCTGGAGGTGAGCAGCGAGAGCCCCCTGTTTGCCATGAATGGGGCAAGCGAGGGCAATGTGTTGTTCCGCACTCGCGGTGGAGAGATTGTGTTGGATGTGCTCACCAATCAGGCCTCGTGGAGCTATAAGGCTGTGGATGCCGAGTGGCTCACCATCACCGCCGACGACTACTTCCTGACCCTTGTGGCCGACCGCAATGAGGGTAGCGAGATTCGCAAGGCTACCATTCTTGTGGAGGCCTCGCGCGAGGGAGGCGAGCAGGCTTGTGTGGAACTGTCGGTTACCCAGAATCACTCGGGTATGCCCGAGGTGTCGCTTGCGGCCAATGCGCTCCGTGTGGAGGCCCACACTTCGCTCCGACAGGAGGTGGCTGTGGAGAGCAACTGCGACGAGTGGAGTTTCGACTGTACCTGCTCGTGGCTCCTCATCGAGAAGAGCGACAAGGGCCTTGTGCTCACTGCCGACGACAACGGTTTTGAGGCCCAGAGGGAGTGTGTGATTGAGGTCACTGCCGGCGTGGGTGAGAGTGCTGTGAAGGATAGGCTCACGGTGCGTCAGGATGGCGATGCCTTCATCCGTCTCGGCTCCTACAATGTGGCAACCGACGATGAGGGCGACACCAAGAGTGTGGTTATCAACTGCAACCCCGAGTTGGAGTGGAGCTTTGCTACCGACGGTAGCGAGTGGTTCTCGGCCATTAAGGGCGAGGAGAGTGAATTGTTGGTAACCATCGACCCCAATGCTGTGGGTCTGGAGCGCACGGGTAGCATCACCCTTACCGTGGGCGACGAGAATAACTCGGCCAGCGCAACTCTCAAGGTGTTCCAGATTGGCACCGACACCGAGGAACTTATCTATGAGATTGAGGTTACCGAGCCCGGTTGGCTCCACACAGCGGCCCCTGTGCTGACCACCTCGAGTGGTGGAACCATCACTGTGGATTGGGGCGACGGCTCGGAGATTGAGAAGTTCGACAGCAGGCGCGGAACCCACGCCTACAAGGAGCCCGGATACTACACCCTCACCATCACAGGCGAGGCCCACCAGCTGGAGTTTAGCGACGGTAAGAACTTCTGCCCCGAGGTGAAGAATATCATCTCGTGGGGTAAGTTGGGGGTGAAGAATGCCGCCGACATGTGCTTGGGCTGCTCGGGACTCGAGTCGATACCCAACGATGTGGCAGGGTCGTTTGCTGATGTTAAGTCGTTCATCGGCGCCTTCTCGGCCTGCGAGAGCCTCAAGGAGATTCCGTCGGGTCTCTTCCGCTATGCCACTGTGGCCAAAAACTTCGAGGACTGCTTCAGCCACTCGGGCTCTATCTCCTCCATTCCCGAGGATCTGTTTGCCAACTGCGTGGCTGCCGAGCGATTTATCAACACCTTCTATGGCACCGGCTCGGGCTATGTCTCCACCTCATCTACGCTGCCCAACTTCAACGAGGTGAAGGGTATTGTGGAGAAGGGTGTGCTGAAGGAGATTCCCGAGGGGCTCTTCCGCAACTGCGCGGCTGCACTGCGTTTCGACTATGTGTTTGGCGCAACCGCCATCGAGAGTATCCCCGAGAAACTCTTTACTAACAACGCCACAGCAACCATCTTTACGGGTGCCTTCTCGGCATGTGTGAACCTCAAGGCGATTCCCGCAGGGCTCATGACGGGAGCTGTGGGTGCCACCGACATCAAATACCTCTTTGCGGGTTGCTGCTCGGTGGGGGAGATTCCCTCGGGAATGTTCACCAACAACACAGCTGTCACCAATCTGGAGTATATTTTCTACAAGACAGGTGTTAAGAAGCTGCTGAAGGGTACCTTCGCTGGGCTCTCGGGTGTGAAGACCATGGGTGCCGTGTTCCAAGATTGCACCTCGCTCGAGGAGATTGAGGAGGGTGTGTTCGAGGGGCTCTCGGCTGTGAAGTCGTTTAAGTACTGTTTCTCGGGTTGTACAGCCCTCAAGAGTGTGCCCGCCACCCTCTTTGCAGGGCTCACCACAGCCTATGAATTTAAGTCTACCTTCGAGGATTCCGCGCTGGAGAGTGTTCCCGTGGAACTCTTTGCCGATGCGAGGGATTACTCGGGTGCCGACCTTACCTATATGCTCGCAGGGTGCGAAAACCTCAAAACCGTGCCCGCAGGACTCTTCGACAAGTTCACAACGGTTACCTCGCCCGGTTTCCGCAACCTCTTCTCGGATTCGGGTATCGAGAGTGTCCCCGCAGGGCTGTTTGAGAAGAATGTAAAGGTGTCGACCGGCTTCGAGAACCTCTTTGAGAATTGCGAGCAGCTCACCACCATTGAGGGCTCCATCTTCCCCACATCGAGCAATGTGAGCTCGCTGGCCTACGCCTTCCACAACTGCACCTCGCTCAAGAGTGTGCCCGCAGGGTTGTTTGACCCTCTGGCAGAGTCGAAGACCAAGTTTACGGCCACTTTCGCAAGGTGTAGCGCTCTGGAGGAGCTCCCCGCAGGACTCTTTGCACTCAACACCGTGGCTACGCAGTTTACCAACACCTTCAATAGCTGCACGGCACTCAAGAGTGTGCCCGCAGACCTGCTGGGTAGCAAGGAGAAGACCACCACTGTGAAGGGTATTTTCGATGGCTGCACAGCCCTCGAGTCTATCCCTGCCGGACTCTTTGCCGGAACGCCCGCCATCACCAGCTTCGAGCGTGCCTTTGCCGGGTGCTCGTCGCTCACGGAGCTCCCTGCCGACCTCTTTGCAGCCATCGGCACCAAGACCTCAAGCATCACCTTTGCCGAGTGTTTCATGGAGTGTAGCGCGCTGGAGAGCCTCCCCGCATCGCTCTTCGACACTGTGCGCCGCATCAACTATATCGACAGCTGTTTCGAGGGTTGCTCGTCGCTCACCGGCGAGTCGCCCTACACCGTTGTGGTGAACGAGAACGGCGAGGAGCAGAAGGTGCACCTCTATGAGCGCACAAGGGGCACCGAGTTCCCCACAGCTCCCACCTCGTCGTCGGCCCACACCAAGTGCTTCGCCGACTGCTCGGGACTCTCGGACTATGACGCTATCCCAGCCGATTGGAAATAGCCACAAGGCAGAGTGATGTTTTATTTTTAACGAAGAATTAGCATGAAAAGATTTTATATATCCCTTGTTTCGTTGGCACTGCTTGCTCTTGGTGGTTGCACCAAGGGGCCCGCAGATGTGTTGCAGGCCGAGCCCGACTATGCCAATGTGGAGCTCTCCTCCATCTCGGTGGTGATGAGTGAGGAGGAGGGCACATACACCCTCTTTGTGTCGACCAACCGCGTGGAGTGGGAGGTGCAGGAGCAGTGCAGTTGGCTCGATGTGAGCATCGAGGGCAGCTCCATCACCCTCTTTGTCGACAGGAACAACTCCTCCGAGGGACGAATGGGCGTTGTGGAGGTGGTTGCAGGTGCCGACCCCGATGTTGCTCGCGCACGACTGAAGGTCTACCAGCAGGGACGAAACACCCAAAACCTCTCGAAAATGGCTACGGCCAACTGCTACATTGTCCCCACCAACGGCTCCTACCTCTTCGATGCAAGTGTGAAGGGCAATGGCGGTGGCGACGGCAACTCGCGCTACATCGAGTTTGAGGGCACAGCCATTGAGAATGCCACCTATGCCTCGCTCGCATGGGAGGCAACCTACGACGGCGACAAAACAAGAAGTACGAAGATTATCCACGGCGAACCCGTGTACGACGCCCTCAAGAGAGCTGTCTACTTCTCCACAGGCGAGATGGAGGGCAATGCACTCATCACGCTCCATGCAGCCGACGGCACCATTCTCTGGAGCTGGCACATCTGGGTGATGAACGAGGAGGTGACCACCGCTTTTGCCAATGGTTTCCACTGGATGGACCGCAACTTGGGAGCCATCACTGCCGCTGAGGGCGACATCCGCAACCGAGGTATGCTCTATCAGTGGGGCCGCAAGGAGCCCTTCCTCCCCTCCATGGCCGAGTATATGTTTGTCCCCTCCCACAGCTACGACGACGAGGGCTACCTGCTCGAAACCGAGGAGGAGTATCTGGCCATCGAGGAGGAGATTGTGGCGGCACGCACGCTGGCTAATGTGATTAACCCTCAGGTGGGCGACGGCAACCAACAGTGGAACACTGTGGGAGTGGTGGCCCCCGTGGCACTCGCCGCCCCCGGAAATATAGACTACTCGCTCCAGCATCCCACCACAATCCTCGGGTGCAGAACCGATATCCCCATCGGTGAGTATGTCTTCGATTGGTACCTGCAGCAGGATTTGCAGGGCAAGGGCAGTGTGATGCAGCAGTCGCAGTCCTATCTGTGGGGCGACGGAGCCATCGACACCAAGTACAAAACCATCTTCGACCCCTGCCCCGCAGGATATGCAGTGCCCCCCGCAGGCGCCTTCGACGAAGTGCCCGATGGGTATGCCTGTACCTACCTGGGCAGCGATTGGCAGCCCACGGAGTATGGCTGGAATTGGACCTCCGCCGAGGGACTTCACTTCCCCAGCTCGGGTAACCTCGATGTCTCGGGCCTCATGGGCGAAACGGGCGAGAAGCCCCTCTATTGGAGCGGCGAGAGCTTCGGCTCGGGCAATCAGGGCTTCGGTAAGGCGGCCATGTTCTTCGAGGCCTTCGATGATGTCTACTACGGCATTTATCCCATCCTCGACTCGGCCGAGGCTGCGTCGTGGTTCTCCTATGGAGCAAAGTGTATAGCAGCCTCTGTGAGGTGTGTTAAAGAGATAAAATAGGTAAGTTTAAATAGATTATATAACCATGAAATTTGTGAAACATTTTTCGATAATGGCTCTGGCAGCAGTGGTGGCTTTGGTGGTGACCTCGTGCAACGAGCCCAAGCCAGATGACCAGAAAAACCCCAATCTCAACCACGACCTAACCCTCGAGGTGGATGTGGAGAATATTACAACCGAAACCGCAAAGGTGAAGGTTACGCACAACGGCACCTCGGAGGATACATGGTTGGGATTTGTGACCAGCGACCTCACAAAGAGCGACAGTGAGCTCATCGAGGCCGAGGCAGCAGCCTTCAGAGTTAGCTCGGCAACCTCGCCCCTGAGGGCCAGCAAGAGCTATGTGCAGATTCTCACCAATCTCACACCCGGCACCACCTATAAGTACATCGCTTTTGGCATCTCCGAGGAGGGCGAGGTCTATGGCAACTATGGCGCGCTGGAGTTTACCACCCAAGGCCACGCCGGCGATAATGGCGGCGGTAACGGTGATAACAATGGTAGTGGCGACAACGGTGGTGGTACCATCGTGGACGGCATGAGGGAGAACAACGCATGGAGTGTGGAGTATATAGGTGCAGGCACCCTCCACGAGCAGAACTTCGACAACATCGTGAAGGTGACCAGCGTCGACAAAAACCCCTACATCATGACCGTGGTCTACGCCTCCGAGTGGGACCCCACGCAACTCAAAGAGCTCGCCGAGTATGTGGTGGCCGACCTGAAAAACTACATCAATGAGTTCAATAGCTACTACGGTTCCTCCTACACCATCGCCGATTGGCTCTTCGTGGGCGACGGATACGATGCCTTCAACCTCTACCCCGGCTACTACAAGGCTCTCGCCATCGGGTGCGACGAGAAGGGTGCCATCACGGGCCTCTACGCTGTGTCGGAGACCTTTGAGGTGAAGGAGCAGGTGGCCTCGGCAGCCTTCCGCGGATGGCTCGGCAATTGGGATATCGTGGGCAACAACGATGTGACCTACACCATCAACATCGCCAATGGTCTTGCCAACAAATACTTCTACATGTCCTACTGGGAGAACGATCAAGACTTCCTCGTAAGGGTGGACTACAATGCCGACCTCGACGCCCTCTTCTTCAACTCGCAGCTTATTCAGGCAGATGTCAACTTCGGCGAGTATGGCTACGGCAATCTCTACTTCGTGGGCTTCGACCGCGAAGGTGGGCTCTACACTACCGAGGGTGGCGACTATGGCATCGCCATTGCGGGTATTCTCGACGGCGGCCAGAGGGCTATCGTGCGCTATGAGGACGACAGCATTCAGGGCTACCCCTTCTTTGACTACATGCAGTTTATTGCCGACCTCGGCGGTAAATACTATAGGCTCACCAATACGGAGGTGCTCCAGATGCCTGCGGCCATGAATCCCGCGGGAGGTCAGGTGGCAGCACCTGCCGTGAAGAGGCCCTCTGAGGTTACCCCCCTGCGCACCAAGGTGGCTAAACCCGAGATGGTCTACACCGTTGGCGCCCGCAAGTTCAGCGCCGTCAACTTCTAACGACCTGTTGCGCATCTTGTGGGCCTTTAAAATGGCCTGTTTGCAAAAAATCGAAGGAGGCACCATTGCGGTGCCTCCTTTTGCTGTTATTCGGGGTGGCTCGTGGCGAATTTCATTTTCCGCTCCAAGCGAAGCCTCCCTTATCAAAGGGAGGTTTGGAGGGATTGTCTATATGGTCGCGGACTCTTCCGCGAAACGCACAAAAAAAGGATAGCTTTATGCTATCCTTCGTGCGTTGAGCGGAAAACGAGACTCGAGCCCGCCTACGCGGGCAATTCTCGCGAACTATTTTTACACCCCCTAACCCCCTGAGAGGGGGCATCTTGGGGTCGCTCGTGCGAGCTTGATATCCTAAAATCAAAAAAAGGTTGGCATTTAGCCAACCTTTTGATTTTGAGCGGAAAACGAGA
>JAGBZI010000071.1 GCA_017628305.1 Tidjanibacter sp.
CCCCATGTACTTCTTCAAGGCTATCATGGCAGGTGACATCGAGAAGATGGAGAACCTCGGTATCTACGAAATCGTGGAGGAGGATGTGGCTCTGTGTGAGTTCGTTGATCCCTCCAAGCAGAACCTTCAGGCTCTCGTGCGAGATGGTATTAACCTTATGATTAAGGAGATGTAAGCGTATGAAACAGAATAATACACCACTTCCCAAACGATTGCTCGACAAGTTTGCCCCCACTTTCTCGGAGGGCGGTAAGCTGTCGTGGCTCCATTCGTTCTATGAGGCCATGGAGACCTTCTTCTATGTGCCTACTGATGTAACCAAAAAAGGTTCGCATGTGCGTGACTGCAACGACATGAAACGCACCATGTTTATGGTGATTATCGCCCTCGTTCCTACCATTCTGTTCGGTATGTGGAACATTGGTTTCCAGAGGATTGGCGGCGCTGATTACACCATTTGGCAGAACTTCTGGTATGGTTTCTGGCAGATGTTGCCCTCGATTTTGGTGACCTATGTTGTGGGTCTTTCGATTGAGTGTGCCTTTGCACAGATTCGTAAAGAGGAGGTTAATGAGGGCTTCTTCGTGTCGGGTATGCTGATTCCTCTGATTATCCCCATCGGTACTCCTCTGTGGATGACCGCTTTGGCAACCGCTTTTGCTGTTGTTATCGGTAAGGAGATTTTCGGTGGTACCGGTATGAACATCTTCAACCCCGCGCTGTTGGCTCGTCTGTTCATCTTCTTCTCGTACACCTCGAGTATCTCGGGTGAGACCGTTTGGTTCAGCGACGCTCGTTCGTGCGCTACTCCTCTCGGTGATCTCGCAAATGTGGGTACTACCAATGTGTCGATGCTCGACGCATTCATCGGTACTATCCCCGGTTCGGTGGGTGAGACTTCCACTCTGTGCATCCTGTTGGGTGCCATCGTGCTGCTCGCAACCGGCACTGCAAGCTGGAGGACTATGATTAGCGTATTTGTTGGTGGTCTTGTGATGGGTGGTATTTTCAACCTCTTGGCTCCTGCTGAGCCCCAGACCGCTACCGAGCTCTATATGAGCCTTCCCGCTTGGCAGCACCTGCTCCTTGGTGGTTTTGCCTTTGGTGCAGTGTTTATGGCTACCGACCCTGTTACTTCGGCACAGACCAACACCGGTAAGTATATCGTTGGTTTTATGATTGGTGCATTGGCTATCCTCGTGCGCGTGTTCAACACCGGTTATCCCGAGGGTATGATGCTTGCCATCATCTTCATGAACGCTTGGGCTCCCGTTGTGGACCACTATGTTGTTCAGGCCAACATCAACCGCCGCAACCGCAGGGCTAAAAAGAGTATTAACGCATAACCGATGGAGGATAGAATTATGAGTAAAAAGCAATTTTTGGGAGGTAAAAACTCCAACGCCTATATCGTATTCTACTCTACGGTAATGGTTGTTATTGTGGCTATCATGCTGGCATTCACCTCGCTCTCGCTCAAAGAGAAACAGAATGCCAATATCCTGAACGAGAAGAAAGATGCAATCGTTGCATCGCTGGGCTTGGAGAAGGGTTCGTATGATAGCATGATTGAGGCTTATGTTGTAAACAAGGCCGGTGAGGTAATCAACACCGCTGATAGCCCCCTTGATAAACTCTTTGGTCTGTCGGCAAGCTATGCCGCAGGTGAGTATCCTGTGTTCGAGAACAAAACTACCGGAGAGGTTGTATTCCCCGTTACCGGTAAGGGTCTGTGGGGCGACATCTGGGGTTATGTGGCTTTGGAGAGCGACCTTAATACTATTAAAGGTGTAATCTTTGACCACGCCGGTGAGACTCCCGGTCTGGGTGCAGAGATTGCTACCCCCAAGTATCAGGCACAGTTCCCCGGCCAAACTATCTACGAGGGTGACGACATGGTTGGTATCTATGTGGTGAAAGGCGGGGCCAAAGGTGCTGCTCACTCGGTGGATGCTGTAACCGGCGGTACCAAAACCTCGGAGGGCCTCCAGAACATGATTAAGGACTGCCTCGAGTGCTACGACAACTTCATGAAGTTGCGCAAAGCTCCCGCTGCAGAGGAAACAGTAACCGTAAATGCAGAGTAAGAAGATGAAAAACAAAACTTTTCAGTCGCTGACTAATCCGTTGGCAAAAAACAACCCTATTCTGGTTCAGATTCTGGGTATCTGCTCGGCACTTGCAGTTACCACCCAGTTGAAGCCCGCATTTGTGATGGGTCTTTCCGTTACCGCTGTGTGTGCTTTCTCGAACCTCGTATTGTCGCTGCTGCGCAATGGTATTCCCGATCGTATCCGTATCATCGTGCAGTTGGTGGTTATCGCTGCGCTGGTGACTATCGTGAACGACATCCTGAAAGCCTATGTGTATGATGTGAGCAAACAGCTCTCTGTGTATGTGGGTCTTATCATCACCAACTGTATCATCATGGGCCGTGTGGAGGCATTCGCTCTGTCGAACAAACCTCTGCCTTCGCTTTTGGATGGTATTGGCAACGGTTTGGGCTATGGTGGTGTGTTGGTACTCATCGCATTCTTCAGGGAGCTCCTCGGTAGTGGCAGTCTGTTTGGCTACCGCATCATCCCCGAGTGCTTGTATGAGGCCGGCTATGTGAACAACGGTCTGATGTTGTTCCCTCCCTCGGCACTTATTATTGTGGGTGTTATCATCTGGGTACACCGTACTGCTAACAAAGATTTACAGGAAAAATAATTGGAGGAGCATAGAATATGGAACTTTTAAAACTATTTATTCAGTCTGTCTTTATTGACAATATGGTATTCTCGTTCTTCTTCGGCATGTGTTCCTACATTGCCGTTTCGAAGAGCGTGAAGACTGCGAATGGTTTGGGTTTGGCTGTTACCTTCGTAATGCTGATGACTGTGCCCCTGAACTATCTTCTCGAGAACTATGTGCTCAAAGCCGGTGCTTTGGCGTGGATTTCTCCCTCGCTTGCAGAGGTTGATTTGAGCTTCCTTAGTTTCATTCTCTTTATTGCTGTTATTGCAGCATTTGTTCAGTTGTTGGAGATGGTGGTTGAGAAATTCTCCCCTTCGCTCTATAACTCGCTTGGTATCTTCCTCCCCCTTATCGCAGTAAACTGTGCGATTATGGGTGGCGCGTTGTTTATGCAGCAGAGGGCTTTCGCAACCGTTGGTGAGGCTGCCGTATTCGGCTTTGGCTCGGGCTTCGGTTGGTGGCTTGCAATCCTTGTGATGGCTGCTATCCGCGAGAGGCTTGCCTACTCCAATGTTCCCAAAGGTCTGCGCGGCCCCGGTTTGGCATTTGTGATTACCGGTCTGCTGGGTATGGCGTTTATGATCTTCTCGGGCTTCCAGATGTAGTACTTAACAAATCAGAAGAGAAATGAATACAACTATTATTGTAGCAGTCGTAGTCTTCCTCGTGGCACTCTTGCTGCTCGTGGCTCTGCTCTTGGTTGCCAAAGCAAAGCTCACCAGCTCGGGCGAGGTTACGATTAATATCAATGAGGGTCAGAAGACTCTCAAGGTGGCCAGCGGCAACTCGCTTCTCAACACCCTCGCACAGGAGAAGATTTTTCTTCCCTCGGCTTGCGGTGGTCAGGGTAGCTGCGGTATGTGTAAAGTGCAGGTGATGGATGGCGGTGGCGAGATTCTGCCCACCGAGGTTGGTTTCTTCACCCGCAAACAGCAGAAAGAGCACTGGCGTTTGGGTTGCCAGGTGAAGGTTAAGAACGACCTCGACATCCGCATCCCCGAGAGTGTTCTGGGCGTTAAGAAGATGGAGTGCGAGGTGGTTTCGTGCCGCAGCGTCTCGACCTTCATGAAGGAGTTTGTGGTTAAGCTGCCCGAGGGCGAGCGCCTGAACTTCAAGAGCGGTGGTTACATCCAGATTGATGTTCCTCAGTATGATGAGATTAAATTCTCTGACATGGATATCGATCCCAAGTTCCACGCCGACTGGACTAAATTCAAGATGTGGGATATCGTGGCCAAAAACCCCGAGCCTACCTTCCGTGCCTACTCGATGGCTAACCAGCCTGCCGAGGACGACATCATCATGCTCAATGTGCGTATCGCCACTCCTCCCTTCGATAGGGCTACCGGTGGCTTCATGAATGTGCCTACCGGTATCTGCTCGGCATACATCTTCTCGCGTAAACCCGGCGACAAGGTGACCATTTCGGGCCCCTACGGTGAGTTCTTCATCAAGGATACCCCCAATGAGAAGATGTTTATCGGTGGTGGTGCAGGTATGGCTCCCATGCGTTCGCACATCTTCCACCTGTTCAAGACTGTTAAGAGCGACTTACCCATCTCGTTCTGGTATGGTGCTCGTTCGAAACAGGAGATCTTCTATCAGGAGCAGTTCGAGCAGTTTGCTAAGGACTTCCCCAACTTCAAGTTTGCCATTGGTCTTAGCGACCCAAGGCCCGACGATAATTGGGATCCTGCATACATTGGCTTCATCCACAATGTTATCTACAACAACTATTTGAAGAATCACCCTGCACCCGAGGATATCGAGTACTACTTGTGCGGTCCTCCCATGATGATTTCGGCAGTGGTGAATATGCTCGACAATCTGGGCGTACCTCCCGAGAATATTATGTACGATAACTTCGGTAGCTAATAAGTGCATATAGCAGGCAACTGCTATGTTTCACTACGACAAACCACCTCCTCATTTACGGCCAGTAAACTGCGGAGGTGGTTTTCTTGTGCGCCTAAAATCTGATTTATTTTCTACATTTTAGAATTGTTCCTATCGGATTCTATTGTATTTGGAGCCACATTGGAGTTGGATACTTCTGTAACTTCTATTTCTAATTCCCAATTTGCTAAAAGAGGTTGCCCACTTGAGGGCAACCTCTTTTAGTACTCAACCTTATCCTCTTTGGCCTGCCACAGGCGGAAAGCCTCGAGCCCCTCGGCCCTCATCAGCGGGAGCGACGGTATGGTGCGCTCGGTTGGGGCAAGGGGTATCTGGTCGTAGATGAAGGCGTCGTCGAAGCCGATGGCTGCTGCGTCGCCTCGGGTGTTGGCATAGTAGATGCGCTCGATGCCGGCCCAATAGATGGCACTAAGGCACATGGGGCAGGGTTCGCAGGAGGAGTATATCTCACACCCTCGGAGGTTGAAATCGCCTACGGCGGCACAGGCTGCACGAATAGCACTCACCTCGGCGTGTGCTGTGGGGTCGTTGAGCAGCGTAACGCTGTTGGAACCAGTGGCCACCACCTCCCCGTCGCGCACAATGACAGCACCAAAGGGGCCGCCACCTCGGGCCACACTCTCTTTGGAGAGCTCGATGGCCATACGCATAAATTTGTTCTCTTCCATGGTCTGAAAATAGGTCCAAAAGTTGGTTATCTATAACAAATATACGAAAAATTATTGAGATAATTACAATAGGGTAGTACATCGTGTCGAATTTATTGCTAACTTTGCTTTGTTGAATAAACACAAACACCAAATCATATTTTAATTATGGCAAGCTTAAGAGACATCAAAAAGGAGATTGACTACACCGTAAACGAAGTGGTATATGATTGCTACCTCTCGCTGGGTTTCCACGGCGACAAACACGAGGAGATTATCGCCATTATGCAGGGCGCTGTTGATATGCGCAACAACCTGATGGAGCTGGTGAACAACCCCGCTGAGAAGCACAACCCCTCACTTGTTCGCAAACACTATGCCTACATTCGCGCACAGCTCGTTGAGCGCACCGAGGAGCTCTGGGGCAAACTGAGCGAGATTTGCAAGTTTGAGTAATCGACCTCCCGCACGAATAGAGTAGGGCGACACCTTCCGGTGCCGCCCTTGCTTATTCTCTGCAGCGAAAGTCTGAATAAAATATGGGGATGACTAATTTGTTAATTTGGTCATCCCCTTTATTGTTTCGTGTTATTCTGAAAGTTGTTAGCCTTGGTGGTGGTGTTCGCAGTGGTCGTGGTGGGCAAGTATGGTGTGGGGAATGGTGCCATGGCTGACGAGCTGGATGGGACAGTGGTAGTTCTCCAGTAGCTCGGGCGTCAGCTCGGCAGTGTCGTGGCGATGCACGGTGCGATTGACGCACACCACACTCTTAACAAATGAGGTGATGGTGCCAACATCATGCGACACCACCACAATGGCCATGCGCTCATTGAGCTCGCGCAACAGGTGGTATAGC
>JAGBZI010000072.1 GCA_017628305.1 Tidjanibacter sp.
AACTCTTCAACGACCTCTGTGGCTTCAATAAGAAGAACAAGTTGGGACTCAAAAATCCCACCATGGATGAGGTGAAACAGTGGGTTTCGGAGTAGTTCAAGATTGGGCTTGGGTTGCCCCGACCATGTAGAAAGGTTGCCATCTGAAGCCTCCGAAATGGAATAAAATTCAAAAAAACACATTCAAAAGATAATTAAGATAATGAGGAAAAAAATTGTAGCGGGTAACTGGAAGATGAACACCACCCCCGCAGAAGGTTTGGAGTTAGTTAAGAATGTAATTGCCCAGAGCGCAGAGGTTTGCGAGTGCGTAAACTTCATCGTATGTCCCCCCTTCACCCACCTCTCGCAGGTGGCTGAGGCTGCCAAAGGCAGCCGCGTGGCTGTGGGCGCACAGAACTGTGCAGCAGAGGCTAAGGGTGCCTACACCGGTGAGGTGAGCGCCGCCATGATTGCTTCGCTCGGCGTGAAGTATGTAATACTTGGTCACAGCGAGCGCAGGGAGTACTACGGCGAGACCAGCGCAACCCTCAACAAGAAGATGGAGCAGGCCTATGCTAACGGCCTTACCCCCATCTACTGCGTTGGCGAGCGTCTGGAGGAGCGCGAGGCAGAGCGCCACTTTGAGGTTGTGAAGGCTCAGATTGAGGAGGTTGTTTTCAACCTCACCGCCGAGCAGTTTGCCGACCTCGTTATTGCCTACGAGCCCGTGTGGGCCATTGGCACCGGCAAGACCGCCACTGCCGAGCAGGCCGAGGAGATTCACGCCTACATCCGCAGCGTGCTGGCCGAGAAGTTCGGCGAGGCCGCAGAGAGTACCCCCATTCTCTATGGTGGCAGCTGCAAGCCTAGCAACGCCGAGGAGATTTTTGCCAAGGAGAATGTTGACGGTGGCCTGATTGGTGGCGCCGCTCTCAAGGCCGAGGACTTTATCGCCATCGGCAAAGGTTTCTAATTTGTCGCCAAACGATTTATAAACAAAAGCGTGGACTTTAATAGTCCACGCTTTTGCTGTTTAGATTGAGTACTATATAAAATGTACAAATATAATTTGGGAATTTATGGAGATTAGTGAATCTAGGGAGGTTAGAGAAAAGAGAACAAGACATTAAAAGTTGCAGATTAATTTCATTTCCCATAACTTTGTGACAAAGGCATTAGACACAATGAATGACAAACTAATCAAACAACAAGGCGACCACAAAAATCTAATATGCTATCGTAAAGCCGAAGTCATATACGATATAACATATTTTTTTGCAAACTCCGCATTCTCAAAGCCTGACCGCACGATAGACCAAATGATACAAGCTGCTCGTTCGGGCAAGCAAAACATAGTTGAAGGAAATACCGATATAGACACATCTTTGGAGATGGGCATAAAACTACTCAATGTCGCCAAAGCCAGTTTTCGTGAATTGTTAGCCGACTACGAAGACTATTTACGAGTTAATTGTTTCGAACAATGGTCGGAATCCTCTGAGAAATATTTAGCTATGCGCCAACTCGGAAGAGAGGGTAATAATCAGCGCATTATAGAAATTGCGAAATCGCGCCCACTCGACACCATCGCGAATATGGTCATCATACTGATAAAACAGGAAGATTATCTGCTACATCAACTACTCCAATCCCTCTCAAACCGTTTCCTGCAAGAAGGTGGTTTCAAGGAGAGAATGTATAGGTTGCGCTCAAAAAATAGGGAGGGCTATACGAAATAGGGAATTTAGGGAAATTAGGGAATCTAAGGAACTTAGGGAGTCCCTATCCTCCCTATCCTCCCTATCCTCCCTATCCTCCCTACTCCCCCTCCCATCAAACATTGCCACCGTCTGCCATTTTGTCAGTCGCCTCTGCTTGGCACACCGTTTGCTCCTCGTTAGGCCATAAACACGAACAAAAACTCAAAAAAACATACAACAATGAAAAACGGAACTATCGGAGTAACAACGGAGAACATCTTCCCCGTAATCAAAAAATTCCTCTACTCGGACCACGAAATATTCCTGCGCGAAATTGTGGCCAACGCTGTGGATGCCACTCAGAAAATGCGTACCATAGCTGCCAGCGGCGCTTACGATGGCGAGCTCGGCGAACTAAAGGTGAGGGTGAGTGTCGACAAAGAGGCACGCACTCTCACCGTGTCGGACAACGGCGTGGGCATGAGCGCCGAGGAGATTGACCGCTACATCAACCAGATTGCCTTCTCGTCGGCCGAGGAGTTCATGGCCAAGTACAAAAATCAGGCTATCATCGGCCACTTTGGCCTCGGTTTCTACTCGTCGTTCATGGTGAGCGACAAGGTGGAGATTCGCTCACAGAGCTACCGTGCAGAGGAGCCCACCATGGTGTGGAGCTGCGACGGCACACCCGAGTACACCCTCGCCGAGAGCGACACTAAGCGCGAGCGTGGCACCGACATCATCATGCACCTCGCCGAGGATGCGCTGGAGTTTGCAGAGCAGAGCCGCATCCGCGAGATGTTGCGCAAATACTGCCGCTTCCTCCCCGTGGAGATTGTCTGTGGCAAGCAGCAGGAGTGGAAGGATGGTAAGTATGTCGACACCGACCGCGACTACACCATCAACGACACCGACCCTCTGTGGACACGCAAGCCCACGGAGATTACTGAGGAGCAGTACAAGGAGTTCTACGCCGAGCTCTACCCAACCGCCGAAGAGCCCCTCTTCAGCATCCATCTGAACATCGACTACCCCTTCAACCTCACGGGTATTCTCTACTTCCCCAAGATTCGCAACAACTTCGAGGTGCAGAAAAACCGTATCCAGCTCTACTGCAACCAAGTGTATGTAACCGACTCCGTGGAGGGCATCGTACCCGAGTATCTAACTCTGTTGCACGGCGTTATCGATTCGCCCGACATTCCCCTGAATGTATCGAGGAGCTATCTCCAGAGCGACAGCAATGTGAAGAAAATCTCGGGCTACATCACCCGCAAGGTGGGCGACCGTCTGCAGGAGTTGTTCAACACCATGAGGCCCGAGTTCGAGAGCAAGTGGGACGACCTGAGGGTCTTCATCGAGTATGGCATACTCACCGACGAGAAGTTTGCCGAGAAGGCTCAGGGCTTCACACTCCTCAAAAACAGCGACGGAAAATACTTCACACCCGAGGAGTACAGGAGCCTCATCACCGACAACCAAACCGACAAAAACGGCAACCTCATATTCCTCTACACCGACTCCGTGGAGGAGAAGTTCAGCTTTGTGGAGGCAGCCAAGGCGAAGGGCTACGACATCCTCGTGATGGACGGCCCGCTGGACAACCACTTCATCGGCTACTTCGAGAGCAAGAACGAGAAGTGTCGCTTCGTGAGGGTCGACTCGAATGTCATCGAAAAGCTCATCGAAAAGGAGAACAACCTCTCGCTCGCCCTCACAACCGAGCAGCAGGAGCTACTGCGACCCGTATTTGAGAGCCAACTCCCCGTGGACGAGAAGATTCACTACAACATCACCTTCGAGCCTATGGCTACCGACGAGGACCCCGTAACCATCACCCGCGACGAATTTATGCGCCGCATGAAGGAGATGGCGCAAATGAGTGGCGACTCAATGGCGCAGTTCTACAACCAGATGCCCGACAGCTACACCATCGCTGTGAATGGTAACCACCCCTTGGTGGCCGAGATTTTGGGCGATGTGGAGCGCGAGTGTGGCGACAAACTCTCCTCCACCGACAAGAAGATTCAGAGCCTCGAGAGCCAACTCTCCTCACTGGCGAAACTCACAGAGGGCAAAAAGGAGGAGGAGCTCTCCGCCGAGGAGCGCACACAGAAGGGCGACTTGGAGAGCAAAATCACCACCCTCAAAGGTCAGCGCACCGAGTTGCTGAAAGAGGAGGGACGCAGGAATATGCTGGTGAAACAGTTGGTGGATTTGGCCCTGCTATCGTGCGGAATGCTCAAGGGTGAGAACCTCACAGCCTTCATCCGTCGCAGCGTAAAACTAATTCACAAGCAGTAGTAACGAGAAAAGGAGCCTTTCGAGGCTCCTTTTTTTTATTTTTCAGTTGACAGAATGTAGGGGGCGTATAGAGTTTTATAAACCATTAGAGTTATAGAAATTATAGACTCTTCTTCAGCCTCTTAAACATCTCCCAGAGGACTACGCCGCCCGTGACGGCCACATTGAGGGAGTGTTTGGTGCCCACCTGCGGAATCTCCACCGCCATGTCGCACACATCCACCACCTCCTGTGCAACGCCATCCACCTCGTTGCCAAACACAAGTGCATATTTAGCGCCCCCGTCGGGGACAAACTCGCCCAACTTGGTCGACCCAGCCACCTGCTCCACAGCCACAATGGTGTAACCCTCCGAGCGGAGCGTCTCAACAGCCTCGAGTGTGGTGTCGAACCCTCTCCACTCCACGGTCAGCTCGGCACCGAGCGCGGTCTTGTGAATCTCCTTCTGGGGAGGTCGAGCAGTTATGCCACAGAGCACCACACCCTCCATACCGAAGGCGTCGGCTGTGCGGAAAAACGCACCCACATTACCCGCCGAGCGCACATTGTCGAGCACCGCCACCACAGGAACCTTATCCATGGCCTTAAACTCCTCCACGGAGAGTCGGCCCATCTGTTGTTGCGTAAGTTTCTGCATAGTGGTGCTATTGTGCGGAGGTTTTTTGTGCGTCGAGTCGCCTCACGACCCTCTGGTAGATGACGAGTGACACGGCAGCCACAGCTGCAATGGCAGCAAAGTAGTACCATATGTAGTGTGCGTTGGCCGAAGCAGCCAACCACTCCTCATGGGTAGCAAAGCGTGCAGGGTCGGGACAGTACTTATCGAGCAGCCAGCCCGACATTGCAAAGCCCACCAAGGTCGACACGAACGACTCCAACTGCGCAAAGCCCAGATACATACCCTCCTCACCCTTGGGTGCCTGAAGCGAGAAGTACTCCAAATAGCGGGGCGAGATGAGTGCCTCGGCAAGCGCCTGCACACAGATGCCACAGAGCATCATGAATACCACGGGGTGAAGCCCCAGAACGGGGGCCGAGAGCAGATGACCCGACGACATGATAAGCGCCGAAATGGGAATGATGCACATACCACACATCATCGAGAAGAGTGCTGTGCGTTTGCTGAGCATACGGGTGAGGCCGTTGACGGTGAGGATAACAATCAGCGGGTTGAGCATGGTGTACCAACCGATGGTGCTCGCCTCTCCTGCCAAACGGATGACATACTTAGGCATGGTGGCATAGAGCTGGTAGTAGACTGTCCAAAAGCCACTCGCAATCAGGATGAGTGCCACCAACCTGCCGTTGCAGCATAGTTTACCGAAGGAGGTGAAGATACCCTTCATGCTCTTCGAGCTGTCGGGCTGTGCATTGTCGCTACGGTAGAAAATGTAGATGGCCACAAGTGCCAACAGTGTCATAGCCACCGAGAACCAGTTGAGATAGATAAGTCCGCTATCGCCCAGCGAGCGACGCAGAGGGTCGATGATAAACTTGCCCGAGAAGGAGCCGATGTTAATCATCGCATAGAAGATAGCAAAGCCCTGTGCGCGGTTTTTCTCGTCGGTCTCCTTGGCCACACTACCGCTGATGATGCCCTTAATAAAAGAGCCACCCACCACCAGAATGACCAATATGGGTACTATCAAGAAACGATAACCGCTCGTGGCAAGCCCCGTGAAAACGGTCTTCTCGCCATACTCCACCAGCCCAGCTGCCTCCAGACCTGTGGGGAGCAATGCCAAACCGGCATAACCCGCCGTGAGGAGGGTGAAGGCCAACAACATCGCACGACGGAAACCTATGCGGTCGGCATAAGCACCCGTGAAGGGGGGAAGGAAGTAGAGCAACGAGGCATAGAGACCACTGATGATACCCGCCTCGATGTCCGAAAATCCGAGGATGTTGCTCAGGTAGAGCGTGATAACCACAAATACGCCATAGTAGGCAGCCCTCTCGAACATCTCGGCCATGTTGGCCACCCAGAAGGCGCGGCTGAATTTAGTTTTCTGTTTCATCATTTATCCATGGTGTCGACCGACAACCGACTAAATTATTTGTTAGGGTCATTAGTGCCGTCAGGGAGTGTCGCCCCCCATGCACACTTTGAGGGTTGTTACTTTACGATGCGGGTACCACACGAGGGGTCACCCAAGCAGGCTGCGTCGGTGATGATGCACTCGCCGCCACAGTTCTCCACGAAGTGAACAGCAGCCCTAATCTTGGGAGCCATCGAGCCCTCGGCAAAATGACCCTCTGCAAGGTACTGCTTGGCCTCAGCCACAGTGATGCGGTCGAGTCGCTTCTCCTCAGGGGTATTGAAATGGAGACACACCTTCTCGATGTCGGTGAGGATGTAGAACTCATCAGCCCCCACAGCAACTGCTGTGGTTGCCAATGCGAGGTCCTTATCAATCACAGCCTCAAGGCCCTCCCATTTGCCATCGCGGTTGACCACAGCCACACCGCCGCCACCAACTGCCACAACAACATTGCCCGCATCGGCCAACATCTTCACCAACTCCACATTGTGGACAGCCAAGGGTTTGGGCGAGGCCACAACCTTACGCCAGCCACGACCCTTGGGGTCACGGTGGTATGTTTCGCCCTTGGAAGCAGTCAGCTCCTTTGCCTCCTCCTCGGTGAAGTAGGGGCCGATAGGTTTGGTGGGATTGTGGAATGCGGGGTCATCGGCATCCACCACCACCTGCGACAGCAGGGTAACAACACCGCGCTCAATACCCTTCTGGGCCATCATATTACGCATGCCGCACTCAATCATATAGCCCAGCGAGCCCTGAGTCTCGGCCACACAGAAGTCGAGAGGCATAGCCTCCACACCCGACATCTTACGACCAGCCTCGTGTTGGAGCAACACATTGCCCACCTGAGGACCATTTCCATGACCAATAATCATGCGCGCACCACTGCGAGCCATAGCCTCAAGGGTGCCACAAATCTGTGCAACATTCTCTTTCTGCGCTGCGTAGTCCACACCTCCGCCTTTGCGAAGCAGTGCGTTACCGCCAAAAGCAATCACTACAAGTTTTTCCATAGTTCTTTTACTATATTTTAGGTTATTATTTATACTCTCTAACAAGTTTTTCTACCAATTCCGGCACACCCTCGGCAGCCCTCTTGGGAATATACTCCCTGAGGTTGCGGATGCCGTGTCCCTGTGGCAAGTGGGGGTCCACAAGATAGACCGGCACCTCGGGCCTCGTGTACCTCACCAGCGAAGCCGCGGGATAGACCGCCAACGACGACCCTACAACCACCATCACATCAGCTGTGGCTGCCACACGCGCCGCCTCGTCGAACATAGGCACCGACTCACCGAAAAAGACAATATGGGGGCGGAGAAGTGCCCCGTCGGGCCCCACCTCATCAATCCTCTGGTCGCGACCGCCGATGGTCACCACCAACTCGGGGTCGGCCACACTACGCAGCTTGGTCACCTCGCCATGGAGGTGAAGAACATGGGTAGAGCCGGCCCTCTCGTGGAGGTTGTCGATGTTTTGGGTCACAACCCTCACATCAAAATGTTTCTCCAACTCGGCAATGGCATAATGAGCAGCGTTGGGCTCCTTGGCAAACACCTCGCGACGGCGCATGTTGTAGAACTCCACAACGCCAGCCCTGTTGCGCACCAACGCCTCGGGCGTGCAGACATCCTCAATGCGGTAGTTGGCCCACAATCCGTCGCTGTCGCGGAATGTGGCAATACCGCTGTCGGCACTCACACCCGCGCCCGTAAAAACCACTACTCGTTTCATATCCATTTTATTCGTCCGTTGGAAAATTACAAAGATAAGCAAAATGGTTGGAATTTAAAACACCCCACCCACTACCATTTTCTAAAATTATGTTATATCTTTGTAAAATGGAGTGTTATGCAACAATCCATAGCAGAAAAGTGACACAATAGGTCAGAAAAACACATAAGGTGTCACCGACACGACGGCAGAAAAATACTAACAACAAAAACTATAGACCATGAAACGATTACTCCCCTCGCTGCTTGTGACAATCGCCGCAATTGTGGCATTTGCCCTCATCCTCAAGTGCTTCCATCCCAAGCCCGACGCCCACCTCTACTCCGATCTCCCATTTGAGATGGAGCGAGTGGAGCGCCCCGACATCCCCAATCGCACTGTGTCGGTCGAGGATTTTGGCGGCGTGGGTGACGGCGTAGTGCTCAACACCGAGGCCTTTGCCAAAGCCTTTGCCCACCTTGCTGCGAAGGGTGGCGGCCGAGTGGAGGTGCCCGCAGGCGTGTGGCTGACCGGCCCCATCGTGCTCGAAAACCACACCGAGCTCCACCTTGACCGCGATGCCATTATCGTCTTCAGCGCCGACCGAGATTTGTATCCCGTTGTGGCAACCATCTTCGAGGGCCGCGACACCTACCGTTGTCAGCCCCTGCTCTCCGCCTTTGGCAAACACGATGTAGCAGTGACCGGCAAGGGTATTATCGACGGCAACGGCGACCCTTGGAGGGCGGTGAAGAAGAGCAAGATTGCCCCCTCGGAGTGGAATAAGATTGTGAAGAGCGGTGGCGTACTCAGCAACGACGGCAACACTTGGTACCCCACAGAGAACTTCAAGAAGGGTGCGGGCGACGCCGACCAGAACATTGCCCGTTGGGCAGTAACTAAGGAGGATTTCGAGAGCATCAGGGACTTTCTGCGACCCGTGATGGTCAACTTCAAGGATTGCCAGCGAGTACTCTTGGAGGGCCCCGTATTCCAGAACTCCCCCTGCTGGAATATCCATACCGCCATCTGCACCGACCTCACAGTTAACGACATAGCAATCCGTTGCCCATGGTATGCCCAGAATGGCGACGGCATCGACATTGAGTCGTGCAAGAATGTGGTGCTCACCAACAGCTGGATTGATGCGGGCGACGACGCCATCTGCATAAAGAGCGGCAAGGACGCCGACGGACGCAAGCGCGGTATCCCCTCGGAGAATGTAATCGTGGACAACTGCACCTGCTACCACGGCCACGGCGGTTTCGTTGTGGGCAGCGAGATGTCGGGCGGCGTGAAGAATGTGCTGGTAAGCAACTGCCGCTTCTCGGGCACCGATGTGGGCCTTCGTTTCAAGAGCACCCGAGGTAGGGGTGGCGTGGTGGAGAACATCTTCATCCGCAATATTGTGATGAACGACATCCTCACCGAGGCTCTCCTCTTCGACCTCTTCTATGGTGGCAAATCTGCCTCCGAAGCTCTGGCCGATGGCGACGGCAACCCCACAACCGACATGCCCTTCAAACCCGTGGACGAGACCACTCCCCAATTCCGCAACATCGTGGTGGACAATGTGATATGCCGCTCAGCCCGCAGAGCCATGCTGTTCAACGGCCTTCCCGAGATGAATGTGGAGAATGTTATGGTGACCAACACCACCATCGAGTCGGAGGTGGGTGCCGAGATTAACGAGTCGACCAATGTGGTGCTCGACAATGTGACCATCACCCCCCGCAAAGGCGCCGCGCTGAAGATTAACAATGCCAAGAGGGTTGTTGTCACCAACTTTGCATGCCCCGAGGGTGGCGAGGGGCTTAGCGTTACGGGCAGCCGCAACGAGGCAATTCTTGTGGAGTCGGCGCAGATTACACCTGCAAACTCCCAGATAGCACCCACCGCCCAAGGTGCGGTAACCATCAAATAACAGATTCGACAAACAACGAATAAGTAACTGATAACTAAAACAATGGTTAGACTAAAACAATGGATTTTGGCGACTCTCTGTGGCCTCCTTGCCGTGGGTTGCGGACCCGACGGCGCCGAGGATGATGAGCCCAAGCCCACCCAAAAACTTGAAGCCCCCGCAGGACTCACCCTCTCGGAGACAACCACCTCGTCGCTCACCTTTGTGTGGGAAGCAGTGGAGGGTGCCGTGGGTTACACTTATAAATACAAAGATGCTGACGGCAAACTCTATGTAACCGAAGATACCGAACAGACCACAGCAATCGTTGAGGGGCTATCGGCCGGCAAGGAGTATTTCTTTGCCGTGAGGGCCAACTCATCAAGCGAGGGCGGCACCTACACCCCTTGGCTGTCGGCCTTCACATCGGTGACCGAGAGTGGCGGCGACACCCCTACCCCACCCAATCCGGGCGGCGACAATTCGCAATGGCAGTTCCCTGAAGATGAGAACGATGGCGTAGCCAGAGCCTTCCCCGGAGCCGAGGGCGGCGGCATGTACACAACCGGCGGCCGCGGAGGCAAGGTCTACCATGTGACCAATCTGAACGACAGTGGTGCTGGCTCGTTGCGTGAGGCTGTAAACAAGAGTGGTCCCCGCACCATCGTCTTCGATGTGGCCGGCACCATCCACCTTAACAGCACCCTGCGCATCAAGAATGGCGACCTCACCATTGCCGGCCAAACAGCCCCCGGCGAGGGCATCTGCATCGCGGGGCGCACGGTGAATATCGACTGCGACAATGTCATCATCCGCTTCTTGAGGCTACGCATGGGTAATGAAGACACATCGCAGGAGGACGCACTGTGGGGCCGCTACCACCGCAACATAATTATCGACCACTGCTCGATGAGCTGGTCGATTGATGAGGGTTCCTCGTTCTACGCCAACCAAAACTTCACCATGCAGTGGTGTATGGTAACCGAAGCGCTGAAAAATGCAGGCCACTCGAAAGGTGCCCACGGCTATGGTGGCATCTGGGGTGGCAAAAACGCATCGTTCCACCACAACCTGTTGGCACACAACGACTCGCGCAATCCTCGACTCGACCACCCCGATGTCTACGACAAGTATCTGACAACCCACCGCGGCAATGTGGACTACCGCAACAATGTCATCTACAACTGGGGCGGCAACTCCACCTATGGCGGCGAGGGCGGCTGGTGGAACATCGTGGGCAACTACTACAAGCCCGGCCCTGCCTCGAAGGAGAAAAAATACTTTGTGGACGCCAATGGCAAATACAACGGCCGAGATGTGGGCTACGGCACCATGTATGTGAGCGGCAACCACCACGCAGGCGACTATGCCACCGAGATTAACAACGACAACTGGAAGGGTATCTACCTCCACGACGGCACAGGCATCAGCAATGCCAATTCGTGGAAGAGCACCTCAATCCTTCCCATCAAGGCCGACGACACCACTCCATGTTACACCACAACCCATTCGGCCACAGCTGCTTACGAGCAGGTTGTGGCGTGGGCAGGAGCCTCGCTACGCAGGGATGCAGTGGACAGCCGCATCGCAAGTGAGGTGAAGAGCGGCACGGTGACCTACAAGTCGGGCTCGAACGGCTCCAAGAACGGCATTATCGACTCCCACAAAGATGTGGGCGGATGGCCCAACCTCACAGCCACAAGCGATGAGATAGCCGAACGAGCCGACAGTGATGGCGACGGCATTCCCGACACATGGGAACAAGAGTGGGGCCTCAACAAAGGCAACGCAGGCGACGGCACAGCCAAGAGCCTCGACGCCAACGGCCTCTACACCAACCTCGAGGTCTACCTCCACTACCTCGTGAAGGATGTGGTTGCGGGCCAGAAGGAGAGTGGCATCTACAAGAAACTTCAGTAGTAACAAACCTATAATATACTAACCATGAAACGATTAGCAACCATAATCACTGTTCTCGCACTCGCCCTCACCCTCCATGCACAGACTACCGTATTCGTGTGTGGCGACTCGACAGCAGCCACCAAGGATATCACCAAAGGCACCCCCGAGCGCGGCTGGGGCCATGTACTGCAACCCTTCTTCGACCCCGAGGAGGTGGTGGTGGAAAACCACGCCAAGAATGGCCGAAGCACCAAGTCGTTCGTAACACTCGGCCATTGGGCCACTGTGGAGGAGCGGATGAAGGCGGGCGACTATGTATTCATTGAGTTTGGCCACAACGACACCAAAGTGGACGACACGGTGCGCTTCACCACCCCCGAACAGTATGGCCGCAATCTGGAGCAGTTCATCGAGATTACAAGGGCAAAGGGTGCCACACCCGTACTGCTCACGCAGGTGTGTCGTCGCTGGTGGAAGCAGGGTGTGCTGGCCGACTCACATGGCGACTACCTCAAGGAGTGTCATGCGGTGGCCGAGCGCACAGGAGTGCTCTTCATTGACGCCGAGAAATTGACCCGCGATTGGCTGGAACCTCTGGGCGATGAGGGCTCGCAAAAGTACTTCATGAACCTTCCCGCTGGTAAGTATCCCAGCCACCCCGACGGCAAAAACGACAACACGCACTTCACTGTGCCCGGTGCGCGCATTGTGGCACGCATGATTTGCCGCGAGATTGAGCGAGTCATCCCCGAGCTTGGCAAACATATCCGCTATTGGGATTTCGTGGTTGCCAAGGATGGTAGCGGCGACTTCTTCACCATCAAAGAGGCTATCGACGCACTGCCCAACTTCTACAAAGGCAAGGAGAACCCCTTGCGAGTACTCATACGCGAGGGTGTCTACGAGGAGAAACTCGTCATCCCCTACACCAAACAGAGCGTGGAGTTCATAGGCGAGGGTGATGTGAAGATTACTTGGGGCGACGGAGCTCGCGACCTCGGCCCCAACGGCACCGAGCTGGGAACCTCCGGCACAGCAACCCTCTACAACTGTGGCCGCCACATAGTTATGGAGAACATCACCATAGAGAACTCGGCTGGCGAGGTAGGACAGGCTGTGGCCCTCCAGACCGTCGGCAACGGCACACAGATATACCGCAACTGCCGACTGCTGGGAAATCAGGATACGCTTTACATTTATGGTGTAGGCAACCGCGACGGTGAGGTGGTCAAGGAGAACATCAACTGCTACTTCGACAACTGCTACATCGAGGGAACCACCGACTTCATCTTCGGCTCGGGCAGGGCAGACTTCACCCGCTGCACCATCCACTCCAAGAAGGACTCCTACATAACCGCCGCCTCCACCTGCAAAGGTCAGGAGCGAGGTTTCACCTTCCTCAACTGCAAGCTCACCGCTGCAGAAGGGGTCGCCAAATGTTACCTCGGCAGGCCATGGCGCATCTATGCCAAAACCTATTTTATCAACTGCGAGATGGGAGGCCACATCCGTCCCGAGGGGTGGCACAATTGGAAAAAACCCGAGGCAGAACGCACTGCCGCCTACGGAGAATATGACTCCACGGGCGAGGGCGCAAACCCCTCGCAGAGAGTGAAATGGGCCAAGAAAATTTCGGACAAAAAGGCTCAGGAGATAACCCTCACAACAGGGGCTCCGACATTGGAATACACCGCCGTTCACTAACCCCCGTAAACACCCCCATAACCCATGAAACGCATCGTCGCAACAACCCTCTTGGTGCTCCTCACGCTCGGCACCTTATGGGGCGCGCATGACAACCGCCCCAGCCCCGCAATTCGTGGTGATAAGCCACTATCGATGAGGATGGTAGAGAGCGAAATGAGCCGCATACCCGACGCCATCACCATGGATGGTGTGGCCAAACCAAAGTGGAACTACACCACCGGACTGGAGCTACTCTCCATCATGGACGCCGCCGACAGATATGAGATGAGGGGGTATTTCGACTATGCCCTCTCGTGGGTTGAACGCATGGTGGCCGAGGATGGCTCGGGCATCGCAACCTACAAAATTTCCAACTACAACCTCGACCACATCTGCCCCGGTAGACTCCTCTTCAGGGCCTACGACGACACCCGCGACCAACGCTACCGCAAAGCTCAAGAGCTTCTGTGGGAGCAACTCGAGGGTCAACCACGCACCCCCGAGGGGGGCTATTGGCACAAGAAAGCCTACCCTAACCAGATGTGGCTCGACGGCCTCTACATGGCCGAGCCATTCAAAGCCGAGTATCTGCTCCGCTACCACACCGACCAAGCAAGCCGTACCCTCTCGGAGGTGGCAATCCATGGATTTGAGGACATCACACGACAGTTTGCCCTCGCAGCCGAGAAGTGCTACGACCCAGCCACGGGCCTTTTCCGCCACGCATGGGACTCCTCGAAGGAGATGTTCTGGTGTGATCGCACCACGGGGCAGAGCGAACACTCGTGGCTTCGCGCAATGGGCTGGTACACAGTGGCGTTGGTGGAGGTGCTGGACATCATGCCCAAGGTGGATGAATTGGCCGACGAGAGAGCTACGCTCACCACCATCCTGCAACACATTTTCGACACCGTGCCACGCTATGCCGACCCCGAGAGCGGCATGTGGTATCAGGTGATGGACTGCCCCACAAGGGAGGGCAACTACCAAGAGTCCACAGGCTCCATCATGCTCACCTACGCCATGCTCAAAGCCGGCCGTCAGGGATTTGTAGCAAGGGAGTATCGCAAGAAAGGCGCCGAACTCTACGAAAAATTCGTGGCCCACTTCATGCGCGAGAACGCCGATGGGACAATCTCCATGACGGAGTGTTGCGCAGTGGGCGGATTGGGAGGCAAGCAAAACCGCAAGGGGGACTTTGCCTACTACCTCTCGGAACCTATCATCGAGAACGACTGCAAAGGCGTGGGCCCCTTCATCTGGGCATCGCTGGAGTATGAAGCGCTCAACAATATCGATTGGCACTCGCTGCCCGCTGAGAATGCTGTGCCTGCCTTCCCGGGCGCAGAGGGAGGCGGCATGTGGGTGACAGGTGGCCGCGGAGGGCGCGTTCTGAAGGTCACATCTCTGGCCGACGACGGCTCGGAAGGCACGCTCCGCTGGGCTCTGGAACAGAAGGGGCCAAGGATGATTCTCTTTGATGTGGCTGGCACCATCAAGCTGGAGAGCATACTCCGCGTAACCGAGGGCAACTTCACGCTCGCAGGCGAGAGTGCACCGGGTGGTGGAGTGTGCATCGCCGGTCACGACACCCGTTTCGAGGCCGACAACATCATCGTGCGACACCTGCGTTTCCGATTGGGCGACACAACCGCCTCACAGGAGGATGCTCTGGAGTTTCGCAAATGCACGGGAGCCATTGTGGACCACTGCTCGGTGAGCTGGAGTGTGGACGAGTGCGCATCGTGCTATGGCAATCGCAACTTCACGATGCAGTATTGCCTTATATATGAGAGCCTTGACCAGTCCACACACAAGAAGGGTAACCATGGCTATGGTGGTATTTGGGGCGGCCGCAACGCAACCTTCCACCACAATATTTTGGCCCACCACACCTCGCGCAATCCACGCCTCGACCACCCGTTCCTCTATTGGGGTCGCGACTTGCTACTCTACCGAGGTAGCGTGGAGCTCTACAACAACACCATCTACAATTGGCGCAACAAGGCTTGCTATGGTGGCGAGGAGGGTTGGTGGATTGTCTGCAACAACCTCTTCATCCCCGGCCCCGACACCCTATCTCCCGAGGAGTTCCTCCAATCGTCAATCTACCCGAAGCCCACAGCCACCAATGGTCACTACCACATCTCCGGCAACATCGTGGAGGGTAACGAGAAAATCAACACCGACAACTGGGAAGGAGTAGATATTCAGGGTGAGGCTACAAGGGAGGATATTGAGATGGCCGCGCCACGCAAAATGTGGGGCCAAGCACCCGAGGTAGCCCACATTGATGTGCTCGCAAATGCGGGAGCAAAACCGGAGGACACGGCTGACCAAAGGGTGAAGTCAGAGATTGCCACCAAGGGGGGAGGAATCATCAACTCCCAGGAGGAGGTGGGCAATTGGCCCAAGCTCAAAAGAGGTAAGGCAGAGCGAGATAGCGACGGCGACGGAGTGCCCGACAAGTGGGAACGCCGCCACGGCCTCAACCCCAAGGATGGGAACGACGGAGTGCAAATCACCCCCTCGGGCTACACCAATTTGGAGCTGTGGCTGCACGAGAGGGCAAGCCGCCAATAATCGCAACAGCATCCCACGGAGGGATGGTTGTGACACAAAAAATATTGATTTTTCCACTAAACGCCACTATTTTACCCAAAATGGTGGCGTTTTTCGTTGTAATTCCGAGAATTAAATCGTATATTTGTCATCAAATACACCTATTTCAACCTAAAACCACAATTTCCAACCTATCGTAAGGCCCGAAAAGGCGGGCCACAAGTGCGGCTACAACAAATCAAACCAAAATAATCTATTCACTAACTTTAACCAAAAAACCATGAAAAACTTTACTCGAAAGTTGACCCTGTTACTTATGGGTTTGAGCTTCGTTTTCGCAGCGGAAGCTCAGAAGGTTAGCGGTATTGTTAAGGACTCGGCCGGCTCCCCAATCATCGGAGCATCGGTCGTTGTCGAAGGGACCACCGTCGGTACCTCTACAGGTATCTCCGGTGAGTGGAACCTTGATGTCCCTAACGCACCGCAAAAGAAATTGGTCTTCTCCTACCTCGGCATGAAGGACCAAACGGTCGCTATCGGCAACCGCACCTACTTTGAAATCGTCCTCGAAGGCGACGCAGAAGTGATGGAGGATGTGGTTGTTGTGGGCTACGCTACCGTACAGCGCAAAGACCTTATCGGTTCGGTGTCATCTGTTAGCTCCGAGACCCTCGCCTCGCAACCCGTAACCAGCGTATCGGAGGCACTCTCCGGTAAGATGGCCGGTGTGCAGGTTACCACCACCGAGGGTGACCCCGATGCAGACATCAAGATACGCGTGCGCGGTGGCGGCTCCATCACTCAGGACTCGTCGCCCCTCTACATCGTCGACGGTTTCCCCGTGGAGAGCATCAACGACATCCCCTCGAGCGACATCCAGAGCATCGATGTGCTGAAAGACGCATTCTCGACCGCTATCTACGGTTCGCGTGGTGCAAATGGTGTAATCATCGTCACCACCAAGAGTGGTAAGGAGGGTCGCCTCTCCGTGAACTACAACGGCTATATGGGTGTGAAAGCCATCGCCAACAAGGACGCTCTCGTAACCCTCGACACCGAGGAGTTCGTGAAGTTGCAGTATGAGTTGGCAATGCTTCGCGATCAGGTGGAGGGCAACTACGAGCCCTACTTCGGTCAGTTCTGCGACATCGACCTCTATGCAGGCCAGCCCAAGAACGACTATGTGGCACAAGTATTTGGCAATCAGGGCTCCACAAGCAACCACAACATCTCCCTCTCGGGCGGTAGCGACAGTTTCAACTGGACAGCAAGCTACTCCCACATGGGCGACAACGCCATCATGAAGGGCTCTACCTATACCCGTGACAACCTCAACCTGAAGACCAAATTCAAACCCAACAAGAGGGTTTCGTTCGACTTCTCGGTTCGTTTCTCGGATACCAATGTGCGCGGTAGTGGCGCCAACTCCATCAACGATAGCGGTTCGACCTCGGGTAACGGTCGTCTGAAACACGCCATCGGCTACTCCCCCATCCCCCTGAAGAGCTCCGTGGAGAGCAGCGACCTCGAGGAGGACTATGGCGACAACGCTCCCCCCATGCTCTCGGTTGCCGACAACGACTCGAAGCGTAGCCGCGAGAACTGGAATGTGAACGGCGCCGTGTCGCTCAAACTCCTCAAAGGCCTCACACTGAAGGTTGAGGGAGGTCTTGACAAATACAATCAGGACGACAACCGCTACTATGGTCTGACCACCTACTATGTGAACAACAACGCCACAATCAAGGGTCAGCCCGCAACCTCCTACATCGAGACCGACCGCACCAAACTGCGCAACACCAACACCATCCACTACAACATCGCCGAAGCCCTCGATTGGGAGGATAGCAAACTCGATGTTCTGGTGGGTCAGGAGTATGTATACACCAACTCCGACAAGCTGACCGCTTGGGTGGAGGGTCTTCCCACCTTCTTCGATGCCGACATGGCTTGGAACTTCATGGCTTCGGGTACGGCCACTTCGACCAACAAGTACTACAATCCCGACGATAAGCTGCTCTCCTTCTTCGGCCGTGTAAACTACGACTGGAACGGTATCCTGTCGCTGTCGGGTACGATGCGTGCCGACGGTTCGTCGAAGTTCCTCGGCGCCAACCGTTGGGGCTACTTCCCCTCGGCTGCTGCCGCTATCCGTCTCTCGGAGATTGGCGCACTTCAGGATGTGGAGTCGCTCGACAACCTCAAACTCCGCTATAGCTATGGTACCGCAGGTAACAACAATATCCCCAGCGGCCAGACCCTCCAGACCTTCAAGGCCAACACCACCTCGTGGATTTCGCAGGGTGTGACCTACTGGTCGGCCGGCAACACCATGCCCAACCCCGACCTTAAGTGGGAGACCACCATCTCGCACAACCTCGGTTTGGACTTCTCGTTTGGCGGCGGCAAGTTGAGCGGTTCGGTGGAGCTCTACAAGAACAACACCAAAGACCTTCTGATTCAGTTCCCCACCTCGGGTAGTGGCTACGCTAACCAGTACCGCAACATGGGTGAGACCGAGAACAAAGGTTTCGAGGCAACGCTTAACCTCACCTTGTTCCAGACCAAGAACGCAGGCCTCACCATCTCGGCCAACGCATCCTACAACCGCAATAAGGTTGTAACCCTCGGTGGCTTGGACCGCATCGAGTCGCAGAGTACTTGGGCTTCGACCGAGGTCGGCACCGACTATGTTGTAGAGGTTGGCCAGCCCTTGGGCAACATGTATGGCTACCAGAGCGACGGCTTCTACACCACCGACGACTTCAACTATGTGGACGGCAAGTGGGAACTCAAGGAGGGCGTTGTGGATTGCTCCGACATCATCGGCTCCAACTTCCTCAGGCCCGGTGCCCGCAAGTACAAAGACCAACCCACCGTGGAGGTTCTCGACGAGGAGGGTAATGTTGTAGGTTACGAGGGCGACGGCAAACTCACCGTTGACGACAAAACCGTGATTGGCAACGCTTTGGCCGACTGGACCGGCGGTCTGATTATCTCGGGTTACATCGGCAACCTCGACTTCTCGGCCAACTTCAACGCCGTATTTGGCAACCAGATTTACAATGCAAACAGCATCGAGTTCACCTCGACCCGCAAGTTCCACAACCGCAACCTGCTCGCTTCGATGTCGACCGACCAGCGCTGGACCAATATCGATTGGGCTACCGGTGAGTTCATCACCGACCCCGAGGCTCTGGCAGCACTCAACGAGGGCAAGGCCGCTTCGCCCTTCATCCAGAACGCCGTGTTCAGCGATGCAGCCGTTGAGGATGGTTCGTTCATCCGTTTGAGCAGCGTAACCGTTGGTTACACCCTGCCCAAGGCTCTCACCCAGAGGGTTGGCGTAGAGAATCTGCGTTTCTATGTTTCCGGCACCAACCTGTGGCTTCTGACCAACTATTCGGGCTACGACCCCGAGGTTGATACCCGTCGTGCAACCCCTCTGACCCCCGGTGTGGACTACTCGGCCTACCCCAAGAGCAAGGGTGTTGTATTTGGCGTAAATCTCACTTTCTAACCTCTAAAACATGAAAGAGATGAAAAAATTTGCATATTTTCTTCTGATTGCCCTGTCGGCCACCATGGTTTCGTGTGGCGACGACTTTCTGGAGAGTGAGACCAAGTCGGCATTCGACGAGTCGGTAGTCTTCTCCAACTATACTTTGGCAGAGTATAATGTATTCTCGATTGCGGAGACCTTTGGTCACACCAACAACTACCGCGGTCGATTCCTTCCTTGGTATGGTTTCAACACCGATATCGAGTGGTATGTTTCGACAACCACCGACGCTAAATCGGAGATTGCAACCTACGATGTCACTGTGAACAACTCGCAGCTCAACCTCGATAACGGCCCCTACAACGAGATTTATGCCGGCATCGAGAGAGCCAATATCTGCATCAAGGGTCTGCGCACCTACGGCGATGTGGAGAACAATGCCGACATGGCCTACCTGCTGGGTGAGTCGCTCACCCTGAGGGCTTTCCTCTACTATGAGTTGCTGAAAGCCTTTGGCGATGTACCCGCACGCTTCGAGCCCATCTCCTCGGCAACCATCTACCTCCCCAAGAGCGACCGCGATGTGGTCTACAAACAGATTTTGGCCGACTTGGACGAGGCAGCAGGCTACCTTCCTTGGCCCGCCACTACCGCTGCTACCATGACCACCGACCGCGTAAACAAGGCATTTGCACATGGTCTGTATGCTCGTGTAGCTTTGGCCGCTTCGGGCTATGCACTCCGCCCCGAGGATGGTATGGTGGGTACGGGTGACGCAGGCAGCATCCGCCTGTCGAGCGACCCCGAGCTCAGCAAAGCAACCCTCTACCCCATCGTTCTCGAGAAACTTCAGGAGGTTATTGGCAGCAATTCTGCAAGCCTCTACAAGAGCTACGAGCAGCTGTGGCGCGACTTTAACAACTTCGACATTGAGGCCGGTAAGGAGACTCTGTTTGTTATCCCCTTCAGCGACTCGCGTGGCCGCTGGAACTACACCTTCGCTGTCCGCACCAATATTGCAGGCAGCGACCGTGGCGGCACCGTGGGCCCCGCACCCTCGCTCTATTTCGATTTCTACAAGGGCGACCAGCGTCGCGACCTGTCGTGCGTAAACTTCAAGTTTAAGCAAGACGACGCCATCGAGCCCGCCAACATAGAGAACTGGTACTTCGGCAAATACCGCTTCCAGTGGATGGAGAAACAGCCCTACACCGGTGGTAACGACGACGGTATCAAACCCGTTGTGATGCGCTATTCGGACATTCTGCTGATGGCTGCCGAGGTGGCCAACGAGCTGGAGCAGCTGGATGTAGCCAAAGGCTACTTCAAGGAGGTACGCCAGAGGGCTACGGGCGCCGAGGCCGACACCTATGTTGCAAGCCTTAGCTCGAAGGAGGCTATGTTCAAGGCTATCACCGAGGAGAGGAAGTTTGAGTTCGTGGGCGAGTTCCTGCGCAAGGGCGACCTCATCCGTTGGAACATGCTGAAGGATAAGCTCGACGAGTCTATTCAGGACTATCGCGACCTGAAGAGTGTGAGCGGCGACTACGCCTACCTCAACCCCGAAGGCGATGTGTGGTACCGTGAGGTAGATGGTGGCTTGGAGTTCTACGGCTTCAATGGCGAGCGCGTGGCCCCCGAGGGCGATGAGTGGACCAAGAAGGGTGGCTACATCACCAAAGACTCCGACGGTCAGACCGAGGAGAGGGCTTCGACCATCTACACCGCTAACCCCAATCAGCACATGTATTGGCCCATCTTCCAAGCAACCATCATCAATTCGCAGGGTTCGCTTGTGAACGACTTCGGCTACTAATGGGAGCATACCTACTTTATATATAAATAAGGAGAAAAGCTATGAAAAAGTTTATTAGAAATATAGCACTGACTGCTGCTTCGGCGTTGGCTATGGTCGGCTGTGTCGGCGAGCCCGCAGAGGTTGTGGATGGCATCACTCTGAACCGTTGCCTTGCCCCCACCAACCTCACAGCAGAGATTGTTGCATCGGTAGGTACTGATGTGGAACTTACTTGGGATGCAATGCAGGGTACCGACTACTACACGGTGGAGGTCTTTGAGTCCACCGCAACCGGTATCGACGAGGAGACAGGCGAGGAGGTGGCTCTGGCCCCCAATTACGACTCGGCTGAGCCCTTCAAAACCGAGACTAACATCACCGAAATCCCTCACATTGTGAGCGGACTGGAGGTTGACAAGAGCTACTTTGTACGCGTAAAAGGCCACGCAGAGGGTGTTAACGACTCGAACTGGACCTACCTCGAGGAGGCATTTGCAACCTCGGCTGTGCGCAGCTCGTTCAAACTCACCGTAACCGACCGTACCAAGGAGAGCATCACTATCGCTTGGAGCGAGGGCGAGGACGCAAACGACCTCACCACACTGCGCGCAACCCCCGTGTCGGACAGCTCGAAGAAGGGTGTCGATTTGCCCCTCACCGCCGAGATGATTTCCGCACGCACCGCTACCGTTAGCGGCTTGGAGCCCTGCACCGACTACAAGCTGAGCCTCATCTACGGCAAGGCTTGTAATCGTGGTAGTGTGACCGCCTTCACCCGTCCCACCGACGAGGGCTTCAACACCGTAAATACCGTTGAGGCTATTATGAGCGCCATCACTGGCAACACTGGTGATGTTAAACTCAAACTTGAGTACAACAATGGCGTAGCATACGACCTTCCCAGCACAGCAGCAATCGGCTGCAACCTCTGGATGGTTGGTGAGACCACTACCGATGGTAAGAAACCCATCGTAACCGGTCTGGACATTCAGCCCACAGGCGCAGTAACCACCATTCACCTTGAAGACCTCGTTCTCGACGGTGCGGTTTACGCCGTTGAAGGTGCCGAGACCAAGGGCCACATCCTCACCGCCCAGGCTGCGATGGAGGCTTTTGAACTGATTAATTGCGAAGTGTTTGGCTACACCAAGGGCCTCTACTACAACAATGTAGCAGGAGCTGACTGCGGTAGCATTCTGATTGACGGTTGCTATGTTCACGATGTAAATGCCACCGGTTCGGTAGGTGGTGACTTCATCGATGTTCGTAACGGTGTTCACCCCTCGATTGTAGTTAAGAACTCCACCTTCTACGCTGCAGCTCGTACCTTCCTGAGGGTTAGCGACAGCGCCGATTCGGGCCTCATTGAGGTGAAGAATTGCACCTTCAACTTTGTGACCACCACCAAGACCTCGTCGAACAACGCAGGTATCTTCGGTGTGAGGACCAAGACCACTCCCGAGTCGATTCTCTGTACCAAGAATGTCTTCATGAACGAGTATAGCGACGGTGAGGCTCCCGGTGCCGAGTTCGTACGCCTTGTGCGCAACTCCTCCGACACGAACGCTCCCGTATGCTCGGGCAACTACTACTACAATGTAGGTGCAGGTTGGTTCGTTTCGGCCGCTCTGACCATTGACGGTGCTGCTTTCGATGAGGCTGCTGCATTGGCAGAGGGTGGCGTACTTCTGGAGGTTGACCCCTGCCAGAGTTCGGGTGCCGGTAAGCTCTACCTGAACAACACCAGCGACATCGCTGCTAAACAGGCTGGCGACCCCCGCTGGTGGAATGCAGCCATTCCTGAGCCTCCCGTGAGGGCTACCGAGTTGGAGGTTGTTGCAGAGCCCTACATCTGGGACTTTACCGACAAGAAAATCTACGATGGCGAGGTGCTGAACGCCACTACCATCATCGGCAATGCACGCATCTACGCTTCGGCAGAGGCTCCCAGCGAGATTCTCCTTGGCGAGGGTGTCTATTTTGCAGCAGCAGGCATGGTTGACGCAGCAGGCGAGCCTACCCACGGTGCTGTGGGCATCCTTACCAATGGCTACGGCGCAGTTGTTGTAACTGCCGAGGGTGCCAACGGTGTTGAGGGTGTTCAGGTATTGGCCGGTGGCGACCGCTACACCCTGTTGGCCGACGGCGAGCCCCACAAGGTGCTCCTCGGCGACCTCTCGGGCGACAACAACATCTACATCATTGGCGCCGGTGGCGTGACCATCAAGCAGATTGAGTGGACACAGGACCTCACCGCCGATGCCACCGCAACCGCACTGAAGGCCCCCGCTGTGGCGTTCGACAACCGCAAGGTCGACGAGGGTACCGAGATGGCTGTGACCGCTTCGTGGGCAGCTGTGGAGAATGCCGACCACTATGAGGTAACTTGGCGTGGTGTAATGACCGAGCAAACCGAAACCTCGTTCACCATCGATGCAGCCGCTGTTGCAGCACTTGGCGTGGGCGAGTATGAACTCTCGGTTGTGGCCGTTCCCGTGGCCACCTCGAGCAAGTGGCTCCGCTCGGAGGCCGGCGTTGCTAACCTTGAGATTAACAAAGTGGTTGTAGGTGGCGAAGTAACCCTCTTGTGGAACTTCTCGGACACCATCTGGGAGACCCAGGTATTCGATTGGCTTGCACCTCTGGGTAGCGATGGCTCTACTGATATGGATGTTACCGTTGACGGCCTGAGGGTTGTTGCAGGTGGCAAGAATATCCGTGGCTACCTCAATGAGGATGTTGGTAACTACATCCAGCCCAATGGTGGTGGTTCTATCACCCAGCGTTGCTTCTCCTTCACAGCACCCGCAAACGGTACTCTGAGGGTTAAGGTTGGCGCTACCGGTTCGGAGGATCTCACTCGCGTTGTGAAAGTTCAGGTTGGCGAGGACGGCACCGTTCAGGAGCAGCCCGGCGGCCACGCAACTCCCACTTGGGTTGAGTATGATATTGAGGCTAACAACCAGACCGTATACATCTATCCTTCGGGTGGTCTGAGGTTCTACGCAATTGAGTATACCTATATTGAGAGCGTACAGAAAGAGGAGTACATCTGGGATTTCTCGACTATTTTCAGCGCAAACGCTACCCTCGTGGATGGTCAGAGCGTTGATTATATGATGAACGAGGACGGTACCGTTGTGGAGGCAACCAATACCAGCCTCACCGGCACCCTCTACCTCAGCCCCCAGACCAAGAAGATTAGCATCCGCTCCTACGCTAACACTGCCGACAACTGCACCTACTTCACTATGACATACAGCAGCGGCAATGCCTATGCCTACATCAATATCGACAAGCCCGGTACTCTGATTGTTACCGCAACACAAGGTAAGACCGCTGCCGACAACAGCAACTGTCAGTTGGCAATCTACACCGGAGCAGGTCCAAAGGATGGTGGCACTATTTACAGCGAGAAGATTGAGCTTGAACCTTACGACACCGCAGCTGCCAAGAATGGCGCCGTGGCCTACGAGTTTGAGTTTGCGGAGGTTACCGAACTCACCAAGGTTGCTATTACCAAACCTGGTGGTGCAACTTCGCCCGACATTTACAAAATCGAGTGGTATGCAAAATAGTTGAGCATACGCCTATTCTACCTCACGGAGGGCTGCCATGTGGCGGCCCTCCGTTTTTATGGGGTTTTGTGTGGAAAAATCAAATAATTTTCTTACCTTTAGGGTGTGAAATAGTGTAAAAATTATTCATTAAAACATAAAACCTAAAAACCATGAAACAGTTTAACGACGAGAACTTCCTGCTGCAGACCGAAACGGCCCAAAGGCTCTACCATGAGCACGCAGCCAAGATGCCTATCATCGACTACCACTGCCACCTCATCCCTGAGTATGTGGCAAACGACCACAAGTTCGAAAACCTCTCGAAAATTTGGCTCGAGGGCGACCACTACAAATGGCGTGCTATGCGCTCCAACGGCGTCGATGAGCGCTACTGCACCGGTAAAGATACCACCGACTGGGAGAAATTCGAGAAGTGGGCAGAGACTGTTCCCTACACCATGCGCAACCCCCTCTACCACTGGACACACTTGGAGCTCAAGACAGCCTTCGGCGTAGAGAAATTGCTCAACCCCTCCACAGCACGCGAAATCTACGACCACTGCACCGCAATGCTCCAGACCCCCGAGCGCACAGCGCGAGGACTTATGCTGCACTACAATGTGGAGACCGTCTGCACCACAGACGACCCCGTGGACTCGCTCGAGCACCACATCAAGACCGCTGCCGACAACTTCGGTGTGAAGATGTTGCCCACTTGGAGGCCCGACAAGGCTATGGCTGTGGAGGTGCCCGCTGATTTCCGTGCCTACATCGACCGTCTCAGCGAGGTTAGTGGCGTGGAAATCAAGTCGTTCGACGATGTTATCAATGCGCTTCAGGTGCGCCACGACTTCTTCGAGAGCGTTGGTTGCCGCCTGTCGGACCACGGCATCGAGGAGTTCTACGCAGAGGACTACACCCACGCCGAGATTGAAAAGCTGTTCCAAAAAGTATACGGTGGTACCACACTCACTCCCGAGGAGATAAAGAAATACAAAACTGCCATGATGGTGGAGTTTGCTGTGATGGACCACGCAAGCGGCTGGACACAGCAGTTCCACTACGGAGCCATCCGCAACAACAACAGCAGAATGTTCGCACAGCTCGGCCCCGACACAGGTTTCGACTCCATCGGCGACTTCACGGTGGCCAAAAACATGTCGAAATTCTTTGACATGCTCGACCGCAACGACAAACTCACCAAAACCATCATCTACAACCTCAATCCCCGTGACAACGAGATGATTGCCACCATGCTCGGCAACTTCCAAGATGGTCGCTATGGTGCAGGCAAGATTCAGTTTGGCAGCGGATGGTGGTTCCTCGACCAGAAGGACGGCATGGAGAAGCAGATGAATGCTCTCTCGCTGCTCGGTCTGCTGAGCCGCTTTGTGGGCATGCTCACCGACAGCCGCAGTTTCCTCTCCTATCCCCGCCACGAGTACTTCCGCAGAACCCTCTGCAACCTGCTCGGCAACGATGTGGAGCAGGGTCTGCTGCCCGCCAGCGAGCTGGACTTCATCGGCAAAATGGTGGAGGACATCTGCTACAACAATGCTAAAAACTACTTCAAGTTCTAACCTTTCATAAAACCTTTACTACTATGTCAATCAAAGCATTAAATAAACAGAATGTGGAAAAACCCACACTGCCCATCAAGATTCTTCAGTTTGGCGAAGGCAACTTTCTGCGCGCCTTTGTCGATTGGCAAATAGACAAGGCCAACGAGGCCGGCGTCATGAACCACGGCGTGGCTATCGTGCAACCCATCGACAAGGGTATGGCCGAGATGTTGGAGGGTCAGGACTGCCTCTACCATGTCTATCTGGAGGGTGTGAAAGACAAACAACCCGTGAAGGATATTCGCTTGGTGAAGAGCGTGCAGTGTGCCATCAACCCCTACACCGACTACGAGGCCTACGAGCGCATATTCCTCTCGCCCGAGCTGGAGGCTACTGTGTCGAACACCACCGAGGCCGGCATCCGCTATGAGGAGGGCGACGACCTGTGGGCACTGCCCCCCAAGAGCTACCCCGCAAAGATGACCGCACTGCTCTACAAGCGTTTCAAACACTTCGAGGGCGACCCCACCAAGGGCCTCTGCATCATCTGCTGCGAGTTGATTGAGAACAATGGTTCGACCCTCCGCGAGTATGTGCTCCGCCATGCCGAGTACAACAAGCTGGGTGAGGACTTCATCCACTGGGTGGAGAACCACTGCCACTTCTGCGACACCCTCGTGGACCGCATCGTGCCCGGATTCCCTCGCGAAAACATCGCCGAAATTAAGGAGGAGATTGGCTTCGACGACAACCTCGTTGTGAAGGCCGAGTTCTACCACTTGTGGGCTATTGGCGGCCCCGGCTACAAGGAGGTTCAGCGCAGATTGCCCCTCGACAAGGCGGGTCTTCATGTGATATTCATGCCCACCATCAAGCAGTTCCGCGACAAGAAGGTGCGCATACTCAACGGTTCTCACACCGGCATGGTGCCCATCGGCTTACAGCTCGGCTGTGAGACTGTGATGGATGCCTTCAACACCCCCGACCTCGAGAAGTTCATCAACACCATGGTGGATGAGGAGGTTATCCCCATGATTGAGGAGGACCAAGCAGAGCTTAAAGAGTTTGCGGCAGGTATTCTGGAGCGTTTCTACAACCCCTACATCCGCCACATGCTCAAAACCATCTCGCTCAACTCGCTCTCCAAGTGGGAAACCCGCAACTTCCCCACCGTGCTCGACAATTGGAACAAGAGTGGCAAAGTTGCCGAGAAAGAGATGTTTACCTTTGCAGCACTTCTCACCCTCTATAGTGGCACCGTAGAGTTCACTCCCGACGACACCCCCGAACATGTGGAGTTCATCCGCAGCGTGTGGAACAACGACGACATCGACGCCACCGTGAAGGCCATTGTTGAGAACCGCAACATCTGGACCGTGGACTTCACCGAGGTGACTCCCTTCGTGGAGAAGGCTGCCGGCTATGTGAAGCTCATCCAGAAGGAGGGCATGGCTGCTGCGCTTAAAACAATGCTTTAGGAGATACAAACTGCACAATTCAATATCGTGAAGAGATACTTAAGAATAAACGAGGCGGATGATGTGGCTATCGCTCTCGACGACCTTCAGAAAGGTGAGGTTATCGAGGTGGGCGGTCGGAGCGTCACCCTCGTGGAGGATATAGCCAAGGGCCACAAGGTGGCCCTTAGGCCCATTGCCGCAGGGGAGAATGTCGTTAAGTATGGCTACCCCATCGGCCACGCCACATCGCCCATTGCCGAGGGCGCGTGGATCCACTCCCACAACATCAAGACCAACCTTTCGGACGAGATTGAGTATACCTACACCCCCAAGATTGCCCCCAAACACTACCCCAAAGATGAGCGCATGGTGATGGGCTACGAGCGCAAAAATGGCGATATGGGTATCCGCAACGAGCTGTGGGTAATTCCCACGGTGGGCTGTGTAAATGGTCAGGCGGAGGCCATTGTGAAGAGGGTGAAGAGCGAGATGGATTGCTCACACCTCGACGATGTAAGGGTCTACACCCACCCCTACGGCTGTTCGCAACTCGGTGACGACCACCGCAATACACGCCGCGCACTGGCCGCCATGGTGCACCACCCCAATGCCGGAGCCATTCTTGTGTTGGGACTCGGCTGCGAGAACAATCAGGTGAGCGAATTCCAGAAGGAGATAGGCACTTGGGACCCCGAGAGGGTGAGATTTATAGTGGCTCAGGAGGTAGACGACGAGATTGAGGAGGGTGTGAAGGTGTGCCGCGAATTGGTGGAGATTACCCGCAGCGACAAGCGTACCCCCCAGCCCCTTGCGAAGCTGAAGATTGGACTGAAGTGTGGCGGTAGCGACGGTTTTTCGGGCATCACCGCCAACCCCTTGGTTGGCCTCTTCTCCGACTGGCTCATTGCGCAGGGTGGCACCACCATCCTCACCGAGGTACCCGAGATGTTCGGCGCTGAGACCATCCTGATGGACAGAGCGGAGAGCTGCGAGATTTTCGACCGCACGGTGGACCTCATCAACAACTTCAAGGGCTATTTCAAGAGCTACAACCAGCCCATCTATGAGAACCCCTCGCCCGGCAACAAGAAGGGTGGCATCACCACCCTCGAGGAGAAGTCGCTCGGCTGTGTGCAGAAGGGCGGTGCCGGCACCGTGGTGGATGTTTTGGACTACACTGACCCTGTGGTTAAGCGTGGTCTGAACCTCCTTCAGGCCCCCGGCAACGACCTTGTAGCCTCCTCGGCGCTGGCGTTGAGCGGTTGCCAGATGGTGCTCTTCACCACCGGCAGGGGTACACCATTTGGCAGCTTTGTACCCACAATGAAGATTTCGACCAACACACGCCTCTATGAGTTCAAGCAGGGATGGATAGACTTCAATGCCGGCACCCTCGTGGAGGACGAAGAGCCCGAAGCACTCCTCGCAAGGTTTGTGGATAAGATTCTCGCTACCGCCAATGGCGAACTGCTGAAACACGAGGCGACGGGCTTTAAGGAGGTGGCAATTTTCAAAACGGGCGTAACCTTGTAAATTCAAAATCGAAACACCCTAATGACCTATGAAAACCGCACGACAAACGATTAGGGGGCTAATATTATGCACCTTAGCACTTCTCTGTGGCACAGGTAGTTGGGCGCAGGGTAAGAGCAGTGTGTGGGTGGCCGACAATGGCGACGGCACATACCGCAACCCCATACTCCACACCGACTACTCCGACCCCGATGTAATCCGTGTGGGGGACGACTATTGGATGACCTCCTCGTCGTTCGACTGCATCCCTGCACTCCAGATTCTCCACTCCACCGACCTTGTGACTTGGGAGATTGTGGGTGCGGTACACTCCTACCGTCCCGAGGGGATACAGGAGGCTCACGGCAACGGTGTGTGGGCCCCATCCATTCGTAACCATGGCGGAGAGTTCTACATCTACTGGGGCGACCCCGATGTCGGTATCTATATGGTCCACACGAGTGACCCTCGAGGTGAGTGGAGCGAACCCCACCTTGTGCAGGCCGGAGTGGGCATGATTGACCCTTGTCCACTGTGGGACGACAACGGCAAGGCCTATCTGGTACACAGCTGGGCAGGCAGTCGTGCCGGCTTCAAGAGCATACTCTCGGCCAGCGAGATGAGCCCCGACGGCCGAGCCCTCATAGGTCCCGAAGTGCTTATCCACGATGGCCACGGGGTGAACCCCACAATCGAGGGACCCAAGTTCTACAAGCGTGAGGGGTGGTACTACATATTTGCCCCTGCAGGCGGCGTGAAGGAGGGTTGGCAGCTCGTCGGCCGCTCCCGCGAGCCCCTCGGCAAGTATGAGTGGCGCAAAGTGCTCCATCAGGGCAACACCAACATCCACGGCCCCCATCAGGGCGGTTGGGTGACCGATGTGGCGGGCGACAGCTGGTTCATCCACTTCGAGGACCGCTACGCCTATGGGCGTGTAGTACACCTGCAACCCATGAGTTGGAGCTCCGACGGCTGGTGCACAATGGGGGTCGACACCAATGGCGACGGCATTGGCGAGCCTGTGGCTACCTACCGCAAGCCCACAACCAAGGCACAGCAGCTCATCGTAACCCCCGCCGAAAACGACGAGTTCAACTCCCCCACCCTCGGACTCCAGTGGCAGTGGTTCGGCAACCCCGAGCGCGACTGGGCTATGCACTCTCCCGAGGGCTACCTGAGGCTCTACACCCAGCCCTATGCATCCCTGTGGGAAGCACGCAACCTCCTCACACAGAAGCTCACAGCACCCACCGAGACAATCACAGCAAAGGTGTCGTTCCGCGGTGGTGTAGTGGGCGACCGAGGTGGAATAATCATCGCCGGACGCGACTATGCGACCCTCTCCTTCGAGGTTACCGCCGAGGGAGTGGTACTCCGACAGACAGAGTGTATGGGAGCCGACAAGGGGGGCGAAGAGGTGATTGTCAGCCAATTACCCACGACCGACACCCGCGAAATAATGTTGCGTGTGGTGGTGAGCGAGGGTGCCATGTGTCAGTTCTACTGGGCCAAAATGGGCTACGACTTCCGTCCCATCGGTCGCCCCTTCAAAGCCAAGGAGGGCAAGTGGATAGGCGCAAAATTTGGCCTCTTTGCAGCGACCACCGGCCACACTAACGACGGCGGCTGGATGGATGTCGATTGGGTGAGAATAACGAAGTAAAGTTGCTCGCAAAGAGAGATTTAAGTTGAAAATTTTCCTATTGGAATTCACAGAACACAGATTAAACTACAAAAAAAGATTGGGCCACCCCGAAAAGGCGGCCCAATCTTTTTTTATATACGGGAAGTCGATTACTCAACCTTACCTGCGCTACCCAGAACATTAATGTTCTTGTTCATGTAGAGCTCCTTGAGAGCGTCACGAGCGGGACCCAGATACTTGCGGGGGTCAAACTCTGCGGGGTCTTTTGCAAACACCTCACGAACAGCAGCAGTCATAGCCAGACGACCGTCGGAGTCGATGTTGATTTTGCAAACGGCGCTCTTGGCTGCCTCGCGAAGCTGCTCCTCGGGAATACCCACTGCATCCTTCAGTGCACCACCGTAGGTGTTGATGATGGCTACCTTGTCCTGAGGTACGCTGCTCGAGCCGTGGAGAACGATGGGGAAGCCGGGGATGCGAGCCTCAATCTCCTTGAGGATGTCGAAGCGCAAGGGAGGAGGAAGAAGGATACCCTGCTCGTTGCGCACGCACTGCTCGGGTTTGAACTTGTTAGCACCGTGCGAGGTACCAATCGAGATAGCCAACGAGTCAACACCGGTCTTCGACACGAAGTCAACAACATCGTTGGGGTCGGTGTAGGTGTGGTGCTCAGCCACAACCTCATCCTCGATACCGGCCAAAACGCCGAGCTCACCCTCAACGGTTACATCGTGCTGGTGTGCGTAGTCAACAACCTTCTTGGTGAGGGCAACATTCTCCTCGTAGGGGAGGTGGCTACCGTCAATCATAACGCTCGAGAAACCCATATCGATGCACGATTTGCAAATCTCAAAGCTGCTACCGTGGTCGAGGTGGAGAGCGATAGGAATGTTCTTGCCGAGCTCTTTGGCGTACTCAACAGCACCCTGTGCCATGTAGCGGAGGAGGGTCTGGTTGGCATACTTGCGAGCACCTGCCGAAACCTGAAGGATTACGGGCGAGGAGGTCTCAACGCAAGCCGAGATGATAGCCTGAAGCTGCTCCATATTGTTGAAGTTGTAGGCGGGGATTGCATAGCCGCCCTCGATTGCCTTTGCAAACATCTCTTTGGTGTTCACAAGGCCCAAATCTTTGTAAGATACCATTTTACTTAAATTTTAATTTATGTTTGTAAACCTGTTTTCCTAACCTCCCCTTCAGCCCGCCTCGGCAGTTAGAAGGGTAATTTTTAAAAATTTTTACAAATATAAAGGCTTTTTTTGGAATACGCGCAATTATCAGTGTTATTTTTTTGTAAACAAAAAGAGAGTCCCGCAAAATATTGCTCAAACACCTTGCGGGACTCTCTCACCATATCTCCGAGCTACTACTCCAAACACTCCATTGTAACTTTTCCGCCCAGAAGTGGGGAATCGCCCTCAATGAGGTCTTCGTGAAGGGTTACTTTGTATCTCTTTGTTCTGTACCATTTTTCCTCCGTCAAGTGGTAAAATGTCATCGCAAAATTACCACGTTCGCCCCAGGCGTTAAACACAACTGGTATAGTAAATTCGTAATAGCGTCCAAGACCCTCCTTATATTTAGATGTTGGAAGGTGAAGCAATGGGGTATCAAACCAAACCATAGCATTGTACTTATAGTCTTCCGCAAGATACGGTCCTCCAACCAAAACCATATAATTTATGAAATCCGGAGATGAATCATCCGTTGTAAAAAGAGAGAAATAGACCAACCAACCAGATACATAAGAACCGGGCCAATCGCCATGACGATAATAGTAATGCCAACAAGGATCTCCTTCCTCATCAACAGCCAGAGCTGTTAATTCAAAAGGCAATTCCAAAATCTCCACTTCCTCTTCCTTATAAGGCTTGACCTCATAATCGTTAGGCAACATTGTGTGCATATAAGCAGATGGCTCCTCGGGGGAACTACATCCCACACACATCAGCAAAGCAATAATTAAAATCAATTTGTTCTTCATAATATTTTAAAAAACATTGCACGATTTGAGCCCACAAAGATAAATAAATAAGTGCACAAAAAAATGATGTCGAAATATTTTTGTAGGGGCAAATGGAGAGGTTCTCGCAAAAAAACCTTACCTTTGTATGATTTAGACAACGACTTATAATAATAACACAACATAAAAACCAAAGATTACTATGAGCGAATTTAAGTATCAGCCTATGTTTGAGCACGGTGTGGACAACACCGAGTATGAGCTCATCTCTAGTGACTATGTGAAAACCATCGAGTGCGACGGCCGCAAAATCCTGAAAGTTGATCCCGAGGGTCTGGCTCTGCTCGCCAAGAGGGCCTACGAGGATGTATCCTTCTATCTGCGTGCATCCCACCTCCAGAAGCTCGCCAATATCCTCGCCGACCCCGAGGCTACCGACAACGATAAGTTTGTGGCACACACCATGTTGGCCAACCAAGTGGTTGCAGCTGAGGGTCAGCTCCCCACCTGTCAGGATACCGGTACGGCTATCGCTATCGGTAAGAAGGGTGAGAATGTGTGGACCGGCGTGGACGATGCAGAGTACATCTCGAGGGGCGTTTACGAAACCTATGCCGAGCGCAACCTCCGCTACTCGCAGGTTGTGCCCATCACCATGACCGACGAGCACAACAGCGGCAACAACCTCCCCGCACAGATTGACATCTACTCCGAGCCCGGCAACGAGTACAAATTCCTCTTCATCACCAAAGGTGGTGGCTCGGCCAACAAGACCTTCCTCTATCAGCAGACCAAAGCCCTTCTCAACGAGAAGTCGCTCACAGCCTTCATCGCTGAGCACATCAAAGACCTCGGCACCTCGGCTTGTCCTCCCTACCACTTGGCACTCGTAGTGGGTGGCACCTCGGCAGAGGCCAACCTCACCGCCGTGAAGAAGGCTTCGGCCGGCTACTTCGACAACCTCCCCACCAGCGGCAACGACGGTGGTCGTGCATTCCGCGACCTCGAGTGGGAGGAGAAGATGCTCGACATCTGCCGCAAGAGCGGTATCGGCGCACAGTTTGGTGGCAAATATTTCGTTCACGATGTGAGGGTTATCCGCATGCCTCGCCACGCCGCTTCGTGCCCCGTAGGCATCGGCGTTAGCTGCTCGGCCGACCGCAACATCAAGGCTAAAATCAACGAGCAGGGCCTCTGGATTGAGAAGCTCGAGAAAAACCCCGCGCGCTTCATGCCCCAGAGCGCTCCCACCATGGCTCCCGCAGTGGAGATTGACCTCGACGAGGGTATGGACAAAGTTCGCGAGATTCTCTCGAAATACCCCGTAAAGACCCGTCTTAACCTCAAGGGTACCCTGATTGTGGCTCGCGACATCGCCCACGCACGCATCAAACAGATGCTCGACGAGGGTAAACCCATGCCCGACTACTTCAAGAACCACCCCGTCTACTACGCAGGTCCCGCCAAGACCCCCGCAGGCATGGCTTCGGGTAGCTTCGGCCCCACCACTGCCGGTCGTATGGACTCCTATGTAGACCTCTTCCAGAGCGTTGGCGGTTCGATGGTTATGGTGGCCAAGGGTAACCGTTCGCAGGAGGTGACCGACGCTTGCCAGAAGCACGGCGGTTTCTACCTCGGTTCGATTGGCGGTCCCGCAGCTATCCTCGCCAAACAGAGCATCAAGAGTGTGGAGGTTGTGGACTTCCCCGAGCTCGGCATGGAGGCTGTGAGGAAGATTTATGTGGAGAATTTCCCCGCATTTATCATCGTTGATGATAAGGGCAACGACTTCTTTGCAGAGTTCAAACACTAAAAAGAGCCTTCGGCTCGTTCTACATTACGAGGCTGCCCAACCGTTAGTGGTGGGCAGCCCCGTTGTGGTATTTATATAGGAACAATTTTTGACACAAAAGATGAGGAGATTTCTTCTGTGGATAGTGGCGCTTGTGGCCTTCAGCATGGGGGCTCGCGGCGAGGAGGTATCCTTTGAGGTGAACATTCCGAGGGCAGTGGCTGTGGGCCAACCCTTCGGCGTGGAGTTTTCGATTAATGCCAAGTACAAGGATTTCGTGCCCCCCTCGTTCGAGGGCTTCAGTGTGCTTGCAGGCCCCTCCACCTCGAACAGCACAAGTGTTCAGCTTATCAATGGCAAGATGAGCCAGTCGGTGAACCACACCATCAGTTATGTGCTCTCGTGTAGCACCGAGGGTGAGTTTACTATTGGCTCCGCAAGTGTGAAGGCGGATGGCAAGAGCTACCAGACCCGTCCTGTCGTCGTGAAGGTCATAAAGGAGAGCGGCAGTGGTAGCGGTTCGTCGGCCCAAGGGCAAGGAGCCGCTCAGCAGGGCCAACAAAGCGCAGCAACCCTCGCCGAGGACGATGTGCTGATTGTCTCCTCTGTGGACCGCACAAGGGCCTACAAAGGAGAGCCCGTGCTGGTCACCTACAAGCTCTACACTCGCGTAGCCATGAACGCCGAGGGGCAAAAGATGCCATCCTTTGCGGGTTTCTGGACCCAGAGGCTCAATGTTGACGGCAACCGTTGGGTGAGGGAGGAGTATGGCGGCAAGCTCTACGACGCCTGTCCTGTGGCCGAATACCTCGTCTTCCCCCAGCAGAGCGGTGAGCTGAAGATTGAGCCGATGGAGATGTCGATTGTGGCCCGCATTCAGGTGAAGGCTCCCCGCCGTGGCGGTTTCGACCCATTTGCCGACTTCTTCGATGTGCCCCAAATTCAGGAGGTACGAAGGGTTGTCAGGTCCAAAGAGATAACCCTCAATGTAAAACCTTTGCCCGAAGGTGCGCCAGCAAGTTTCAGCGGCGCTGTGGGCGAGTTTGAGCTGAGCGTCACACCCCCGGCCGACGAGATTGAGGCAAACAGTGCAGTGACCTATGTGGCCAAAATCTCGGGTACGGGCAACCTTCCCATGATTCAGGCTCCCCAACTGAAGCTCCCAAGTTCGTTTGAGCAGTACAGTGTGAAGAGCACGGAGAGCATTCAGACCACCTCGAGGGGTGTGAGTGGCTACCGCCAATTTGAGTATCCCATGATTGCCCGAGCCGAGGGCGACTACTTCATCCCCCCGATGGAGTTCTCCTTCTTCAACCCCCGATTGGGCAAGTATGTGACCCTCACCGCAAAGGAGTATGCACTCCACATCACTCCCGACAGCCACACCTCCGCCGCAGGCCCCAACCCTGCACTTGTGGGTGGCATCGACAAGGAGGCCATAAAATTCCTCGGCACCGACATCCGTTTTATCGACCTTGCACCCACATCGTTCCGCCCCATCGGCAGGGTATTCCTCTTCAGCGATGGCTACTTCTTGGCAGTGGTGATTATCATCATGGCCTTTGTGGGCATAGCCATTGTACTGCGCAAACGCCTGCGCGAGATGCGCAATCAGGCAACCCTGAAGGGTAAAAGGGCTAATAAAGTGGCTCTGGCCCGCTTCCGCGCAGCCGAGCGCTACATGAAAGAGGCCAACCAGAGGGGCTTCTACGAGGAGATGTTGCGTGGCCTGTGGGGCTACTTGGGCGACAAGCTCAACATCCCCGCCGCCAACCTCACCAAAGAGAACATCCGCGAGCAACTTGCACGCAAGGGGGTGGAGGCCGAGTGTGTGGAGCACTATGTGGCCCTCATAACCGACTGTGAGTATGCACAGTACGCCCCCTCGGGCAGCGGACAGATGGAGGAGGCCTACCTGAAAGGTGTGGAGCTCATCTCGCGCCTCGAAGGAGAGATTAACCGATAAACAGACAAGTGAAACGACACAGTTATGCGCAAGATTTTTAGTGTACTGACCGCCATCATACTCTCGACCACACTCACTGTGGCACGAGCTCAAGAGCCCGCCAACCCCGAGTCGGCAACTCCCGAAGTAGCCACAACCATCGACCCCGAAGTGCTCTGGCAGAGAGGCAACAGGCTCTACACCGCCGGCGACTACAATGGCGCTGTGGCCACCTACGACTCCATCGTAAAGTGCGGGGTGGAGAGCGCCGCACTCTACTACAATATTGCCGGCGCCTACTTTAAAGCCGGCAAGAGCGGCAAAGCGATTCTCAACTACCACCGCTCGCTGAGGCTCGACCCTGCAAACGACGACGCAGCCTATAACCTCGCCTATGCGGAGAGTTTCACCAAAGACCGCATCGAGGAGGTTCCACGCTCGGCCGTAAGCCGATGGTTCGCCCGCGCAGCACGCATCATGAGCGAAAGTTGCTGGGCCGCAGTGTCGCTCGTAGCACTTGCCGTACTCCTCTCGGCCATCCTCTTCTACCAGCTCTCGGCTCGCCGCAAGGTGCGCAAGGGGGGCTTTGTGGTAGCTCTGGTGGCAGTGGTTGTGTTGGCAGTGAGCATTACTTTCGGCGCCTCCGCACGACACCAGATAATGGTAGATAATGAGGCCATCGTGCTCTCCTCGGCAGCTGTGGTGAAGGCCTCGCCCGACCGCACCAGCAAGGAGCTCTTCATTCTCCACGAGGGAACAAAGGTGGAGGTACTCAGCGAATTTGGCGAGTGGAGCGAGATACGCATAGCCGACGGCAACGAGGGATGGATACGCACCACCTCCATCGAAAAGATTTAACACCCCCCCAAACAACGGAACTATGTCGAAACTGCTAAACGATGCCGTAGGCGAGCTCTCGAAGCTCCCCTCCATAGGCCGCCGCACAGCCCTGCGCCTTGCACTCCACCTGCTCCATGAGGATGAGCAAGAGGTGGCAAGCCTCGCAGAGGCACTCGTACGCTTCCGCCGCGATGTGCGTTTCTGCGCCCGCTGCAACAACCTTACGGACAATGAGTTTTGCCCCATCTGTGCAGACCCGTCGAGGGATAGGACAACGGTGTGTGTGGTGGAACAGGTGGGCGATGTGCTCTCCATCGAGAACACCCGACAGTACAACGGCCTCTACCATGTGTTGGGCGGCATCATCTCCCCCATGCAGGGCATAGGCCCCAGCGACCTGAAGATTGACCTGCTGGTGGAGAATATTGCAAGGGGGGAGATAAAAGAGGTCATCCTCGCCATTGGTGCCACTGTGGAGGGCGAAACCACCCTGTTTTACATCATGCGCAAGTTGGCGCAGTTCGAGGGGCTGAAGATTACGAAGATAGCCCGCGGCATCGGTGTGGGCGACGAGATTGAGTATGCCAACGAGCTGACCATTGCCCACGCACTCCACAATAGAATAGAGGTGAAACAATAGTGTTTCACCTCTATTCTATTATGCGGTTGCGCTTTATGTGTACTACTCTTCGTTCCAATAGCGCACGGAGTTGTCGATGCTCTTCTCGGTGGTTTAATTGCTCTCTTTTTTTATGGAGCAGATTATTGATATATGTATGGTTGCAAGTGTCACAATTCCCACGACGGCTAATATGGTAGTGGAGGTGTGGTGCTCCGATAGTAAATCAATACATTTGAACAATAGCAGACCCGTTGTGAGAATAATACACACAATGTCAAGAAGTCTATGTAACTTCCTTAGGGGGTCTTTTGTGAGTCGCTTGCGTAGAAGTGGCCAGCAGATTAGCTCTATACCGATGGTAATGTAGGCAGCCATATTCCACCGCTCAGCAACCTCTCCTCTTTGTAGTTCGCCGATAATCAAAAGCGCAGAAGAGAGGATGATAAATAGCTGAACGATAGAGTGTTTGTGTGGAGTGCTCATAGTATCTTAAATTGACACAGACCCCAAAAGCTCTATGCCATTGGGGTCTGTACATAAATGATTATTTGCTACTCTTCGCCGGTGACGCTCTTCCAGTACTCAACCGACTTGGTAATCTTCTTCTCGGTGGCCTCGTTGCCATACTTATCGACATCGGCAATGTTCCTCGGACCGTGGTTGATACACAAGGGACCATTCAAGCAACCGCCCTCGCAAATCATACCCTCAAAGAAGTTGAACTCGCTCTTGCCAACCTTCAGCTTCGCAAGGTTCACACGGCACTCGTCAATACCACTCATATACACAGGCTTCAGACCCTCATAGCCGCTCTCCAAAGCGAGGTCCAGCAGACCCTGAACAATACCACCTGCCTTGGCAAAGATGCGGCCATAGAACGAAGCGTTGTTCAGAGGGGTATCCTCCTGCTCGGTGGTCTCGATGTCCCTTGCATCCAAGAAGGCCTGCAACTCCTCGAACGACATCACCGAGTCGATGGCACCATTCGTCTTCTCCAGCGTATACTCCATCTTCTTGGCAGCGCAGGGGCCAATGAACACAACCTTTGCATTGGGCTCGCTCTTCTTAATCAGGCGGGCAATCTCAATCATAGGCGAGGGGGTATGGGAGATATGCTGGGTGAGGGTGGGATAGTTAATCTCAATGAAGCGCACAAACGAGGGACAGCACGAAGTGGTGAGGAGCTTCTTCTCGTTCCACTCGCGGGCCTCCTTATAGAGGGTCACATCGGCACCCATAGCCACCTCCACAACATCGTGGAAGCCGAGCTTCTTGATGGCAGTAACCACCTGCTCAATGCGGCCATAGCGGCACTGGCTGATAATCGCGGGAGCCAACACTGCATAGACCTTATAGTTCTCCTTCTCGGCATTCTGGAGCATCCTCACGATGTCGAGCAGCAGCGACTTGTCGGTCATGGCACCAAAGGGACAAGCGATAACGCACTGGCCACACATGATACACTTATCGTTATCGATTTTAGCCTTCTGGTCGGAGTCGATGCTGATAGCTTTCACCTTACACGACTGCATACAGGGGCGCGAGAGTTTGATAATCGCACCATAGGGGCAAGCCTGAGTACACTTACCACACTCGATACACTTGTCGTGGTCGATTACCGAGCGCTTACCCACAATGCTGATGGCATCCTTGGGGCAGGCATCCTTACAAGCGTGGCTGATACAACCTCGGCAAGCGGGAGTAACAAGAATTCCCTTGGCGGGACACTCGTCGCAAGCGATGTCGATAACCTCGATAACATTGGGATTCTCCTTGTCGCCACCACAGGCCATGCGCACCCTCTCCTGAAGGATTGCGCGCTCCTTGTAGATACAGCAGCGGAGCTCTGCTTTGGGGCCGGGGGAGATTTTCTTGGGAATGTCGATGTAAGCTCTGTCGAGCGTACCTTCGTAAGCGCTGCGCACCACCTCTTTCAGCACATTGTACTTGAGGAGCTGCACACTGGTGTCGAATACTTTGTCTTGCTTCATGATAGAATGGAGTTATGCAAAGATAATGGTGTGTGGTTTCTTCGTTTGAAATATGCCACAAAGTTAATCTTTTTTCGCCATACACAAAGAGCCGCCACCACGAAATGCTATTTCTCGAGGAGGAATATTGCATTTTTGGGGAAGAATATCTATTTTTGTGGTTGAAAACATAGCCACCCTACGGATGAAAGGTTACACCTCCATATCTTCTGCGAATTGCGCTGCTCGTTGCGGTGCCCGCTTTGGTGTGGCTATGGATATGCGAATGTGCCGTTAGGCACTACCTCATCGTATGGGGGGCTACGGGCCCCTTGTGGTCACACACGCAACGACCTACCTAAACCTACAAATCCTAATTTACACCATCCGAAGACCATTGTTGTGCTCTGCTTTGGGCGTATAATAGTGGCCGGTAATTGACTAACAGAGCTGACAGCTGAATGCTGAACGCTGAACGCTGATTGCTGAACGCTGAATGCTAAATAAATATAGCTATGAAAAAGAACTTACATTTCGAGACCCTCCAGATACATGCAGGTCGTCACCGCGACGCCACCTGTTCGCGCGGTGCGGCCATCTACCCCACCGCAGCCTACGAGTTCCCCTCGTGCGACTATGCTGCCGACCTCTTCAACCTCAAGGAGTTGGGCAACATCTACACCCGCCTCCAAAACCCCACCTCCAATGCCTACGAGGAGCGTGTAGCTGCCCTCGAGGGGGGTGTGGGAGCCTTGGCCGTGTCGTCGGGCATGTCGGCACAGTTGGTGGTGATTACCTCGCTCTGCAAGGCCGGCGACAACATTGTGGCAGCCCCACTGCTCTATGGTGGCACCTTCAACCAATTTAAGATTACCTTCCGCAAGATGGGTATCGACTGCCGCCGTGCCGACAACGACTCGGTGGAGGCCTTCGAGCGCCTCATCGACGAGAACACCAAGGCTATCTATGTGGAGTCGATGAGTAATCCTGCCTGCTCGGTGCCCGACCTTGCAGCTCTGGCCGAGTTGGCCCACAAGTGGGATATCCCCTTTGTGGTCGACAACACCTTTGGTGCGTGCGGCTACCTCTGCCGCCCCATCGACCACGGAGCCGACATCGTTGTGGAGAGCGCCACAAAGTGGATAAACGGCCACGGCACAGCCATGGGCGGTGTGATTGTAGACGCCGGCACCTACAACTGGAAGAACGGAAAATTCCCCGAACTCTCTGGCCCCTCGGAGGGCTACCACGGTTTGGTGTTGGCCGACGCCTTCGGCCCCATGGCATTCATCGTAAAATGCAGGGTCGATGCACTGCGCGACTTGGGGTGTAGCCCCTCGTCGTTCGACTCCTACCTCATGCAGCTCGGGCTCCAGACCCTCGCGCTGCGCACACGCCACGAGGTGGAGAGCACCGAGCGCCTTGCCCACTACTTCCGCTCGCACCCCCGCGTAGAGGAGGTGCAGTGGGTAGGTTTTCCCGAGCACCCCTCCCACACAAACGCCCAGCGATACTTCCGCCACGGCTCGTCGGCGGTACTCTCGGTTGTGCTCAAGGGCGACCTCCAGACCACCATTAAGTTTGTGGAGGCGCTCGAGATTGTGGTTCACATGACCATGATTGGCGACTCGATAACCGTTGTCACCCACCCCGCATCGACCACCCACAAACAGCTCACCGAGGCGGAGCAACTCTCGGCGGGCGTCACCCCCACCCTGCTGCGCATATCGGCCGGATTGGAGAATGTGGAGGACATCATTGCAGACTTCGAGCAGGCCTTCGAGGTGGCTTTTGGCACTAACGACAAGTAGAGGGACAGCCATGAAAGAGTATTTCGACGAACCTTTGGAGCTGGAGTGTGGCGCTGTACTACCCTCGGTGGAGGTGGAGTACACCACCTACGGCACACTCTCGCCCGCTAAGGACAATGTAATATGGGTGTGCCACGCACTGACGGCCGACAGTCGGGTTGCCGAGTGGTGGCCCCACACTGTGGAGGAGGGGCGCTTTTTGGACCCCTCGAGGTGGTTTGTGGTGTGTGCCACATTTCTCGGCTCGCCCTATGGTTCCACCTCCCCCCTCACCACCAACCCCGCAACAGGCAAGCCCTACGGCGACGAGTTCCCACAGATTACCGTGCGCGACATGGTTGCTCTCCACCGCAGGTTGGCCCGCAGGCTCGGCATAGAGCGTGTGGAGCTCATCATTGGCAGCTCCATTGGCGGTTTTCAGGCCATGGAGTGGGCCATCGCCGACCCCGGATTTGCAAAGCGCGTGGCACTGATTGCCACCTGCACCCGCTCGTCGGCGTGGGCCATAGCCTTCAACGAATCGCAGAGAATGGCGCTCGAGGCCGACCCCACACTCCACACCGACAGCCCCACAGCCGGAGCAGCAGGCCTTGCAGCAGCACGCAGCATCGCCCTCCTCAGCTACCGAGGTGCCGAAGCCTATAACGCCACTCAAACCGACCCCGATGGTGAAAAACTCCACGGATTTAGGGCCACAACCTACCAGCAACACCAAGGCGAAAAGCTACGCCGCAGGTTCGATGCCCACTGCTACTGGAGGCTCACCGAGGCTGTCGACTCCCACAACATAGGCCGCGGCCGTGGAAGCATTGAGGAGGCCCTCCACACCATCACTGCAAAGGCAATTGTGGTGGCCATCAGCAGCGACATACTCTTCCCTCCCGCCGACCACGACATAATGGTGAGCAACATCCCCCATGTGGAGTATCGCACCATCAACTCACCCTTTGGTCACGACGGTTTCCTCGTGGAGTATGAGCAACTCGACACCATAATCAAAGATTTCATGACACGATAACTACCATCAGATATGACAAAAGAGATTAACATAGGACTATTTGGCTTCGGCAGCGTGGGGCGTGGACTCTACGATGTCATCGAGGCTATCGAAAGCAAAGAGATTCACATCCGCCGCATCTGTGTGAGAGATATCTCCAAGGAGCGAGGTGTGGTGGCCGACTTCACCGACTCGGCCGACGAGATTTTTGCCGACCCCGAGATTAACATGATTGTGGAGCTAATCGACGATGCCGAGGCGGCCTACCACATCGTGCGCCGCTCGTTGGAGAACCATCTTCCCGTGGTGAGCGGCAACAAAAAGATGCTTGCCTACCACCTCCCCGAGCTCATCGAGCTGGGACACAAGATGCAGACGCCATTCCTCTACGATGCCTCGGCGTGCGGAAGTATTCCCGTCATCCGCAACCTCGAGGAGTACTACGACAACGACCTGCTGGTGTCGGTGAAGGGTATTCTGAACGGCTCCTCCAACTTTGTGCTCTCCAAGATTTTCAACGAGAACATGGAGTATGGCCCCGCACTCCGCTTGGCCCAAGAGTTGGGATTTGCCGAGAGCGACCCATCGCTCGACTTCGACGGCTGGGACTCCCTCTTCAAACTCGTTATCCTCACCATCCACGCCTTTGGCATCTATGTGGCACCAGAGAAGATTTTCCGCTACGGAATCTCCACCATGAATGAGGCCGACATACGATTTGCCGCCGAAAAACAGAGGCGCATAAAGCTCGTGGGACATGTGGAGAAGATTGAGGGCGGAGGTGTCTACCTGTGGGTTGTGCCCCAACTCATCTCGCGCAACAAGTATATCTACAGTGTGGAGGACGAGTTCAACGGAGTGGTAATCAAGGGTCGCTACTACTACAAGCAGTTTATGTTTGGCCGCGGAGCAGGAGGACACCCCACGGGTGCAGCAGTGTTGAGCGACATCACCGCCTGCAAGTACGACTACCGCTATGAGTACAAGCGCATGAACTCTCCACTACCCGTACACCACACCAACGATGTCACACACCGCATCTACTACCGTTTCCGCACCGAGGAGGACGCCACCCTCATCCACTTCTCGAAGGTGAGGGAGCGCTACACCTCCCCCGAGTGGAACTACATTGTGGGCGATGTCTCCCTTGCCGACCTTGTGGCCGTGGGCGACAAACTCCGTGGCAAAGAGATATTCCTCGCCGCCTACCCATGGGATTAATTACACAAAAATGGGGTCTGCATACCGTGCAGACCCCATTTTTGTTATGAGGATAAATAAAAAAATACCGCCTACTCAACAACGAGTGCCGGAACAACCTCCGAAGGGGTTGCCGCAACGGGAGTAACCGCCACAGGGTCACCCTCGGGCATGTAGGACTTTGTGACAAAATCGACCCAATAGAAATCCTGAGCAGGGCGGGTGGCAGCACCGGTGGCCAAGTCGACCAACCAGCCCACAATATTCGTTAAGTTCAATATGGATGCGGGGTTAAAGCTCTTGTCAACAACAAGTTCATGGCTCTCGTAGCCCTCGAAATTGAAGCGCACGATGCTATCCGAGAAGCCACGCTTGATGCTCACCTTGCAAGGGAACACCACCTCGCGATACCTGCGGCCATCCACAATGAGGGTACCCTTGGAGGTGACATCGCTATCGAAAGTCACCCTCTTCTTTGTACCACAACAAATGGTTGCACACGAGTTGAACGACAGGGTCGACAATACGCACAAGGCGATAAGCAGAAATCTTTTCATAAGGCGTTTAGTTTGGGGGATAATTTGTGGTTAAATATTAGTAGCTCTTGGGGACAAATTCCAACCAATAGTAGTCATACTTGGGGCGGGTGACTGCACCTGTGGCCACATCCAAAATCCAGCCGAACGGCTCTGCAAGGTTGAGCAGAGCAATGGGGTTAAACTCCTTCTTGATGACCACCACCTCGGAGGCATAGCCATCCACAGTGACACGCACAGCCGTCTCGTTGAAACCTCTGGAAATCTTCACCTTACATGGGAATGCCACATTGCGATAGCGGCGTCCTTCAACAACAACAGTCGCCCTACCATCCACTTCGCTGTCGAGGGTAACATTTGCTTTGGAACCACTGAAAATCGTGGCACACGAGCTCATGGAGAGGGCTACAAGCAGAATAATCAGTATCCTTTTCATAACAAAAAGTTTTGGGTTAAAGGGAGTCAGCGTCCCTTATATTATCGCAAAGATAATCATTGGTTTGGAAAATGCAAAACATTTTGCACTCCTACCTCACCACACAGAGGCTCTCGACCTCCACACCGTAGTCAAACCGCCCATCCGAACGCATGCTCCGCACTCGTTTCAGAGGTGCAGCTCGCAGTGTCATGCCCTTCTCACCATGGCTTCCCACGCGCAGGGTGACAACGGCCGCCAATCCGTAATCGGTGTGGGGCGAATTTTGGTTGGAGATGAAGTTGCCAAGCGAGTAGTAGACACCACCTGTCACCCCTCCTGCCTCGTCGTGCCACACCTCCGTGGGTTGCACAACATGTGGATGGGAGCCCACAACAAGATCCGCACCCGCCTCACGCAACCACGCAGCCATCTCCCGCTGGTGGTTGGTAGGTCGGCGAGCATACTCCACACCCCAATGGGGCAACACAACGAGAAAATCGACTTGCGAACGCACCTTGTCAATTGCCTTGCGAAGAGCCACCGTGTCCGACACCAACAGTTCAACACCCTGTGGTACAGGGGTATTGGCCCCATAAGTGCAGGCCACAAAAGCCACCCGAACACCCGCAATCTCCTTCACATAGCCACCCGAGCACCCCTGCATGAGCGACGGAACAGCCACACCAAAGTGGTCGAGCCCCTCGTTATCCAGAGCAGCAGTGGTGGCAAGCACTCCCCCCACACCGCGGTCGCAAGAGTGGTTGTTGGCCAGCGCAAGGGCGTCGAAACCCACCCTCCGCAAATCTCTCGCCAGCTCCTCGGGCGAAGCAAAGGCCGGATAGCCACTATATGGAGGGCGGGGCGAAAGGGTGGTCTCGAGGTTGCCCACAGCGTAGTCGGCACCCCTCAGCAGACTCCTCACACCCCTCAGGTGGGGCACAAAGTCGTAGCACTCCTCTCCGCGCTCGGCAGACTCCACCTGAGGCATGTGGGCCATAATGTCACCCACAAAGAGAAGGGTTGCCTCGCGCACCTCCTCGCACACATCCTCGCGCACCTCAACCGTGAGCACACCTCCCCTATCGTGAGGCACAAACTCCACAATCGTCGCCCACAAGGCCGCCACGGCCCACAGGAAAAAAATGCTGTATGCAAAAATATTACGCAAATTCGAAATTATTTAGCCAAGCGCAGAGTGCTGAAAACCACAAAGATTGTCTGAACGAAAAAAGGGGTACTGGCCGATTCGGCACATGCACCCCCCGTAGAATCGGTTATCACCCCACGGTGACTACCTCTGCAACTACCAAGCGTAGAGAGGATAGTCGGCCATAAGGGCATTTACATCGCGGCGTACGGCGGCGATATTCTCCTCATTCTCGTGGTCGGAGAGCACGCGGTCGATAAGCTCCACAATGTAGTCCATCTGATCCTCCTTGAGGCCGCGGGTGGTGATGGCAGGGGTGCCAAAGCGCAAACCCGAGGTCTGGAAGGGCGAGCGGCTATCGAAAGGTACCATATTCTTATTGGTGGTGATGTCGGCAGCGACCAGCACCTTCTCGGCAACCTTACCGGTAAGCTCGGGGAACTTGGTGCGCAGGTCGATAAGCATCAGGTGGTTCTCGGTCTTGCCCGACACAACCTTATAGCCCCTCTTAGCAAAAGCATCGGCCATGGCAGCAGCATTCTTCACAACCTGTTTCTGGTACTCAACATAGGAGGGGTCCAAAGCCTCGCCGAAAGCCACAGCCTTGGCAGCAATCACATGCTCCAGAGGACCTCCCTGAATGCCGGGGAATACAGCCGAATTGAGCACAGCCGACATCTTCTTAACAACACCCTTAGGAGTGGTCAGACCCCAAGGATTGTCGAAATCCTGACCCATAAGGATGATACCGCCACGAGGACCGCGGAGAGTTTTGTGGGTGGTGGAGGTCACAATGTGGGCATATTTCACGGGGTTCTCCAGAAGGCCTGCGGCGATAAGACCTGCAGTGTGGGCCATATCCACAAGCAGAATGGCACCAACCTTGTCGGCAATCTCGCGCATGCGCTTGTAGTCCCACTCACGCGAGTAGGCCGAAGCGCCACCAATAATCAGTTTGGGACGGTGCTCGAGAGCAAGAGCCTCCATCTGGTCGTAATCTACAGTGCCGGTCTCGGGGTTGAGCTGGTAGCCCACAGCCTTGTAGTTCACACCCGACATATTCACGGGCGAACCGTGCGAAAGGTGGCCACCGTGAGCAAGGTCAAGACCCATGAAGGTGTCGCCAACCTTCAGGCAGGCAAAGAAGACAGCCATGTTGGCCTGTGCGCCACTATGGGGCTGAACATTGGCATACTCGGCACCGTAGAGTTTTTTGAGCCTCTCCTGTGCGAGCAACTCCACCTTGTCCACAACCTCACAACCACCATAGTAGCGAGCTGCGGGGTAACCCTCGGCATATTTATTAGTAAGAATGGAGCCCATGGCCTGCATAACCTGATCGCTCACATAGTTCTCCGATGCGATAAGCTCAAGACCATTTGTCTGACGCGCACGCTCCTCGGCGATAAGTTCGAAAATTTCGTTGTCGTGTTTCATCTCGTTGTTAGTTTATTTTAGTATAGTTTTTTAGGTCATTCGGTCACCCGTTAGATTTCACAAAATTAAAAAAAAATTGGGACTTCGTTCCTCTGTACCAAATAATTTTTTTCGATTGCATTAAAATCTCAAAATCCGAATGAAACCCAATCATCTAAGAATATTGATAACCAACCCTCTTCTCATTTGTCGGTTGATAATTTTGTGTTTAAGTTGATGTAATAATCTTTTTAATAGCCGAGTAGGTATGTGGTGGGGTATTTTGTAGAGAGTGATGCAATACCCTTAATGGTGAGTGTTGTTCGTTTTGCGAAAATTATTTCTATATTTGTGGTGTCTAACGATTTATTCGTTGGATGAACATATTTTGAAAGTGTTTTCGCACTGTCCTGTTAAAGAAATGTGGTAGTTTCAAAATTGACTGTGGACAACGAATGACACTCACTTCTTGTGTAGTCTTGTGGCTATGCACCGATTGGTGTATATACCTCATACTATCCAAGTGTGGGGTATTGCATCGTTTGTTTCAGTCAAGGTTTTACCACAACCTCTTTAACAAATAAACGAAATCGACTCCACACTTTCTTTTTGCTGTTAATCCCACCATAGAGGAGTTGTATGGTTTTGAGCGAAATTATTAACTCAAAAACATATTTTGTGCTTATGGAAACAAGAGCAACAGTGGGCTACCTCGCCCCTGAGATAGAGGTGAATGAAGTTATGGTTGAACAAGGCATTGCTGTTACGGGTGAGGACCCTGTGGTTGACCCCGAACAGGGCTGGGATTAAAACACAAAGAGTACTTAAGCTATGAAACATTTCTACCGTTTGATTTTGGCATTGTCGCTTGCAATTGCTTCATTTGCTTGTGCGACAAATGAGCTCGATGAGCAGATTGCAGCCAACACTACGACTACGGCCGTCCCCGAAGAGATCTATGCCGACTTTGATGAAGAGAGCACCCGCGTGCAACTCGACGCGCTCTGCCGCACGACATGGACAAAGGGCGACTTGGCCTCGGCATTCTACTTTAGCGATAAGGTGAGCGTCTTTCGCTTTATGGGTAGGACGGGCGACCGCTCCGGCGCTCTTCAGTGCATCTCGCAGGGTACGGGAGGTACGGCCATAGATAAGGTTGTGCTGCTCTATCCCCACTCGGAGAGCTATGCGCTCAACGCCTCGAAGGGTCGCATTGGAGTGACCATCCCCGATGTGCAATACTACCAGGAGGGCTCCTATGGTGTGGGTGCCAACCTTATGGCCTCGGTGGGCGAGGATACGAAGTTCTCGCTGAAGAACCTCTGTGGCTGGGTGAAGGTGCAGTTTGTTGGTGCGGGTACGGTGAGCGAGGTTACACTGTCGGGCAATGGCTATGAGCAGGTTGCGGGCGATGCGACCTTCTACTACAACGACTTCCGCCTTGCGCTGCTGGGCCAGGAGGACGCCTCGGAGGATGATTCGGAGCTGGGCGGCTCGCTGGTGTTTGGTGAGTATAAGACTACGGTGAAGCTCGACTGCGGCGAGGGTATCGCCTTAGACCCCACGGAGCCTACGGAGTTCTACTTGGTGTTGGCCCCCCAGACCTTTGAGGAGGGTATTACTGTTACGGCAACCCTTACCGACGGCACCACGCTGACCAAATCGACCTCAAAGCCCCTTACCGTCGAGCGCAACCATATTGTCCCTATGAGCCCTCTGGAAGTTGTTGCCCAATCAATGCGAGAAATTCACTATACCGCCACCGAGAAGGTTGAGCCCAGCGCCCCCAATGCTTTCGGCGCCAATATCGTTTCCAATGAATGGGACTCTGCTACCGGCAAAGGTGTAATCACTTTCGATGGTGCAGTGACTGAGATTGGAGATTGGGGGGCATTCTCTGGTTGTACGAGCCTTACAAGCATTACCATTCCCGATAGCGTAACTTCGATTGGAGATAGTGCATTCGTTAATTGTTGGAGCCTTACAAGCATAACCATTCCCGACAGCGTAACTGAGATTGGAGCGTATGCATTCTATGGTTGTCCGAGCCTTGCAAGCATAACCATTCCCGAGGGTGTTACTTCGATTGGAGAGCTGGCATTCTATATTTGTTCGAGTTTTGAGAGCATCACCATTCCCAATAGTGTTACTTCGATTGGAGATAATGCATTCTGTGATTGTACGAGCCTTGCTGAGTTCGAGGGCAAATTTGCATCGGAGGATGGAAGGTGCTTGATTGTAGATGGTGTACTTAATTCGTTTGCTCCTTATGGTCTAACCGAATACACCATTCCCGACAGCGTTACTGATATTGGAGATGGTGTATTCTGTAATTGTGTGAGCCTTACTAGTTTTACCATTC
>JAGBZI010000073.1 GCA_017628305.1 Tidjanibacter sp.
AATATGTTGAGATTACTCCCAAGTTCATGCGAATGCGCAAGATTCTACTGAGTGAAATCGACCGAAAGCGTGCCGAAAAGGCGCAGCAATAACAGACAAAACGGGGCAGGTGAATAACCTGCCCCGTTTTATTTTTGTCGAGCCATACCGCTGCGTCAAATGCCGAGGGTCATCATCAAAAAAATCCCCCTCTGTATTAGAGGGGGATCTCTTTTGATAGTCGTATGTAAAAGCCGACAATTAGCGGCTCATGGCGCTATTTATCGCATTTTCACAAACACCTCAATAGCCTGATACTCAGCCATGCCGAGAGCATCATAGAGGCGTGCGGTATTCTGCGTGCGGTCCTCTGCCCTCTGCCAGAACTCCCTCTTGTCAGCACCGGGGAAGGGCACAATATCCTTCTGCGAGAGGTGGCGATAGATGGCGTGACGCTTCGCAATAATCTCCTCGGGGCTGAGGGGCACAGCCATATCCACCAAACCGAGGTTCCACTCCTGCCAAGCACCCCTATAGAGCCAGATGTGGCACTCCTTGTTCCACTCCTCATCCTTGGTGCGCTCGAGTGCCTCAAACACAGCCTCGGTGCAGAGGCGGTGGGTACCGTGGGGGTCAGTGAGGTCGCCAGCCACATACACCTGATGGGGCTTCACCTTGCGGAGCAAGTCAACGATGATGTCGTAGTCAGCATCGGAGAGCTCGCCCTTCTTGATGCCGCCGGTCTCATAGAATGGGAGATTGAGGAAGTGGCAGTTAGTACGATCGTTCAGGCCCAACGAACGGCAAGCAGCCTTCGCCTCCGCACGGCGGATAGCACCCTTAAGATTAAGCAAAGCGCGAGGCTCGGGCTGTCCCTTCACCTTGTTTGCGATGATACTCTTCACCTCCTCATATCGGTCGCCATAGCCAATCTCCATAGCGGTGTCGATATGTTGCAACACAACATCGTCATACACAGCCACATTGCCCGATGTCTCGTAGGCCACATGCACATCGTGGCCGTGTTTAACGAGTCGGTGGAAGGTGCCACCCATCGAGATTACATCGTCATCGGGGTGGGGCGAGAAGATAATAACCCTCTTGGGGAAGGGGGTGGAGCTCACGGGGCGTGTGCTATCGTCGGCATTGGGTTTACCGCCGGGCCATCCTGTGATGGTGTGCTGCAAATCGTTGAACACATCGATGTTAATCTGGTCATAGGTACCCTTCTCCTCGAGCAGTTCGCCCAACGAATTCTCCAAATAGTCATCATTAGTGAGCTTCAAGATAGGCTTACCAACCTTCTCGCAGAGCCATACAACAGCCTTGCGCACAAATTTTGGGGTCCACTCGCACGAACCGACCAACCAAGGGGTCTCGCGGCGAGTAAGCATCGAAGCGGCGTTCTCGTCAACATACACAGCGATATTATTGTGCTCCTGAAGCAACGATGCGGGCACATTACCATTGCGCTCGCCTTCGACAATCTGTTTCACGGTCCAAGCCTTATCCTCTCCCCATGCCATCAGCACTATCTGCTTGGCTGAGAGCACTGTACCTATACCGAGGGTAATACCCATACGGGGAGTATTTCCATCGCCGAAGAAGAGGTTTGTGAGCACCGAACGGGTGTTGTGAGATAGTTTCACCATGCGGGTCTTGCTCTTAACATTCACATCCAGCTCATTAAAGCCAATCTGTCCCTTCTCGCCAATGCCCATAATCATCATATCGACACCCGAAGCAGCCTTATCATAGGCAGCGCAATAGCTCTCCAACTCATCCTTACCCAACTCGGCATCAATCAAGTGCACATTCTCGGGCAGGATGTCAATGTGGTTGATAAGCTCCTCGTGGATATGCCAATTTCGGCTCTGCTGCTCCTTGGGAGCGATGGGATAGAACTCATCGAGCGAGTAGACCTCCACCTTGCGGAAGCTCACCTCGCCACAACCACAGCGCTGTGCGAGCTCGCGATAAAGTCCCACAGGAGTGCGACCTGTGGCAAGACCAAGTTTAAAGTTTCGCTCCTCATCAAACTCATTGATGGCAGCCACCACCCTATCAGCCACAGCCTTCACTGCCTCCGAATCGGTAGCATACACTTTGGTTGGAATCTTCTCGAAACGATGAATGATATCATACGGTGTTTCGTTCTCCTTGAGTCCGCCGTCAGCGGGCAAAACAGTTCTGGAAATCATAATTTTACTCTATTTTAGTATTCTACATTTTTGTGTCACAATCATAATGGCTGCCCTGATTTAAATCGGCTACGCCCTACTTCACCTCGATGGTATAGTTGGGACGGTAGTTCACAAGCATCCAGCAGTCGTTGACCATGTTACCCCCCTCCTCCGAGAAGCTATACCGAGTTTGGAGCAACGGGGTCACCGAGCCATTCAACTCGGCTGTGAGGTCGCCGTAGCCAAACATCGCCGCCACAAACAGTTTGACAGCATCGTAGGCTCGGTAAGCAAACATCGATGGCGTTCGGCCATACTCCTTCATAAACTTGCGGTCGAAGGCCCTCACTTGCCTATCTCCCCTGTCGGCATGGTAGCTTGCCAAATAGCTCACATCGAGCTTAAAGAGGAGGTTCTTATCCATGTGTTTATACTTTGCCCAATCGGCATTGCCAAGCACCCTGATGGGCACACGACGCATACCATACTTGGGCTGACGGGAGTTCATCATAGAGCTGATGATAGCCAGCGAGCGATCGGTGTCGAGCTCGTTGTCGGAGAGCACCACAAAGAGGTTGTCCTCCTCTGCCATAAGCTCCTCAATAGGGCGACTCACAAGCGAGTCCACCACAAAGTTCTCGTCGTATACAACCTTGCCATAAGGGTGGTCACCCAGCAGCGAGAGCACCTCGCTCTCCATCTTCTCGTCGTTTGACGCTGTGTAGACCATGATGACATTGGTAGTGGGGCCAACCATGCCGGCAAGTTTATTCTCCCTGCTGCGAGATGTGGGCGACAAACGGTAGTAGTGGCGGCCATACTCACCATTGGTGGTTGTAGCCAGAGGTGATACCACAGGGATGGTGCCCCCCATCTCGGCCACATACTCCAGCACAGGTTCCTGATTGCGCTCGTAGATGGGGCCCACGAAGAGCGAAGGGTGCCATGCGGCCATCTCCTCGCTATTCATAATCGCCTCCACCTGCTCCACAGAGTTCTTGGTATCAAAGAGTTGCAGCTGAACAGTGCGCTCCACTTCGCCACCGGCAAACTCATCATTGAGCTCTCTTGCGGCCAACTGCGCACCCTGCCAAAACTCCACAAAATTACCTCTCACTCTGCCTTGGGCATCGCTCAAGGGCAACATCACAGCCACCCTTATCTGCTCATCCTCGTTATACAGCGTCCATGGGCCAACATTGTCGCGCGCAGGTTGCGCAAGGCTATCGAGCCACTCCCCTATTTCGGAGGTCACAAGGGTCACCCTATCATCCACCAAACTCTCCTCGCGAGGAATCTTCAGAATCATTCCCTTGTAGAGATGGGAAGGTCTACCATTCTCGTCGTGCAGGTCGGCCACATCAACACCCCTCTCCACAGCAATCGAATAGAGGGTTTGCCCCTCCTCCACTGCTACATAGTCATTCCTCCTCGAGAGGGCATTGAGCACAGCGGCCAACACTCGGCTCTGACGCTCGATTTCATCAAGTTGGGTAATCCCCGAGGCACTTCTTCGAATGGAGATATTTGTGCGGTTGCGGATATTTGCAGGGTCCACACCGGGATTATCCTCCACCAGCGTATCAATAGAGATGGCATAGTCCACAGCCACCTTAAAAAGCGACTCGCCACCCTCGGGACGATAGCGGCCATAGCGGTCGTCGCCCCTCTTGGGCTGCAATTTGCTCACACGCTCATAGCATGGCACCCTCAAAATGTCACCCGCAGCAATAGCAGGGGCCACAGGGTCGAGGTCGTTCTCCTCCACCACCTCGCCGGTCGAGAGTGAGTAGAGGGCTGCAATGTCGCCAACACTCTGCCCCTCACACACGGTGTGGAGATAGTAGTTGCGCGAATCGATGCTGACCACCCTACGGGAACGCTCACTCTGGGCACTCACGCCGACCACTCCACACAGAAGCAGCAACGCGAGAAAAAATAATCGCCTCTTCATCGTCTTTACTGGTAGCTGTTGTTGTCTGAAATGCTATTTACCCAAACCTCGGGTCTTAATCTCCGTGATCACCCTCTTGGTGTCGCGGGTGAAGTCACCCTTAATCATCCAATCGTAGTATGAGGGGTCGGTGCGGAATACCTCCTCCACCAATCGCCCCCTGTACTTACCAAAGGCAAACACCTCCTGCTCCTTGTCGTTGTAGACAATTCGCCCCGCATAGTCGGCCGTACGGCTGTGTGCACTATACTCCGCCAACGCGCCAATATCATTGGGCAGGTCGTCATAACGATCGAGCTGAGCCATCAGTATGTGGTAGGTAGCCATGGTGTCGGCCTCGGCCGAATGGGCATTCTCCAAATCCTTATCGCAGTAGAATTTGTAGGCAGCCGAGAGGGTGCGTTGCTCCTTCTTGTGGAAGATGGTCTGCACATCCACAAACTTACGCTTCCTCAAATCAATATCCACCCCTGCCCTCAGGAACTCCTCGGCAAGCATGGGGATATCAAATCTGTTTGAGTTGAAACCACCCAAATCACACCCTTTGATATACTCGGCGAGCGACTTGGCAATCTGACGGAATGCGGGTTGCTCGGCCACATCGGCATCGGTGATACCATGAACCGCGGTAGCCTCCTCGGGGATGTGCATCACCTCTCCGTTGTCGTTAAGAGGTTTGATACGGCGGGTCTTCACCTCAGGCTCATCCTTGCCGGGTGTAATCTTCACCAGCGAAATCTCCACGATGCGGTCGTTCACCACATCAATACCCGTGGTCTCCAAGTCGAAGAACACAATGGGGTTTTTGAGGTTCAGCTTCATATATTTTCAGGGAGTTGAATAGGTTATTTATCCCGAATGTTTATGCGTTAATCATCATAGGCATGAGCAGCATCAGAGTGTTAGCACTCTGGGGCTCGTCATAGAGGGGTTTGAAGACACCTGCACGGGTCGAATCGGCCAACTCGATAACTACGCTGGGGGTCTCGATGTTGGAGAGAATATCCACCAAGAAGGTCGATTTGAAACCAATCACGATGGCACCACCCTCATAGGCGCAGCTCACATGCTCCTCTGCCGAGTAGGAGAAGTCGATATCCTTGGTAGCCAAATTGATGCAGTTGGCAGCAATGTTGAACTCCACGAGGTTGGTAGCCTGATTCGAGCAGACAGCCACACGCTTGATGGCATTGAGCAGCTCCACACGGTCAACAATCACCCTATTGGGGTTGGCAGCAGGAATAACGGCGTTATAGTTGGGATAAACACCCTCAATCAAGCGGCATACGAGAGTGCTGTTCTTCAGATAGAACACCACATTCTTCTTGTCGAAAGCCACCCTCACAGCGTCGTCCTCCTTGAGGAGAATACCACGCAGCAGGCTCGAGGGTTTCTTGGGCAGGATGAACGACGACTCGGCTGCAACCTCTGCCTCCGAAGTGTGCTTCACGAGTTTGTGGGCATCGGTTGCCACGAAGGTCACCATACCGGGGGCTAAGTTCACATAGATACCGTTCATCACGGGGCGCAGGTCGTCATCGGCAGTGGCGAAGATGGTCTTATTGATACCGCCAATCATCATGTCAACATCCATCTCAACCTCGATTTTATCCTCGGCCAACTCGGGGAGCGCGGGATAGCTGAGGCCCGACGAGCCGGGGATGCTGAGCGAACCGCTCTTCCAGCTCACGGTAATCTCCCAAGTATTCTCGTTAGCCTCGATGGTGAGGGGCTGCTCCGAGAACTCCTTGAGGGAGTCGAGCATCAGTTTCACGGGGGCTGCAATCACACCCTCACGCTCCACACTATCGACGGTGGTGGTGCTTACGAGGGTAGTCTCGAGGTCGGAGGCGGTCACTTTGAGGGTGTTGCCTTTGAGGTCGAACAGGAAGAAGTCCAAGATAGGAAGGGTGTTTTTGTTGCTAACCACCTTACCGGTTGTCGAAAGGAGCGACAAGAGTGCCGAAGAGGAAATTGTGAATTTCATAGTCTTGATTATTATAGTTTTACATTCGTTATTTTCCATTTGGAATAGTCGTCGCACACACGCGCCCTCACGCGCACGCGCACACCACGCCTATTTAACCTCCAAAGGTACAAAATAGAATGCAAAAATCAAAACACAAAATTCAAATTTGCGACCAAGCATGTGCAAATAAATGGTTCTTTTAGTTGAGGGCAGTAAGGCCACAAATCGTCCTTGCGTCAATCACAAAAAATCCGAATGTCGGGAGCATGAAAAAAGCACACAAGAAAACCCCTGCCGAGGACTACTTTTCGCACACAAGGCAGGGGTTTATCGCAGTCGAGCACAACAGCTGCTCGCAAGGTGCACGGGGCACCAACAAGGCTATCCGTTTACTCGGCAAAATGTTTATAGAAGCGAATAATGGTGTCGATACCCTTGTAGAATTGGTCGAGACCATAACTCTCATTGGGCGAGTGGATTGCATCCTTACCCAAGCCAAAACCAATCAATATCGACTTCATGCCCAAAATGCGTTCAAAACCACTCACGATGGGAATACTACCACCCGAGTAGAAGGGCAGAGGACGCTTGCCAAAAGTGTCCACAATGGCAGCCTCCGCAGCCTTATAAGCCTTCAAATCGGTGGGCGAAACATAGGGCTGACCACCGTGGAGAGCCTTAACATCCACCTTTACACACTTGGGCGCAATAGCGCGGAAATACTCCTCGAAGAGCTGGGCAATCTTCTCCCAATTCTGGTCGGGCACAAGGCGCATAGAGATTTTGGCATAGGCCTTGGAGGGGATAATGGTCTTGGTACCCTCCAGAGTGTAGCCACCCCAGATACCATTCACATCGAGCGAGGGGCGAACACCCGTACGCTCAATGGTGGTGTAGCCCTCCTCGCCGGCGAGCTCCTCCACACCGACACCTCGCATATACTCCTCCTTGTCATAGGGGGCCTTATTGAAGTTGGTGCGCTCCTCCTCGGTGAGAATGCGTACATCATCATAAAAACCGGGGATGGTCACACGGCCATTCTCATCAACAAGCTTGGTAATGAGGTTGGCAAGGACATTTGCGGGGTTAGCAACAGCGCCACCATAGAGGCCCGAGTGAAGGTCGTGGTCGGGACCGGTAACCTCCACCTGCATGTAGCACAGACCACGCAAACCACAGGTAATCGAGGGGGTATCCATCGAAATCATGCTTGTATCGGAGATGAGGATAACATCGCCCTGCACCAACTCTTTGTTCTCCTCGCACCATGCGTAGAGGCTGGGGGAGCCAATCTCCTCCTCGCCCTCGAGCATAAACTTAACATTACAGGGCAGTTCGCCGGTAGCCACCATAGCCTCAAAGGCCTTGGCGTGCATAAAGAGTTGACCTTTATCATCGTCGGCACCGCGGCACCAGATGCGCCCATCCTTAATGACGGGCTCAAAGGGGTCGGTGCGCCACTCATCCTTGGGATCCTCGGGCATAACATCGTAGTGGCCATAGACCACAACAGTGGGCTTAGAAGGGTCGACCATCTTCTCGGCATAAACCACAGGGTTGCCCGCGGTGGGCATCACCTCTGCACGGTCGGCACCCGCCTTGAGAAGCGACTCACGGAGCCACTCGGCAGTTTTGACCATGTCGGGACGGTGGTCACTCTGGGCACTAATGGAGGGAATGCGGAGCAACTCGAAGAGTTCCTCGAGGAAGCGCTCACGGTTCTGCTGTACAAACTGATTACTCTTTTCCATACTTTGGAGGTTCATTTATTAAAAAAATCGTATATTTGTAGTATTCAACACTCGTTTTGTTGAGTTACAAACTTACAAAAATTAGGCGACATAAAAAAACAAAAGCAATAAAATTATGAGAACTATTCCCTCTTCCGAGCTTATCATCAACTCCGATGGCTCGATTTTCCACCTCCACATCAAGCCCGAGCACTTGGCTGACATTGTAATTTTGGTGGGCGACCCCGGCAGGGTTGAGATGGTGGCCGGCTATTTCGACGAGAAAGAGTGCAACATAGCCAGTCGCGAGTTCCGCACCATCACCGGCACCTACAAGGGCAAACGCATGACTGTGATTTCCACCGGCATCGGCACCGACAATATCGACATCGTGGTGAGTGAGTTGGATGCGCTTGCCAACATCGACTTCGCCACCCGTCAGGAGAAGGAGCAGAAACGCCAGCTCACCCTCCTCCGTCTCGGCACTTCGGGTGCCATCCAGCCCGACATTCCTCTGGGCTCGTTTGTATTTGCCCGCTCGTCGGTGGGCTTCGACGGCCTATTGAACTACTACGAGGGTCGCAACGGTGTGTGTGACCTCGCAATTGAGCAGGCCTTTGTGGAGCACACCGGCTGGAATCCCCAGCTCCCCGCGCCCTACTTTGTGGATGCAGACCGCGACCTCTTCGACCACTTCAAGGGGCACACCGTGGAGGGTATCACCATTGCCGCCCCCGGTTTCTATGGTCCTCAGGGCAGGTGGTTGCGCATAGCCCCCGCCGACAAGCAGCTCAATGCCAAGATTGAGAGTTTCAGCCATGAGGGTCGCCGCATCACCAACTTCGAGATGGAGAGTAGCGCACTTGCGGGCCTCGGCAAACTCATGGGCCACCGTGCAGGCACCATCTGCACCATCATTGCCCAGAGGGCTGTGAAGGATATGAACACCGATTACAAGCCTTTCGTAAGGCAGATGATTGAGATGGCTCTCGACCGTTTGGCCGAGCTTTAACCATCCAACGCTCTGCCCCGCAAATTTTCCGCCATCGTAACAAGTTGAGAATGAGTGGGGCAAAAAAAAGATTGCAAAAAAGTGTAAAAAATACTTGCAGATCCGAAAAAAGGTCGTATATTTGCACTCGCAATTCGGCACCGTAGCTTAATTGAATAGAGCATCTGACTACGGATCAGAAGGTTACAGGTTTGAGTCCTGTCGGTGTCACTCGAAGAGGTTTCCAAATGGAAACCTCTTTTTGTTTTGAAGTCATCACACAAAAAAGAGAGCAGCGCACCAATCGTGGCACACCGCTCTCTTTTGTTTTATCAGACCCTACTACTTGAGCAGCTCGGCAAGTTTGGCACCCAAAGCCTCGCCACGCAGGTTGCGGGCAACGATGGTACCATCCGAAGCAATCAGGAAATTGGAGGGAATACTCCTCACAGCATATTTCTGCGCCGAGGGGTCCTGCCAATAGAGCAACTCGCTCACATTAGGCCATACAAGCCCCTTCGCCTCCATCGTCTTCACCCAAGGCTCGCGAGCCCTATCGAGGCTCACACCATAAATCTCAAAGCCCAGAGGGTGGTACTCTGCATAGTCGGCCACAAGGTAGGGAACCTCGCCCATGCAGGGGCCACACCACGATGCCCAGAAGTCGAGCAGAACATACTTGTTTGCAGCAAGCACATCGCTAAGTTTCACCATATTACCATCCTTATCGGGAAGCTCGAGCTCAATGAACTGCTGGCCAACTTCCACCCTCTTCATTGCCTCGGCATGCTCCTTGAGCGTGGTGGCACCCTGCGATTTCTGAAGACCTTTGGGCAGCACAGCCACAGCCTCCAAAATCTCGTCGGGAGTCATCTCATAGTAAATCTGCGAAGCGAGCAGATAGAGACCAAGGATATTCTCCTTATTCTCCACATAGGTGTTCATAATATGGTCGTCGTAGGCCTTTACGATAGAAGCCTTCTCCTCATCGTCGGTAGTAGCCATATAGTCACTCAAAATCTTCTGCATCTGCTCCGCATAAGCTGCATTAGCCTCGTTTGCAGGGGTTCCGCTCACCTTCAGCGCGTCGAAATCCTCAAGCGAGCCCTCAATCAACACCTCGCCGGGCTCCACGAAAATCATCTTACTCTTCTCGCCCACCACAAGATTGGCAAACAGAGGGGCCTCGGCCTTCACCTCGAGGGTGAACGAACCATCCTCGGTAGTGGTGCTTGCAAAGCACTCGGTGCTCTTGTTAGCCATCAGTTTCACCTCACCGGTGTAACCCTCGATGTTACCCTTCACCACATAGTCGGTGCCACAGCCAACGAGCATCATAGCCGCAGCCGCAATCATCATCAGTCGTTTCATAATTAATTATGCATTAAAAGGTTAATAGTTCGTTGTCGAAATTAGTTGCCCATGAGCTCATAAAGTTTCTCCACGAGAGCCTCGCCACGCAGGTTTTTGGCAACAATCCTACCCTCGGCATCAATCAGCAGGTTGGCAGGAATGGAGTCCACAGAGTATGCCTTGGCAGCAGGGGTATTCCAACCTTGAAGAGTCGACACATTCACCCAACTCATATTCTGCTGCTCCACGGTGCTCTTCCAAGCAGCCTCCTCCTCGTCGAGGCTCACGCCATAAATCTCGAAGCCCAGAGGGTGGTAAGCCTTGTAGGCATCATGCAGATAGGGCAACTCCGACATGCAGGGACGGCACCACGAGGCCCAGAAGTCCAAAAGCACATACTTATTAATCGCAATCACCTCGCTGAGGGGCACCTCAACACCCTCCACATTGGGCATGGTGATATCGATGTAGCGCTGGCCGATGCCGGTCTTAAGGCGACCCTCGGCATACTCCTTCAGCAGAGCAACCTCATTCATCTTCTGAATATCTGCGGGATAAGCCTCGATGGTGGCGAGAATCTCCTCTGTCTCCATCTCCCTATATTTGTTGCTCACAAAGAGGTAGGCACCCCACAGGTTGTCAGCATTCTTCTCGTAGCTCTCGGCAGTCCTCTGCTCAATCTCCATAAATACCTCCATAACCTTGTCGTCGGTTACCTCACCACTCATCACGGGGCCCATGAGCTCCCACTGCATGGCATTGAACTCTGCAAAACCATCGTTGGCAGCGGTACCACCGGACACAATGGTCTGGGGGTTGGCCATGTCACCCACAATCTTGATGGGGCTGCCATCGAGGAACACGGGGGTCATCATCTGACCATTGATGGAGAGCACCGTAAAGGCGGGACCCTCGCTCTTAACATTCATGGTAAACGAGCCATCGGTAACGGTGGCCGAAGCCATCAGCTCCTCGCCCGAGAGGTCCATAATAGCCACCTCGCCCTCGAGGCCCGAAATCTGGCCCTCAACAACATAGGTCTTGGTGCTATTGCAAGCCACCATAGCCAAGGCGGCAGCAACAATCAAAACAATCTTTTTCATAGTTTTCTTACTGTTTAGTATCGGTTATTATTGTTATTCTCTATCTATTTCTCCAATCCTTTCGGCACCCTGCGTCGAGTGGGCTCCGCGCCCACCACCCTATCGGGATTGCCGGCCACAAAGTTCTCCCACGAAGCACCTTTGCTGCGCCCTCTCTTCTGTGCAACAGTCTGATGTGGCACCAAAGCCGTACTCTCGAAGTAGTGACACAGTGCCACAGCCAAGCCGTCGGTAGCATCGAGCCTCTTGGGGTTATACTCCACCCCCAGCATACTCTTCAGCATCGAGGCCACCTGCTCTTTGGCGGCGCCTCCGTTGCCCGTAATCGCCTGTTTCACCCTGCGAGGTGCATACTCAAAAACCTTGTGTCCACGGCACAGCGCGGCAGCCATAGCCACCCCCTGTGCCCTGCCAAGTTTGAGCATACTCTGCACATTCTCGCCAAAAAATGGGGACTCCAGAGCGACCTCATCAGGCCTATACTCATCCACAAGGGAGAGCACACGGTCGAAGATATACTTCAGTTTGTCGTAGGGGTCCTTCATCTTCACCATGTCGATGTCGCCAATCACCACTGCGCGGAGCTTATTCTTGCCCAGCACCTCGAGCACCCCGTAGCCCATACGGTTTGTACCGGGGTCAATGCCCATGATTATGCGATTGCGGTCGGCCATCTTGCTCCTACTTTTTGAGTGCCTCAACCTCCTTCTTGAGCTCCCTGACGCTACGCTGCAGCTCCGGCAGATTGCGGAACACGGCATTCACCCTACGGAACTTGGCTGCATCGATACCATAAGTACCCATAATCTGGGAGCCCTCGGGTATCGACGACGACACGCCCGACGAAGAGCCGACAATGGAACGGTCGCCCACGGTGATGTGGCCAACGATACCGGCCTGACCACCAATCATACAGTTCTTGCCCACCTTGGCCGAACCTGCAATGGCTGACTGACCGGCCATAACGGTGTTGGCACCAACGACAACATTGTGGCCAATCTGCACAAGGTTATCAATCTTCGTTCCTTTGCATATCACCGTGGAACCCATCGTTGCACGGTCGATGGTGGTGTTGGCACCAATCTCCACATCGTCCTCGATGGTCACAATACCAATCTGGGGAATCTTGTCGTACTCACCCTTGGCGTTGGGAGCAAAGCCAAAGCCATCTGCACCCACAACGGCACCCGAGTGGATAATACACCTGCTGCCAATCTTGCAACCCTCATAGACCTTCACGCCCGAGTGGAGGGTACTACCCTCGCCCACCTTCACGCCGTCGCCCAGATAAACATGGGGGTAAAGCTTCACGCCATCGCCCACCTCGGCACCCTCGTCAATCACAACATAGGCACCAATGTAGCACCCCTTACCCACCTTGGCACTATCGGCCACAACGGCGGTGGGGTGTATACCACTCTTCTGTGGCTTGTAGGCCACATACATCTCGAGCAGTTTGGCAAACGAGCCGTAGGCGTCGTCCACCTTGATAAGCGTAGCCTTCACCTCCTCCTTGGGTTCCCACGAGCGGTTGACAATCACAATCGACGACTCGGTCGTGTAGACATAGTGCTCATACTTGGGGTTAGCCATGAACGACAAAGCTCCGGCCCTTCCCTCCTCAATCTTTGCGAAGGTGCTCACGGTGACATCCTTGTCACCCACAATATCGCCACCCAATCCGGCGGCTATCATCTCTGCCGAAAATTGCATACTTCTTTTTCTCTCTTAAATCAATACAAATATGGGTTCAACCTCTCCCCTTTCTCTCTCGTTAGAGGTACTTTTTAATATCAACCCCTCGGGGCATAAACTGCGCCACATCGCCATCGAAACTGAGAATCTCCCTGATGACGCTGCTCGACACGGCAACATAGTCCGGCGGGGTGAACAGCAACACGGTGGTAATCTCGGGATAGAGCCTCTGGTTAATCTGCATCATATTGCGCTCGTAGTCGAAGTCGACCGTATTTCGCATACCTCGCAGCATAAACTTCAGCTCCCTATCCCTGCAATACTCGCCCGTGAGGCCATGGTAGCTCACTACCTCCACTCGGGGTTCATCCTTGTAGAGGTCGGCTATGAGTCGCTTGCGATTCTCCACCGAGAGCAACCCACGCTTATCCTGATTCTCGCCAATGGCAATAATCAGTTTGTCGAATATCTTTAAACCCTCGGCCACGAGTGCTTCGTGGCCGGAGGTGAATGGGTCAAACGACCCGGGGAAAATTGCAGTTTTCATCTATTAGACCAATTTCTCAAACAGGCGACGCATACCCACCTTGTCGGCCACAATAGCCTCCAACTCTTCGATGCGCACTCGGTACTGTTTCATGGTATCCCTCTCACGAATGGTCACGGTGCCATCCTCCTTGGTCTGGTGGTCAACAGTCACGCAGAAGGGGGTACCGATGGCATCCTGACGGCGGTAGCGTTTGCCAATCGAATCCTTCTCGTCATACTGCACATTGTGGCTGAACTTGAGCTTGTGAACGAGGTCCATGGCAATCTCCTGCAGACCATCCTTCTTCACCAAGGGGAGCACAGCCACCTTCACGGGTGCCAGAGGTGCGGGGATGGAGAGCACGGTGCGGCTCTCGCCATTCTCCAGCTGCTCCTCTTTGTAGGCTGCCGACAACACCTGAAGTACCATGCGGTCCACGCCAATCGAGGTCTCCACAACATAGGGAACATAGCTCTCGCCTGTCTCGGGGTCGAAGTACTGAATCTTCTTACCCGAGTACTGCTGGTGGCGACCAAGGTCGTAGTCGGTGCGGGAGTGGATACCCTCCACCTCCTTGAAGCCGAAGGGGAAGTTGAACTCCACATCGGTAGCAGCATTAGCATAGTGAGCCAGCTTCTCGTGGTCGTGGAAGCGGTAATTCTCGTCGCCGAAGCCGAGGGCACGGTGCCAACTCATACGGGTCTCTTTCCACTTGTTCCACCACATCATCTCCTCGCCGGGGCGCACAAAGAACTGCATCTCCATCTGCTCAAACTCCCTCATGCGGAAGATGAACTGGCGAGCTACAATCTCGTTACGGAAGGCTTTACCAATCTGTGCAATGCCGAAGGGGATTTTCATGCGACCGGTCTTCTGCACATTCAGGAAGTTCACAAAGATACCCTGTGCGGTCTCGGGACGGAGGTAGACAGTGTTAGCACCCTCGGCCACCGAACCCATCTGGGTGGAGAACATCAGGTTGAACTGGCGTACCTCGGTCCAGTTGCGGCTACCCGAAATGGGGCACACAATCTCGCAATCGAGGATAATCTGGCGCACTGCAGCGAGGTCGTTGGCATTCAGGGCGTCGGCCATGCGCTGGTTCACCTCGTCGCGGCGAGCCTTAATCTCGAGCACGCGGCCGTTGGTCTGGACGAACATCTCCTTGTCGAAGCTCTCGCCGAAACGCTTGGCAGCCTTTGCGCACTCCTTCTCGATTTTCTCGTCCTGCTTGGCAATCCAATCCTCGATAAGCACATCGGCGCGGTAGCGCTTCTTGGAGTCCTTGTTGTCGATAAGGGGGTCGTTGAAAGCGCCCACATGGCCGCTGGCCTCCCACACGCGGGGGTGCATGAAGATGGCGGCGTCGATACCCACGATATTGTCGTGGAGTTTGGTCATCGAATCCCACCAATAGGTCTTGATGTTATTTTTGAGCTCCACGCCGAGCTGACCGTAGTCATACACAGCGCTCAGGCCGTCGTAAATCTCGCTCGAGGGGAAGATGAAACCATACTCTTTGCAGTGTGCAATCAGTTTTTTGAAGAGTTCTTCTTGTGTCATTGTTTTGGAAATTTTTATAGTTATTATTTTGCTTGTTTTGTTCACAGTTATTCAATCTACAAAAATAGGAAAATTATTGGAAAAACGGCCAATCAACTATTTATATTTACAATATAAATTACCTGCGGGGGTTTACAGAGAGGCAAACTTCGGGGCACGAGGCCACCAACCGACGCCAAACAGACGATAGCTTGGCGAGAATTGTTATATTTGCAACCAAATAATTCAACACAATCGAGAGGATGAAAAGATTTTTACTGACATTGGTGGGTCTGTTTGTCGTAGCCGCATCGTTGGTGGCACAGCCCAAAGTCATTGCCCACAGGGGGTATTGGCGGGCCGAGGGGGCAGCCCAGAACTCTATTTCGTCGCTTCGTGCGGCGGGCGAGCTGGGGTGCTGGGGCTCGGAGTTCGATGTATGGCTCACAGCCGACGACCATCTAATTCTCTACCACGACAACGAGTTTGAGGGGCGCAAAGTGGAGGAGCTGACGCTCGAGGAGATGAGGCGCCACCATCTCGAAAATGGCGAAGAACTTCCTCTCTTGGAGGAGTTCCTGCTCGTGGCACTGGAGTATCCCGACCTACACCTTGTGTTTGAGCTCAAGGCTCACAACAACAAAGAGCGCGAGCGCAAGGCCGTGCGTGCAGCGGTGGCGATGGTCGAGGAGTTGGGACTTGCCAAGCGCACCGACTACATCAGCTTCTCGAAGGATGCCTGTGTGGAGTTTGCCAACACAGCCCCCTACGCCAAGGTCTTTTTTCTCTCCATCACCGGCTCGCTCTCTGCCAAGGAAATTGGGGAGGCCAATTTTGCGGGAGCCGACTACTTTCACCTCATATACAGGCTCTTCCCTCGCATGATTAAACGCCTCCACGAGCGTGGATTGGAGGCGAATGTGTGGACTGTGAACCGCGAGCGGGATATGCGCTGGATGGTAGAACACTCGGTGGACTACCTCACAACCGACCACCCCGAGGTGGCACTATCGCTCGGGGGTGTAGGCTCCTCCTCGTCGTGTTGCTGCCATTAGGAAACCTTTGAGGTGCGATGAAATCCTTTAGCAAAAACGGGCACCCCGAAGGGCGCCCGTGCGGCTGTAAGTGGTGATAAAGGGAGAAAAGGCAAGCGACCGCCGCCATCGCCATCAATATATAGTTGGGGGGAGGGTGTTAATGCTTCCCCTTTGTTATATAGATGCAAAAAGCGGGCAAAATGTTGCACGGGAGTGAAATTTTTTCTGCCAAATGTCAGATTGTCCCCCTCACCCCAATTCCCCCTCCGCTACAAAATTGAGAACGGGCGGAAAACTCGTTCCCGCCCGCACTGTGTGATGTGTGTTTCAACTGAGAATGTTCATTTGTAGAGCCATAGGATTGCTCGTGTATTTCATCGAGCTCCTACCGGTTTCCGTACAAATACTCCGTTCCCACATTATACCAATCTTCGAAGGTAGGGTAATTTTCATCCACTCCGTAATATGGGCTGGGACATTCAATAAACTTTTTATCTTCGTACATTCTAAATCCCATAACACTAACTCTTGTAATGGATGCGTCATTCCAACTGTTGCGGCTTTGTGCCTTAATGAATAATGGAATAAACTCAAATTCGGGTGTGACATTTTCCTTGGGAGTTATGTCAATATTAGAGCAAGCACAGCTCATATTTGCCCACTCCTCAAAAGTCATCCACCTATTGAGCTCCTCATCTTCGACAATATCGCCATTGGGAAAAGTAAAATATGGGCCCCTTGGTTTCATAAGAAACATATCGGCCAATTCGCTACCCTTTTCCCTGCCCCAGAGTGTTTGATCGGAGGTAATGGAAACTGCTTCGAGTTTTGTAAACTCTATCGTGGTTGCTTTTTCAGTTGTGTAATATGAAGACTTCTTCCATTGTTGTTCCATTTTTTCTATCAACTTTTGGTTGGCTTTAATCCACATTGAGTAGTCTTCCATATTGTGCCCCGGAACCTCAATATCATATTCTTGAACGAGGGTAAAGCATAGATTGTCAAAAGGGCCAACACCGCTTGCTTCACCATATAAAAAGCCGACGGAGTCATCCCAAACATAGAAATTACCTCTATTAAAAGTCCACACTTCTTCGGGGCTACACCCAACAGCAGATATGGCGACAATAATTGTCAATAGTATTTGTTGTATCCTTTTCATAATTATTGATTGATATTAAAGTTGTGTAAAATTTTTGCGTAGTATTGGTATGGAGCGTTTGGAGGAGTTGCGACGGAATTTCACATAGTTTTCCAAGTCTTCGGCAGTAACGAAGTAATCTTGGTCGAGAGATTGGCCCTGATAGGTTTCTGCACGGGTCTCAACATCGAGACCTATGCTCTCCTATGCGAAGGGCTGGGGAAGGTCACTTGGCAGCTCGTTATAGGAACAGGCCGCCATAAGGCCCACAAGGGCCAACATTAGAAGTGTTTTCAGGTGCTTCATAATGGCCACTTTTTTTAGGTTAAACAAATTGGTTGGTGGGGGCATACCACCCCTCACCCGCAAGTATAATACAAAATATTCTAAAATCCAAATATTTAGGGGATTAAAATCAAAAAACAGCCACAATAGCCAAAGAATCGGCCAGCGGCGCTACATCTGCTCGACACCCAGAATGCCGTTGCGGGTCATAACAATGCGGAAGCGGCGGTAGCTCACCGAGCCACAATCCACCAGCTGCATAACCATATTGATGTAGTATATCTTCTGCACCTTAACAGAGGTCACCCTAC
>JAGBZI010000074.1 GCA_017628305.1 Tidjanibacter sp.
CCCCGTGGTGTCGCTCATGAAGCAGGAGAACAAGATTCTTTCGGCCCTCATGGAGTATGCCGAGGCGAGCTCTCATAACCATCGCAGCCACTCGAGGGAGGAGGTTGACAACAGCATCCTTGTGGCCCTGCGAGGTGAGCTTACGGACATCTTTTTGCGCCGCCACTACACGGTGAGGGAGGCTTCGCCCGACGAGCAGATTGTAAAGCGCTTCAACATGATGTTGCTCTCTGAGTGTCATGAACATAGGGATGTGGAGTTCTATGCCGAGAAGTTCGGTTTGTCGCCTAAAACTTTTGCCTCTAAGGTGCGCCGAGTGACGGGCACCACCCCCTCGGAAATCATCTCGTCGGCGGTGATTGCCGAGGCCAAACGATTGCTCTTGAACACCTCGCTCACCTCGGCTGAGATAGCCGAGAAGTTGAACTTCCCGACCCCTTCGTTTTTCTGTCGCTACTTCAAACGCTACACATCAGCCACTCCCCAAGAGTGGCGTGTTTGCAGCCTCCGTAACGACTCCCCCAATCAATAGAATTTTCCACTGTGGAATAAGTGGTGTGGCTGTCAATATTTTGGCGGCCATGATGTGCTTTATTTCCTTGGCGATGTGCAATCTTTCCAAACAAAAAAAAACAAATTACCGTTAAATGTCACAAATTGCTTCAAAATGCACACAAATATTGTGTTCTGTTTTCAAAATCACTACCTTGTAGAAGATTACCTACCCGTTTTGTGGACGGGTGCCTTGATGTGTTAGGCGCTCCGCATGTTTGAGAGCGGAGGAGAGTTGGAAATGAGAGTGAATAACTAATGAGAGTGACAAGGAAAAAGAGTACGCAGAGCGTTGTGATTATGTGAGCCAAGTGGTTGCCAACTGAGGAGATGTTCTCGGTTGGTTGCCTCTTTTTTTTGTCCTTGCAGTAAATTTCTCTGCGTAGCAGAGAGCCCAAACGAAGAGAGTGTTTAAGAGAATAGCCATATTGCTTGTAGTGTTGCTGGCAGCAACTTCGCTTTTCGCACAGAGTGGTGCGCAGAAGAGCGAGGTGGTTGTATATTACCGCTACGACAAACACTCCATCGACCACCACTACCTCACCAACCCCGAGGCCTTTGCAACTCTCGACTCCATCTTCTACCACAAAGCCCATGCCATCGACTCGATAGCCATCGTTGCCCACGCATCGCCCGAGGGTCGCACGGTCTACAACCAGTGGCTCTCCTCGAAGCGTGCCGCAAGTATGAAGGGCTTTTTGAAGGTGAAGTATCCCAAGGTTGATTTCTCCAATCTGAAGACTTATGCCCGTGGTGAGGACTTCGAGGGTCTGATTCGCATGGTGGAGGCCGACAAGGATGTCCCCTACCAGAAGCAGGTGCTCAAAATCCTCCGCCAGAAGAATAAGCATGCCGATGTCCGCATGAAGGAGCTCTATAAACTTCGCGGCGGCACCCCCTATCGCTACATCCGCAAGAACATACTCCCATGGTTGCGTACGGCTACCACCTGCATCATCTACTACAACGCTGAGGCGCTGGCTGCCGATGAGAGCATGGCTGTGATTTTGGAGCAGCCCATCGGTTTGCAGCCGAGTGGAGTGGGTGTGGGCAGCCTTATCAGCAACCTCACCCTCGAGGGCTTTGTGCCCGCGCCCGTGCGCATGAGGAGCGAGGCTCTGGTGAGCGAGCAGCCCCAGCGCAAGGGGGGTGATGTGGCCTCCGAGCAACCCGCAGGTGTCGGCGATGCCGCCTTTGCCGAGGGCGAAGGTGAGGGTAGGGTGGACCACTTGGTGGCCTTCAAGACCAACCTGCTGTTCGACGCTGTGGGAGCCGTGAATGTATCGGCCGAGCTTCCTCTGGGCAAACGCTTCTCGCTGGAGGGTTCGTGGACCTTCCCATGGTACCTCGACCGCGAGTGGCAGTGGTGCTACCAGCTGCTGTGGGGCGAGGTTGAGGGTCGCATGTGGCTGGGTGAGCGCACGAGGGCCAACCGCCTGAGGGGTCACTTTGTGGGCCTCTATGCTGGTGGCGGTCTTTACGACTTCCAGTGGAGGGAGAAGGATGGCTATCAGGGCGAATTCTTCTTGGCGGCCGGTTTGAGCTATGGTTACTCATTCTCGCTGGGCGAGAGGTGGCGCATGGAGTTGGAGTTTGGCATAGGCTATCTCGAGAGCAACTACCGCCACTACTTCCATGTTGTGGAGCCCAATGGCGACCACACGCTGGTGCGCGACAATGTGTCGGGTAAGTTTGGCTATTGGGGACCCACGAAGGCGAAGGTATCGCTTGTGTTGCCCATCGAGTGGGGTGTGAGCAAGGATAGGAGTCGCCGAATTGATTAAGAAAACGAAAGGGTGCAGAACGAAAGGTAGAGCATGCAGTTGAGAGGTAAAATAATGGCTATTGTGGCGTTGCTGATGGCGGTTGTGCTGTCGGCGGGCTGCCATCGTCGTCCTCTGGAGGATATGAACGACGGCCTCTACCTCGACCTTACTACCAATCTCGATATTCAGAATCTCAAGGAACCTTTGGCAAAGCCGGAGCTTATGAGGGTTGTTTTCTACGACGCCGAGAGCTACGAGTTTGTGTCGGACGACTATGTGTTGGCCGACGGTGGCTTCATTAGTGCCCAGCCCGGCAAGTATAAGATGGTGGTCTACAACTTCGACACCGAGTCGACCCTTATTCGTGGCGACTGGGTGCTGCCGAGTATTGAGGCCTACACGAGTGAGATTCCCTCGAGCACCCGTACGAACCTGCTCACCAAGTTGAACTCCACCAAGCCCGACTTTGTGGCTCCCAACCCCGAGACCCCCATTGTGTATATGCCCGACCACCTGTTGGTTGCCCGCAAGGATGTGGAGGTTGTCCACCGCACGGGCGTCCAGACCATCTATGCCGAGGCGGAAACCATTGTGGAGACCTACTATTTGGCTGTGAAGCTGAAGAACAGGGCGGGATTGTCTTCGGCACAGGCGCTGCTGTCGGGTCAGGCCAAGAGCAACATGTTTAGCTTCGAGGGAGGCGTGAGCAAGGAGGATGTTATTCTCTATTTTGACATGTTGGCAGGTGTGAACGAGAAGACGGGAACGGATGTTCTCCACACCACCTTCAACACATTTGGCAAGCTGCCCAATGTGGAGTCGAGGCTGTGGCTGACCATTGTGGTGACCAACACGAGTGGCGAGACGGTGAGCTGGCAGAAGGACATCACGGAGGAGTTTTTGAACAACCCCGACCGCTATATCTACATTGAGGAGCCCGAGATTGACATTCCCAACCCGCCGACTCCGCCGCCCTCGGGTGGTGGATTCCAACCCATTGTGGACGATTGGGCCGAGGAGAACTACGACATTGCTATTTAGTGCGAAATACAAAAAACTAACAAACAATAACTTTTTAAAACAAACAAGCGTATGAAAAAACTTATGATTTTTGCAATTGGTGTTGCTGTTGCGCTCACCGCTTGCGTGAACAACGAGCAGTTTGACGATGCAGCTCCCAAGGAGGTATCGTTCAAGGGCTTCAACTTGGGTGAGAGCACCCGTGCTACTTTCGATGGCACCGAGTTTATGGTTTATGCACAGTTCTCCAACGCGGGTGATGGCACCGACTACAAGAACTATTGGGGCGATGCTGCCAAGGAGATTACCGAGCAGGATGGCGCATGGAAAGTAAATGAGACCACCAAGTACTATTGGCCCAAGGCCGGTGCAATCTCCTTCTGGGGCTACTATCCTAAGAGTCAGGCTGGTGTTACCTTTGACGCCACCAATGGTGTGAAGGTTGCCGATGTGGACCCCGCCGAGGCTGCCGTGCTGATGCTTGCTGACCCCGCAGAGTCGAAGCTCAAAACAGCAAACGATGTTCCCATGGTATTCAAGCACGCTGGTGCGCAGGTGATTTTCCGCATTGCTAATGCAAGCATTGCTAATAATTTCAACCTCACCATCACGGGTGTTTCCATCTCGAATGTTTCGATGTTGGCTAACTATAAGTGGGACGAGTGGAGCGACTGGGCGGATAGCGCGGCTACCATCAGCAACGATGATGATGTGGCCATCAGCGAGGCCGCTATCGGTTCCACCGACCTCTATACCTTCAATGTTATTCCTCAGGCGAAGGATGAGAATGGCGCCAAAAAAATCACCATCAACTACACCGTTGAGGACACCAACGCAGGTTACAGCTACAACGCAACTGCCACCTTCGATGCTACCGATTGGGTCATCAACACCAAGCACTACTACAATGTGACCTTCAACTTCACCGCAGGTGAGGAGATTGAGTTTGCTCCCGAGACTACCGAGTGGGCAACCAGCCAGCATGACTTCGCTGTTACCGACTAAGAGTGTGTAAAAATCATTTGAAAACCAATAAAGAAAGACAACTATGAAAAAGGTTCTTGCATTTGCAGCTGTGGTAGCCATGGTGCTCACCGGCTGTGTTAAGAACGAGGTTATCGAGCCCGAGCGCGAGATTGACTTCAATGCCGTGAACTACAAGGCACAGACCGGCCGTGCTGAGGTATATGGTCCTCTGGCGGGTACTACCTACGATACCAAAGAGCACTTTGGTGCCTTCGCGTTCCACGACACCGACGCATGGAG
>JAGBZI010000075.1 GCA_017628305.1 Tidjanibacter sp.
GCGGCGCTTTGCCCAATAGGGGTGGAGGCTGAATGCGCTGATGAACCATGCACACTCGGCCCTGTGGAAGCGCTCCACAAACCCATTGTTAGGAATGCGGTCGAAGGTGAAAAGGTCCACAAAGATGCCGTGGTTGATATCAAACCACTCAACCCCCTTCTCCAGAAAGAGGGTATTTCTCTTCCTCACCTTTGCCCAATAAAAGGGGGTGTTTGGCTCGGTGGTGAACTCCTGAAGTTCAAACTCCTCCCCCAGCAGCGCAGGGGCCTCTCGGAGGAACTTTTGGTAGTCGCTGCGGAGCATGCCGAAGTCGACATCGTCGTCCCAAGGGAGGATGTTCTGCCAGAAGTGTACGCCGATGGCTGTGCCGCCAATGGCAAAGAAGTCGACATCAAGAAGGCGGCACACACGCTGTATCTCCTCGATAATCTCAAAGAGAGCCTCGTGTATGCCGCCGAGTATTTGGGGTGTGTATTGCATGTACTACTGCTGCGAAACAAGGAATCGCTCGCAGTCCATGGCGGCGATAGCACCGCTACCTGCTGCTACGATACCCTGACGGTAGTGGGGGTCTTTAACATCGCCTGCCGCGAAGACACCCTCAACCGAAGTTTTGCTCGAGGCACCCTGAGTTACGATGTAACCCTCCTCGTTGAGCTCGAGCTGGCCGGTGAAGAGCTTGGTCTGGGGGCTGTGGCCGATGCCAAGGAAGAAGCCGTCAATCTTAATCTCCTCGGTGTGGCCGTCGGCGTGGATGAGCCTAACGCCGGTCACGCCATTCTCGTCGCCCAAAATCTCCTGAGTGTTGCAGAGGTAGTGCACCTCGATGTTGGGAGTAGCCTCCACCCTTGCCTGCATAACCTTCGAAGCACGCATATAGTCCTTGCGGATAATCATGTGCACCTTGTTGCAGATGGATGCAAGGTAGGTAGCCTCCTCACAAGCGGTGTCGCCGGCGCCCACAACAGCCACATCCTTACGACGGTAGAAGAAACCGTCGCAGGTGGCGCAAGCGCTCACACCCATACCGCGGAACTTGGCCTCGCTGGGCAGACCGAGATACTTGGCAGTAGCACCGGTGGCGATGATGATAGCCTCGGCCTCAATCTCGTCACTGTCGTTCACAACAACCTTGAAGGGGCGCTCCGAGAGATCCACCTTGGTCACAACACCTGCGCGGATGTCGGCACCGAAGCGGAGAGCCTGACGGCGGATATCCTCCATCATCTGGGGGCCGTTGACACCCTCGGGGTAGCCGGGGAAGTTCTCCACATCGGTAGTGGTGGTGAGCTGACCACCGGGCTCAAAACCCTCATAGAGCACGGGGGCGAGGTTAGCACGCGAGGCGTAAATTGCGGCGGTGTAGCCTGCGGGACCACCACCGATAATAAGGCATCTTACTTTTTCCATTTTTCGTGTAGTTTATGTTGTTAGTTACTTTTTCGCCATTATAGCCCACAAATATAGGTATTATTTGTGAAAAAACGCACATATTCGTTCGGCTTTTGTTTTGCCCACCTCGGCAGTAAGCTCCTCAAGGGTGGCTCGCCTAACTCCTGCGACGCTCCCGAAGCGGGTGAGTAGTTGTTGGCTCGTCTTCTCACCGATGCCATCAATGTCGGTCAGCTGGGTGGTTGTGAACGCCGCCGAGCGTTTGTTGCGGTGGAAGGTGATGCCAAAGCGGTGGGCCTCGTCGCGGATGTGGCGCACAACCTTCAGCGGCTCGCCATTGCGGTCGAGGTAGTAGGGCTCGGGGTCACCGGGGAAGAATATCTCCTCCAGCCTCTCGGCCAAACCCACGATGGGTACCCTATCATAAATCCCCAACTCCATGAGCACCTCCACAGCCGAGGAGAGCTGTCCCTTGCCGCCATCCACAACAATCAGGTCGGGCAACTCGCCACCCTCGGCCAGCACCCTCGAGTAGCGGCGGTGGATAATCTCCCTCATGGTGGCAAAATCATCGGGGCCCACCACCGTCTTCACATTGAAGTGGCGATACTCCTTACGGGCGGGCTTGCCGTTGCGGAAGACCACACAGGCGGCCACAGGGTGGGTACCCTGAAGGTTGGAGTTGTCGAAGCACTCGATGTGGCGAGGCTCATGGGAGAGGTGCAACTCCCTCATCATGGCGCTCATGAGGCGTTCGGTGTGGCGCTCGGGGTTCTTAATCTCCATATTTTTGAGCCTCTCGGCACGGAACATCACGGCACTCTTGCGGGCAAAGTCGAGCAACTTGAGTTTATCACCCCTCTGGGGCACAGTGAACCTCACACCCTCAAACTCCTCGTCGGGCTCCACAGGGACAATAACCTCACCGGCCAACCGCCCATCGGCCACCTCGGGCACCATCTGGCGTATGGCATAGGAGAGAATCGTGGCACTCTCACTCTCGGCACCCAGCGACAGCAACATGGTGTGCGATGCAACCACCGAGCCCCTCGACACCCTCACAAACGAGCAGTAGGCCTCCACATCCTCCGCAAGGATGAAAAAGACATCCACATCGCCCAGCGTGGGGCTCACAATGACACTCTTGGCCTCATATTTGGAGAGGGCATCGAGCCTCGCCTTATAGTGGGCGGCTTTCTCGAAGTTGAGCACCGCGGCAGCACTCTGCATCCTCTCCGTGAGGTACTCCTTAGCGGGTCGCAGGTCGCCCCTCAGGTGTCGTTTAACAAGCTCAACCATAGCTGCATACTCCTCGGCACTCTGGCGCCCCTCGCAGGGCCCCGCACAGTTGCCTATGTGGTACTGGAGGCAGACTCGATAGTTGCGCCTATCGACCATCTCGGGCGAAAGATTGAGGCTGCAAGTGCGTATCTGGTAAATCTCCCTGAGGCTCTCCAGCACCGCCCTCTGCACCCCCACCGACGAGTAGGGGCCGAAGTAGGTGGAGCCATCCCTCACCACCTTGCGCGTGGACTCCACACGAGGAAAATCCTCGCCGCGCACCACAATCCAAGGGTAGGTTTTGTCGTCCTTGAGGAGGATGTTATAGCGGGGTTTGAGGGTCTTAATAAGGGAGTTTTCGAGCAGCAGTGCGTCGTGCTCGGAGGGGGTGGAGATATGTTTCAGCTGCGCGATTTTCGACACCAGCACCCTCACCTTGGCCCCATGCTTCTTGGAATCAACAAAATAGGAGCCCACCCTGCGACGCAGATTGACAGCCTTTCCCACATAGATAACCCTCCCCGTGGAGTCCATAAATTGGTAGACACCCGGGGTGGTGGGGAGCATCGACACTGCCTCTTTGAGCTCCTTCATGTGTTTATTAACCTCAATCACACTACAAATTAACTACTTTTTATTGATTAAACGAAAAAAAATGGTACTTTTGTATTTTGATTGGCAGTCTTTTTCCACACACAACTATCGGCTGCCGGAAAGCATACTCAAACTATGAGCAACAAACTATTTAACACCGAGGAGTTCACCTTCGGTCGCAAGGGGCTGTTTGCCCGCCTTGTGGCCCGCTTCATCTTGTGGATTTTCGGCACCCGCAAGGCCGAGGAGGCCTATGCAAGGCTGATGGCACAGGAGAAGCAGGACCTCGACGCCATAATTGCCGAGCTGGGCATCAGCGTCGATGTGGACTCCAAGAGCCTTTCGAACATTCCCACCGAGGGTCCCACAATCATCATCTGCAACCACCCCACAGGTATTGTCGATGGCATTGTACTGCTCCATGCCGTAAGCCGCATCCGTCAGGATGTGAAGTTCCTCGGCAACTTCCTCCTCACCCGTCTGGAGCCCATCCAGCCCTACCTCATCCCTGTCAATCCTTTCGAGGAGCGCAAGGGTGGCAACTTGGCAGGGCTCAAGCAGGGGCTCAAACACCTCAGCGAGGGTGGCTGTCTGCTTCTCTTCCCCGCGGGCGAGGTGTCCACTTGGCAGAAGGGGTGGAGCCGCATCTCCGACAAGAGGTGGGACTCGGCAGCCATCAAACTGATGCGCAAGAGTGGGGCCACCATCGTCCCCGGCTGGATTGACGGCAAAAACAGCCTCACATTCCGACTGCTCGGCAAGATTCACCCCCGTCTGCGCACCGCAATGCTCTGCCACGAGGTATTCAATAAGAAGGGTAAGAAATTTCCCATCGTTCTGGGTTCGCCCCTCACAGCCTCGTGCCTCAAGGAGCTCACCGATCTCGACACCTACCACAACTACCTCCGCGCCGCGGTGGACTACTTGGAGAACTGCCGAGAGAAACCCGTGCGCACAGGCGAGGAGATTCTCAAAGACCAAGGTTACATGGGCGACATCATAGCCCCCATTGACCCCCAGAAGTTGGACGACGAAATCGCCGCACTCGACCCCTCGCGCAAACTCTTCGACCAAGGCGACCACTACTCCGTATACCTTGCCCCCTCGGCCGAGATTCCCTATATGATGCAGGAGATTGGCCGACTGCGAGAGATTACCTTCCGCAGCATAGGCGAGGGCTCCATGAAGAGTGCCGACATCGACCAATACGATGGCTATTACCGCCAACTCTTCATCTGGGACAACGAGGCTAAGGCACTTGTGGGTGCCTACCGCATGGGCTTCGGTCGCGAGATTATGGATAAGTATGGGATGGATGGTTTCTACACCCACTCGCTCTTCCGCTACGACAAGGAGTTGGAGGGCATGCTGGGTAGCGCCATCGAGCTGGGCCGCTCGTTCATCACCACCGACTACCAGCGCAAGCCCACCTCGCTCCTGATGCTCTGGAGAGGCATATTCCACACACTGCTCACCAGTGCCGACTACCGCTACCTCGTGGGTCCCGTAACCATCTCGGGCGAGTTCCAACGCTCCTCGAAAACCATCATCATGACCCACCTCACCCAGCACCACTTCGACCACCAACTGGCCGCACATATCCACCCCCGCACAGGTGCCGAGGGTATCGATGCCCCCATCGACCCACGACTCATCGAGAAGGTGGAGAACATCTCGCTGATTGACAAGATTGTGTGCGACATCGAGAAGGATGAGCGCAAGATTCCCGTACTTATTAAAAAGTATCTCCAGCTCAACAGCCACATCGTGGGCTACAATGTGGACCACGACTTCTGCGACGCACTCGACGCACTGATGATTCTCGACATCGAGCAGGTGCCCGAAAATCGCTTGCAGATGATTCTCAAGGATATGACCGAGGAGGTTGCACAACGATTTGGCAAGACACTCGGTTAGTGGGAGCCACCCCCTAAAGTATAGCCCAACCTCGCACCAGAGGTTGGGCTATTTTATTTATCGACCCTTTTACATCGCTTCTGCAATGCCATTGAATTAAGAGATTGCGGCAAGTCGCTGCCAAAAAAAAGGAGCGAGCCCGCAGCCTACTAAGCGTAGGCGAGGAACTCGCTCTCGGAAGGTTGGTGCAAAAAGCACCGATAATATCTGTTCTAAAGACTACTCCTTGACAAGCTGGATTTTCAAATCTACCAACTGTGCGGGGTCGATGCTGGTGGGCGAATCAACCATCACATCGCGACCCTGATTGTTCTTGGGGAAGGCGATGTAGTCGCGGATGGACTCCGAGCCGCCAAAGAGCGAGCAGAACCTATCGAAACCAAAGGCGATACCGGCATGGGGAGGTGCGCCAAACTTAAAGGCATTCATCAGGAAGCCAAACTGTGCCTCAGCCTGCTCGGGAGTGAAGCCCAACAGGCGGAACATCTTCTGCTGCAGCTGGCTATCGAAGATACGCACCGAGCCGCCGCCCACCTCAACTCCGTTGCACACGAAGTCGTAGGCGTTGGCACGCACCCTACCGGGGTCGCTCTCCATCCACTCAACATCCTCGGGTTTGGGCGAGGTGAAGGGGTGGTGCATAGCGTAGAAACGCTGGGTCTCCTCGTCCCACTCGAGCAGGGGGAAGTCCACAACCCACATGGGGGCAAACTTCTTGGGGTCGCGCAGACCAAGGCGATCACCCATCTCCAGACGGAGAACATTGAGTGCCGAGAGGGTGTGTTTCCTATCGCCGGCAAGGATGAGGATAAGGTCACCTGCGGAGGCGCCACACTTGGTGGCAATGGCCGAGAGCTCCTCGGGGGTGTAGAACTTGTCGATGCTCGACTTCACACCATTCTCGTCGATGCGAATCCACACCAGACCCTTGGCGCCCACCTGAGGACGCTTCACGAAATCGGTGAGGCCATCAATCTGCTTGCGAGTGTAGCCTGCACAGCCAGGAGCCACAATGGCACCCACATATTCAGCCGAGTCGAAAACGACAAAATCTTTGCCCTTAACATCGGCGGTAATATTGTTGAACTCCATGCCGAAACGGATATCGGGTTTGTCGGAGCCATACTTCTCCATAGCCTCGTGCCACGACATGCGAGGGAATTCGTAGTTAATCTCCACGCCCAGCACCTCGCGGAAGAGGGTCTTGGCAAATCGCTCGAAGATGTTGAGCACATCCTCCTGCTCCACAAACGACATCTCGCAGTCAATCTGTGTAAACTCGGGCTGGCGGTCTGCACGAAGGTCCTCGTCGCGGAAGCAGCGCACAATCTGGAAGTAGCGGTCGTAACCGGCCACCATAAGCAGCTGCTTGAAGGTCTGGGGCGACTGGGGCAGTGCATAGAACTTACCGGGGTTGAGCCTCGAGGGAACAAGGAAGTCGCGAGCACCCTCGGGGGTGGAGTTAATCATATAGGGGGTCTCAATCTCCATGAAGTTCTCGCCGTCGAGGAAGTTGCGAGTAACCTGAGCCATACGGTGGCGGAGCATGAGGGCATTTTTCAGGGGATTACGCCTCAGGTCGAGGTAGCGGTAGCGCATCCTCAGGTCGTCGCCGCCATCGGTGTTGTCCTCGATGGTGAAGGGAGGGGTGTCGGCAGCATTGAGCACCTTCAGCGAGGAGATAGCAACCTCAATCTCGCCTGTGGGGATTTTGCTGTTTTTGCTGGAGCGCTCCAGCACGCGACCCGAAGCCTGAATCACAAACTCCCTACCGAGCGAAGCGGCAGCCTGCTTCACCTCTTCGGAGCTGTTGTCGTCCACCACCAACTGGGTGATGCCATAGCGGTCACGCAGGTCGATAAAGGTCATGCCGCCAAGGTTGCGCACGCGCTGCACCCAACCGGCGAGGGTCACCTCCTGTGAGAGGTTTGCGAGGCGAAGTTCGCCACAAGTGTGTGTTCTGTACATAGTGGTATTTTATTGTCTGATTATTTTTTCGTATCTTTGTGTGATTTCTATTTTTCAGAAAAATCTGTCAAAGGTACACAAAAAGATGGAAAACGACTACAACATAGAGCATTTTTTTATGCAAACAGCGCTCTCGGAGGCCCGCATGGCGGCCGAGGAGGGCGAGATACCCATCGGCGCGGTGGTTGTGTGTGGCGGCCGCATAGTGGGCAAAGGGCACAACAGGGTGGAGGCTTTGGGCGACTCCACAGCCCACGCCGAGATGTTGGCCCTGACGGCAGCCATGAATGCTCTGGGCAGCAAGTATCTCCCCGAGGCTACCATATATGTCACCGTGGAACCATGTGTGATGTGCGCCGGTGCGCTGGCTTGGAGCCAGATTGGGGGCATTGTCTATGGAGCCGCCGACCCCAAGAGGGGTTACAGCTCCGTGGGCGGGACCATTCTCCACCCCAAAACGGAGGTCCGAGGAGGCTTCATGGAGGAGGAGTGCCGAACGCTGATGGAGGAATTTTTCAAAAAACTGCGAGGGTAGTTTGATTTCCTCGGAGTAATTTATACTTTTGTGGGCTGAATATCCGTTATATAACAAGAATAAAGACAAAACTAACACAATAAAACCAAGCAAAAATGAAAATCAAATCGTTTATCGTAGCTCTCGCAGCTTTGGCCGTGAGCACCATCGCTTCCGCACAGGAGGATCCCGCAGTATTGTGGAACAAAGCCGTTCAGGCTGTGAAGGCAAAGAACTACACCGAGGCTCTCACCGCTTTTGAGCAGACCGTGGAGGCCGCATTTGCTGCCGAGAACTTTGAGCTTGCAGAGAAGGCTCAGGGTTACATCCCCAACTGCCACTTCCAGATTGGCTACGCACAGACCAAGGCCAAAGATTTCGACAACGCTCTTGTAAACCTCGCCAAAGCAGAGGAGACCGCAAAGCTCTATAACGACTCCAAGACTCTCAACAAAGTTAAAACCATCGTTTCGCAGATTTACACCGTGAAGGGTGCTGCCGCTTTCAACAGCAAGGACTACGCATCGGCTGTTGAGGTGTTTGTGAAGGGTTACGAGGCCAACCCTCAGGATACCAAACTCGCTCTCTACCTCGCTATGAGCTACTGCGAGCTTGGCGACTGGGAGAATGGCGTTAGGGTTTACACCGATGTTATTGCTCTGGAGAAACGACACAGCCGCTTCGCCGAGGCTGCTGCACGCGCTAAAGCCGAGCTCTCGCAGTATCTGCTCGTGAAGGCTCAGGAGGAGAACAACGCCGGCAACAAAGAGGCTGCCTATGCAACCCTCGAGACCCTCATCAACGCCGACCCCATCAACTACGACAACCAGCTCTACCGCTTGCAGACCGCAGCTACCAACGAGGATTGGGACAATGTTGTAGCATGGGGTGAGCTCGCAGCTGCCATCGCAACCCTCCCCGCACAGCAGAGCGAGATTTACTACCTCATCGCTGTTGCTCACGACACCAAGAACAACAACGAGGCTGCCATCGAGAGCTACAAACTCGTGACCGAGGGCGACAAACTCGAGGCTTCGCAGAAGCGTATCGTGGAGCTCAACGACTTCATCAAAGCACAGAAGGAGCACAAATAGCAACACTCCGCCCCGCAAACCCCGCTCGTTATGGGTTGACGGGTGCAACGAGGGATACTTACCGAGGGTGCCTCCAACACGGGGCACCCTCGTTTGGTTCTACTCTCGGGGTCGAACAACTAACAAACATCATGGAAAAACTCACCCCCTATGCCATAGACGAGGGCTCATTCGAGGGCCACATCGTAGGAGATGTGAAGGCAGGTTTCCCCTCGCCCGCCGAGGATTTGAGGGAGAAGCTCGACCTTGTAAAACTCCTTGTGCGCCACAAAGCATCCACCTTCTTCTTCCGCATCGACGGAGTGTCGATGGTCGACGAGGCCATGGACGATGGCGACATAATCATTGTGGACCGCGCCATCGACCCCTACAACGGCTGCAAGGCTGTATGCTACATCGACGGCGAGTATACCGTGAAGCAGGTGGAGATAACTCCCTCGGGGGTGCGACTGCTCCCTGCCAATGCCGAGAACGCCAAGTATAAACCCATAGTCATCACCCCCGAGAACAACTTCACCATCTGGGGCGTGGTGACATATATTATTAAAAAAGCGTAACCACTGTTTAAAAGACCGACTATGAGGAGGATTTTCTGCCTACTGCTGCTGATGGCAACCCTTGCCGCCCCGCTGAGAGCTGAGGAGGGGGAGAAGAATGCCGTGAAAATAACCTTCCTTTCGTGGATTACGGGCAGCACCAAGATCTCCTACGAGAGGGCTCTCCCCGAATGGCGCCAGAGTGCCGAGGTGTGCACAAGCCTCATCTCTGCTGGCTACGACAAGTTCGATAACGACCCCATGGGCTTCACCCTCCGCTATAGCCACAAGTTCTTCGTGGGCAACTACTCCCCCTCCCGACCTCTGGATGGCCTCTATGTGCGCCCCGAAGCCATCTACTCGCGCTACCACTACACCCACTCGACGGGAGGTCGCACCCTTGCCGAGATGTGTGCACTGTTGGCCACGGCGGGCTACCAGATGAGTTTCGGACGCCTCCTTGTGGATGGCTGGGCAGGTGCGGGCTACGCCTTTGGCACCCCCGCCGAAACAGGCTACCACCACGGCTTTCAGCTGCTCGACTTCATGGGTGTCAAGAGCGACAAAGTGGCTCTGAGTTTTAGTGTAAGGGTGGGCTACACCTTTTAAACTCAAGCCCCCGGGAAACATGTACGCACTGGCCGACTGCAACAACTTCTTTGCCTCCTGCGAGAGGGTCTTCCGACCCGACCTCGTGGGACGCCCCGTCATTGTCCTCTCGAGCAACGACGGCTGTGCCATTGCCCGCTCCAACGAGGCAAAGGCTCTCGGCATAAAGATGGGCGACCCGCTCTTCAAAATCCGCCACATCATCGAGCAGCACAATGTTGCCGTATTTTCGGGCAACATGGCTCTCTATGGCGACATGTCGCGCAGGGTAAGGCTCGTGTTGCAGGAGTTTGCCCCCAGCGTGGAGGTCTACTCCATCGACGAGGCTTTTCTGGACCTCACAGGCATGGAGCACCTCGACCTCGACGCCTATGCCAAGGAGATATCTCTCCGCTGCCAAAGGCTCACAGCCATCCCCGTGTCGGTGGGCATAGCCCCCACAAAAACCCTCGCCAAGATTGCCTCGAAACTCTGTAAACAGTACCCCAAACTGCGCGGCGGATGCTACATGCACCGCCCCGAGGATATCGAGAAGGTACTCGGCAAATTTCCCATAGAGGATGTGTGGGGCATAGGTCGCAAGTCGGCCCGCAAGCTGCGCGAAAGGCATGTCTACACCGCTTGGGAGTTCTGCCAAATGGAGGAGGGGGTTGTGAGGTCGCTGCTGGGCATTACGGGCACACGCACATGGCGCGAGCTACGCGGAGTGCCCTGCATAAAGTTTGAGGACACCACCATAGCCAAGCAGTCGATATGTGTGTCGCGCAGCTTTGCCCACGAGGTGACCAACTCCACAGTATTGGCCGAGCAGGTGGCAGGCTTTGCCGCACAGGTGGCCGAGAAACTGCGTGAGCAACAGACGCTGTGTGCCGAGATGGTGGTGTTTGCCCTCCCCAACCGCTTCAAGGAGCAGACAACCGAGAGCTATGGCAGTGTTCTTATACCCTTTGCGGAGAGCACCAACGACCAGCGCACCATTGTGGCGGCGGCCGCAAGTGCTGTGGGCGAGCTCTTTAACCCCGCCGTGGGCTACAAGAAGGCAGGCGTTGTGGTGACTCGCATGGAGCCCGAAGGAGCCACCATGCAGAGCCTCTTTGGCGACTGTGGTCACCGAGAGAGGGAGCACCGCCTCACCGAGGCCTTAGATGCCATAAGCACCACCCACGGCCGTGGAGCGGTGCGCCTTGGTGTGCAAAACAAGGGCGAGGGGCTCACGCTCTGCGCCAACCGCTCACCCCGCTACACCACCCATTGGAACGAAATCCCCTCCGCCAGCGTGAAATAACAGCAACGACCTTTTGTCACAAAAGAGCCATTCGGGCTCAATTTCAACTTTGAATTTTGAATTTTGAATTCCATAAGGTATCTTTGTGGGCTGTAAAAGGCTGAATGAATAAACAATAACAACAATAAACACTCAATGAAAAAGATTCTCTTTGCAGTTGCAGCCCTCGTAATGGGTCTTACTGCTTGCAACAACAACGCTCCCGCAGCCGCCACCGAGGGTGAGCAGGCAGCAGTTACCACCGGCAAAATCGCCTATTTCTACATCGATCAGGTAGTTGCCGAGTATAAGTTTGCCATCGACCAGAACACCGAGTTTCAGGCCGAGTACGACAAGGTAACCAAACGCCTTGCCGCCACCGAGCAGGCCATCGAGAAGGACTACAGCAAACTCCAGAACAAGGTTGTAGAGCTTCAGGACAAGGTGAACAAGGTGCTCATCACCCGCGCCAACGCCGAGACCGAGATGCAGAAACTCGCCGCCGAAGAGGCCAAGATTCAGGAGCGCATCAACAAACACCAGCAGGAGGCTCAGAAGGTTGGCAATGAGCTGGCCGAGAAGGAGATGGTTATCAACAACCAGATTGTGAACAACATCTATGAGTATGTTGCCAAGCTCAACAGCGACCTCCGCTACGACATCGTGCTGTCGAGCCAGACCGTGGGTGGCCCCATCATCAACGCTAACCCCGCCCTCAACATCACCGCAGAGATTGTTGCCGGCCTCAACGCAAGCTACACCAAGTAGGGTTACCAACACACCGACACAGAGGACGGAGCACACCGATTGTGCTCCGTCTTTTTATTTTGTCCCCCGACAAAACAGCCACTCTGCCTGCGGCTTGGGGAATTTCGGGAAATTTTCAATCCCCGATTTTCAATTTTCAATTCAAAAATGTATCTTTGTAGGTTAGACGGCCTCCGTAGGAGGCCTCACCCAAAAGAAGACTGAAGACTATGTATGACTACCTGCGCGGCCTTGTGGCCGAACTGACACCCACCTATGCCGTTATTGAGTGTGGCGGCGTGGGCTACATTGTAACCATCTCGCTCCACACCTACTCGCAGCTCGAGGGGCGCGAGGAGGCACTCGTCTATGTCCACCACGCCGTGAGGGAGGACTCCGAGGTGCTCTATGGCTTTGCCGAGAGGGCCGAGAGGGATATTTTCCGCCTGCTGATAGGGGTATCGGGGGTGGGCGGCGGCACTGCGAGGATGATACTCTCCACCTACACCCCCGCCGAACTCGCCAACATCATCTCCAGCGAAAACGCCGTGTTGCTTAAGAATGTCAAGGGGCTCGGCCTCAAGACAGCACAGAAGATTATTGTGGAGATTAAGGACAAGGTGGTGGCCGTTGCCGGCTCTGGCGAGAGGGTGGCACAGAAGGAGGTGCTGGGCAACATTTCGGACCAGAGCGAGAGCTACAACGAGGCACTTCAGGCACTTGTGATGCTCGGCTTTGGCAAAGCTGCCTCGGAGAAGGTGCTGCGCAAAGTGCTCAAAGAGAGCCCCCATGCCGAGGTGGAGACACTCATACGCTTGGCCCTCAAACAGCTGTAAACCCACGAAACAAAACAGACACAAGGATATGACAAAGAAGATTCTGGACAAAGGCATGGAGATTGCGGGAATGGTCAAACAGCGCATCACCCCCGCCTTTCTTGTTGCACTCGGCTTGGCGCTGATATTTTGGTATAGCGGCAAGTTGAAGTACACCTACACGGCCGAGGTACCCGTGACGGTCATCATTGAGGGCGAGCGCCACCGCGCAACCTGCATCATGGAGGGCACGGGCCACAGCATTATAGGCGCCCGCTACTTCAAGCGTAAGATGGTGAAGTTGCAGCGCACGGATGTTGAAATGAAGCCTGTGGAGGGGATGTCCGACACTTGGGAGGTTGCTCCCGAGTCGTTGCAGAGCGCCATTTCGGTGCGCTACCCCAGCCTCAAGGTGCTCTCTGTGAGCCGCCTGCCCTACATCATTCTCGACGAGTATTAACCGCCTCGGAGCACCCACACCCTGCAACAACATGAAACGAGTGGCCATAACGGGAGGTATTGGTAGCGGCAAGAGCACACTTTGCAGAGTGCTTGCCGAACGCCACTCCATAGCTATCTACGACTCCGACCGCCGAGCCAAGGAGATTATGAACTCCGACCCTCAGGTGAGGGAGGGCATTGTTGCACTCTTTGGCAGCGAGGCCTACACCCCCGAGGGGCTCAACAGGGGCCACATTGCCTCACGCGCATTCAGCGACCCGACCCTGTTGTCGCAGCTCAATGGAGTGGTCCATCCCCGTGTGGTGGCCGACTTTGAGGAGTGGGCCGAGGGGGAGAGTGGCGACTATGTGATTGTGGAGAGTGCCCTGCTCTTCAGCTCCCCATTGGTGGGCCACTACGACTTCGCCGTAGTGGTGGATGCACCGTTGGAACTGCGTGTGGAGAGGTGTGTGGCAAGGGATGGCCTCTCGCCCGAGCAGGTGAGGGAGCGCATAAGCCGCCAGATGAGTGTCGAGGAGATGAGGTCGAGGGCAGACATTGTGGTGGTGGCCGACGGCCGCCCACTCGAGCCACTCGCCGACCATATTGACCAAGCTATCCGACAACTGAAAAAATAGAACCCGCCTATGAAGACCACCACCACTCGCCGCGAGGTAATGGCCATACTGAATGTCACCCCCGACTCCTTCTTTGCCGAGAGCCGAGCCGAGGAGCGCGATGCGTTGCGCCTGAGGGTCGAGAGCCTTCTGGCCGACGGGGCCGACATAATTGATATTGGCGGCTGCTCCACCCGCCCGGGGGCGGAGGATGTCCCCATTGAGGTGGAGATGTCGCGTGTGAGAGCCGGGGTGGAGGCAGCCCGCGAGGTAGCCCCCATGGTGACACTCTCGATTGACACCTTCCACAGCGATGTGGCCGAGATGGTGCTCCGCCGATGGGAGAATGTTATTGTGAACGACATCACGGGTGGCGAGCGCGACCCGCGCATCGTGGAGGTTGCGGCCTACCACCGCGCACCCATGGTCATAATGCACTCGAGGGGTAATCCCCGCACCATGCAGAACCTCACAGAGTATGGTGATGTGGTGACGGAGGTAGCCGAATGGCTCGAAAGGCGTGCCGACCACCTACGGGTGAAGGGTGTGGAGGAGATTATCCTAGACCCCGGCATAGGCTTTGCCAAGAGCGACGAGCAGAACTTTGCCCTCCTCCGCGGGCTGGAGCGCATAGCCTCGTTGGGGCACAGGGTATTGGTGGGTATCTCTCGCAAGAGTTTCATCTGCCGCACCCTCGGCATCACCCCCGAGGAGGCTCTGGAGGCCACCACAGCCCTCCATTGGTCGCTGCTCGAGAGGGGAGCCGACATCCTCCGCGTACACGACCCGCTGGCCGCCAAGCAAGTAATAACCCTTTTCGAAAAACTCCAACAGCCATGAAACAAGATATCATCCGCATAGAGAACCTCACCAAACGCTATGGCACCCTCGAGGTGCTCCGTGGTGTGTCGCTCACCATCGCCGAGGGCGAGGTGGTGGCCATCGTGGGCCCCAGCGGTGCCGGCAAAACCACCCTTCTCCACGCCATGGGTGCCCTCTCGGAGTTCGACGGGGGCAAGGTGGTGGTGGATGGTGTGGATGTGGGCACTTTGGGCAGCGACGCTGCGGCCGACTTCCGCGGCAGTCGCATAGGCCTTGTGTTCCAATTCCACTACCTGCTCCCCGAGTTCACCGCTCTGGAGAACATCTGCATCCCCGGCTACATTGCAGGCCGCGAGAGGGAGGAGGTGGAGGCTCGCGCACGCGAGTTACTGAGGATTGTGGGGCTCGAAGAGAGGGGCTCCCACAAGCCTGCCGAGCTCTCGGGTGGCGAGCAGCAGAGGGTGGCTATTGCACGAGCACTCATCAACTCCCCCCGAATACTGTTGGCCGACGAGCCCTCGGGCAACCTCGACAGCCACAACCGCACAGAGATACACAACCTCTTCTTCGAGTTGCGCGAGAAGTTGGGGCTCACGGTGGTTGTGGTGACCCACGATGATGGGCTGGCTGCCATGAGCGACCGCAAACTCACCATAATCGACGGAGCGATTGTCACCCCTTAGTCGCCCTGCCAACCCACTAACCCCACACGCCACTACACCCCATGAACAGCGATCTGAAAGAGACCCTCGACGAGCTATGGTTGCGATACGACAACCCCGATTTCATTGAGCCCGACCCCATATCCGTACCCCACTCCTTTAGCACCCAGCTCGACCGCGAGGTGAGCGGCCTCTTGGCAGCCACCATCGCTTGGGGCAATCGCAAAGCCATCGTAAAGAGCGGCCACCGCATGATGGAGCTGCTCGACGGCGCCCCCTATGAGTTCACAATGGGGGCATCCGACAAGGAGTTAAGGGGGCTCGAAAGGTATGTCCACCGCACCTTCAACGGCACCGACCTCGAGGTATTTGTGAGGGCCATACGCCACATCTGTGCCACCCACGGCTCGCTGGGCGAGTGGTTCCAGAGCGACTATGAGCGCACGGGCGACATGCGCACCACCCTCGCCAACTTCCGCACCCTCTTCTTCAGCACCCCCCACCCCGTCCGTAGCGAGAAACACCTCTCGTCGATAGCCAAGGGGGCAGCCTGCAAGAGGCTCAACATGTATCTCCGCTGGATGGTGAGGCCCGATGTTCACGGTGTCGATTTTGGCTACTGGAGCCGCATACCCGCCTCAGCACTCTACCTTCCGCTCGACCTCCACTCGGGCAACATTGCCCGAGGATTGGGCCTTCTCACCCGCCGACAGAATGATTGGAAAGCTGTGGAGGAGGTGATGAGGGAGCTGCGAGAGGCCGATGCGGAGGACCCCGTGAAGTATGACTACGCACTCTTCGGCGTAGGCATCAATGGCGATTGGAAAGAATAAAACCCCTCTCCGACAACTATGGCTGGCAGTTTCACATTCAAACGATTTGGCATCGAGCAGGAGCGCTCGGCAATGAAGGTGGGCACCGATGGCGTGCTCCTCGGCGCATGGGCACGCTTGGAGCCCTCGCACGGGCGGATTATTGATGTGGGGTGTGGCACGGGGCTCATAGCCCTCATGGCCGCACAGCGCACCGAAGAGTGGGGTGCCCGAGTTGTGGGTGTCGAGATTGAGGAGGGGGCCTCGCAGGATGCCACAGAGAACGCCTCGCGCTCCCCATGGGCCGCGAGGGTAGCCATTGTCAATAGCCCCATCCAGAGCTACGAACCCACAGAGGGGGGCTTCGACCACCTCCTCTCCAACCCTCCCTACTTTGTCGATTCGCTCACCTCGCCCAACGGCGCACGCACCACGGCTCGACACACCACCTCGCTCTCCTTCGACGACCTTGCAACCACAGCTGCGCGCCTGCTCGCCCCCGAAGGGATTATGAGCCTTGTACTCCCCACGGATGCTGTGGCCGACATGACCTTGGCCGCCGCCCGCAAAGGGCTCTTCCTCGCACGCCGCACCGATGTGGCCACCAAGAGTGGGGCAAGGCCTATCCGCTCCCTCGTGGAGTATGGTCGCCACCCACAACCAACCCTCCGCACGGAGCTCACCATCCACCTCCCCGGCGGCGACTTCTCGCCCGAATACCGCGCCCTCACCAAAGATTTTTACTTGAAGTTTTAGGGAGCGCTCCCCTGTCAACGCCCCTTAAGTGCTCGACTCACAATAGAGGCGAGGGGTGAAAGCCTCATCCCCCCGGGCTTGCTTGCAAGGCTGTGCCGTTGGACAACAGAGTTCAGAGTGGGGCAAATTAAGAGGTTCAAATTTTGCTAATTAATAATAAAGGTATACATTTGCACTTTCAAGTCAGACAATTAGCAAATTAACAACTGAAAAATATAGCAGAAATTATGAGCAAACCCACACTCCTTGTTCTGGCAGCAGGCATGGCTTCGCGCTATGGTTCACTCAAGCAGATGGACGGCGTAGGCCCCGCAGGTGAGGCTATCATCGACTACTCCATTTTCGACGCTGTGCGCGCCGGCTTCGGCAAAGTGGTATTTGTCATCCGCAGCACCTTTGCCGACTCCTTCAAGGCCGCCTTCCCCGCCTCGCGCTTTGGCGGCAAGATTGAGGTCGACTTCGTATATCAGGAGCTCGACAAACTCCCCGAGGGCTTCAGCGTGCCCGCCGAGAGGAGCAAACCTTGGGGTACCAACCACGCAATCATGATGGGCGCAGATGTTATCAACGAGCCCTTCGCAGTGATTAATGCCGACGACTTCTATGGCTACGACGCCTTCCGCACCATGGCCACCTACCTCAACTCTCTCACCGCCGAAGATAGGGGTAAATATTGCATGGTGGGCTACAAGCTCGCCAACACCCTCAGTGAGTTTGGCACCGTGTCGAGGGGCGAGTGCATCGTCGACGAGCAGGGCTACCTGAAGGGTATGACCGAGCGCCTCGGTGTGAAACGACAGGCAAGCGGCAAGGTGACCTATGAGGAGGGTGGCGAGTATGTGGAGATTGACGCCGAGAGCACCGTGTCGATGAACATGTTTGGCTTCACTCCCGACTATTTCGGCCACAGCGAGAGGCTCTTTGTAGATTTCCTCCGCAAGCCCGAAACCATGGCCAACCTCAAGAGCGAGTACTACATTGCCAATGTGGTGAACAACCTCCTCGAGAGCGGCGAGGCTACCATGAAGGTGCTCACCTGCGATGCGCAGTGGTTTGGCGTCACCTACAAGGAGGACAAGCCCGATGTGGAGGCCAAAATCCGAAGCCTCATCAGGGCCGGCGAGTATCCCGCAAAACTCTGGTAGGAGCAACTGAGTATCATAAAACAAAAACGCAACACTTTTCAGAAAGTGTTGCGTTTTTGTTTTTGCTCTGCGCCGACTAACCTCGCGCACGCTCCCACACCTCCAACTCCTTGGGGGTGCCATCCTCGATGGTGAGCCTCACAGCTGTACGCACACGGTGGAAGCCGTTGCATCCGGCAGCTCCGGGGTTGATGTTGAGCACTCCGAGCCGTTTGTCGTAGCCCACACGCAGTATGTGGCTGTGGCCACAGACGAAAATTGTGGGCCTGAGGCGGCAAATCTTGGCATAGACATCGCGAGTGTAGCGGCCACCATAGAAGCCTATGTGGGTCATCAGCACCCGCGCACCCTCCCTCTCAAAGCATTGCCACTCGGGCCAAGTGAGCCTCATCGTGTGGTCGTCGATGTTGCCATGGACAGCCACCACAGGCTTCCCGAAAGCCATCATGGCCTCGTTAGCCTTGCTCTCACCGATGTCGCCCGCACACCAAATCTCGTCAACCTCGGCAAGAAACTGACGGAGGGGCTCATCGAAGGTGCCGTGGAGATCGGATATGATACCTATGCGTTTCACCTCGTACGGTTAGAAGGGCATATCATCCACAGGCATTGCGCCGTATGCGGGCTCCTCGATGGAGATGGGGGGCAGCTCGGGTGCGGGGGCTGCGGCTTCGGGTGCCTTGCGGGCAATCTTCCACGCCCTTGCCTCGGTGTACCAGCGGCCGTTGTACTCCCTCGACTCGAGGTTGATGGATACCTCCACCTGCTCGCCGGGCTTCAGCGAAGCGGCCTCCAGAGCCTTGTCGCCCCAGAAACCCACGCAGAGCTTGCGGTTGAAATCGCCGGGGATTTCAAACACCACCTCCTGCTTTGTCCACTCTCCTCGGGCACTTGTGCCCTTCACAACAGGGAGAACCCTGTAAACCAATCCTTCAAATTCCATTGCTGTAAGTTTTTTATCTATCTTTTGATTACTAATTATTCTCGAAAAAATTGTCGAAAAAGAGCATCTGGTAGGCGATGGAGGTGCGCCAATAGTGCCAATTATGGCTGCCGGGGCGCACGGTGAAGTCGTGGGGCACACCGCGCTCCGAGAGTTTGCGGTGCAACTCGCAGTTCACATCATAGAAAAAATCCTCCGTGCCGCAGTCGATAACCATCGCCAGCGACCCATCCGTGGGTGCCAAGTGGAGCATATTGGTCACCGTGTACTCCTCCCAACGCTCGGGATACACCTCCTTGGAGCCGAGCCTTTGGGCAATCTCCCAATCGTCAAAGGGGGTGATATCCACGCCGCCCGAGGTGCTACCCACAGCACCAAAGGTCTCCAAATGGCGCAGGGTGAGATAGAGCGCTCCGTGGCCGCCCATGGAGTTGCCTGTGATGGCACGCCCCGAGCGGTGGGCATTGGTGTGGTAGTTGGCATCCACCCACCCGACAAGTTCCTCGACCACAAATGTTTCATAGCGATATGCGGGGTCCGCGGGGCTATCCCAATACCAGCTGTTGTTGCCGTGGGGGCAGACGATGATGAGGTTGTAGAGGTCGGCGTAGCGCCCCACCCCCAATCGCTCGTGCCACGAGGTGTGGTTATCACTATATCCGTGGAGCAGGTAGACCACATCGTACCTCGCATCACTCCGGGGCGAGTAGTTCTCGGGGGTTATGACCACCACCGGCACCCCTTTGTTCATCACGCGGCTCGCCACCTCACATGTGGTGTGGTTGAAAGCCCAAAGCGAGTCCACGGCCACCATCAGGGCTACAAGAGTCAGGATATATCTCTTCATTTTTCTCTCTGTTTCTGCGTTGTTTGGTTGCTACATTCTCTTCTCCACCTCGCCCCTCAGCAACGACTGTTTTTTGTCGGCCCCGGCATTGTAGGAACCGAGTGAGCCATCGGCATGAATCACACGATGACAGGGGATAATCACAGCTATTGGGTTGGCTCCCACCGCGTTACCCACCGAGCGATAGGCCTTCGTGAAACCCGTGGCGGCAGCAATATCGGCATAGCTCACCGTGATACCATAGGGCACCTTGAGCAGCTCCCTCCACACCTTACGCTCGAAGGATGTACCCTCCAGATAGAGGGTGAGTTTGCGGGGTCCACGCCCCTCCATGAGGGCCATAATCTGGCGGTGGCAGAGGTCCTCGCGCTCCTCGAGCACCGCACCCTTCAGTTCGGCTCGCAGCTCGTCGAGAGCCTCCTCTCTATCATCCGCAAAGGCCACACGGCAGACACCCTTGGCACTCGAAGCCACCAACATTTCGCCGCGAGGAGTGGTGTGGAATGAGTAGCGCACCACCTTATCCTTGAGCCTCGCAAAACCAAGCGAGCGGATGGTAATCTCCACTCGGGAGGGTGGTAGTTGTGCCTCGTAGGCCCACAAGTAGAGCGCAGCCACCGAGCAGTAGGGAGAAAAGAGCGAGCGGTAGTGCTCCATCCTCTCCGGTGTGAGGTTACTCTCGCCATAGATTACCTCCAGCGCATGGCGGATGGCGGGGTCCTCATCGGGGAGCACATTCTCCCTCGAGAGCGAGAACATCATGAGCCTCTGGGCACTCCAACGACCCACACCACGGAGCGATGTGAGCCTCTCCAGCAGGGCCTCATCAGTGAGCCCCGCGAGTTCACTCTCACAAAACTCACCGGCCGCAAACCTCTCGGCAGCAGCCACCAACCACCCCGCCTTGCGGGCAGGAAGACCCAACTCGCGCAGCCCATCTACACCCAGCGCCACAATCGTTTCGGGGGAGATTCTCCCCACCCTCTTCTGCAACTCGCGGAGCGTGCGCTCGGCCACGGTGGCGGCAATCTGCTGGCTCACAATATTCCTCACAAGACTCTGAAACAGAGGAGCAGAGGTGGGGCGCTCGATGTAGCCGAATCGCTCCACAATCTGGGCCATGCGAGGGTCGGCACTCCTGAGGTGCTCCGACTTGTCGAAGAATGGAAAGAGGGAAGTCATAGCCGTGGGTTGTTTGGTGATACTACAAAGGTACGAATTAAATGTTGAAAGTTCAACCAAAAATTCCTATCTTTGTTCGTTTTAATATCGACAAAGACCCCTTCCGACAACTATGAACAACGGCAACATACTCTACCTTCTGCGCAATCTGGCAAAGCGCCACCGCGTGAGTGTCACCGATGGTGACGGCCGCGAGGTGTGGTACACCTTCACCACTGTGCTCAAGGTGGCCCTCTGGGGGCTCCTCGCAGCTGTGGTGCTCTTCGTAGCCTCGCTGCTGGTGGCAGCCCACACCAAAGTACTCGACATCGTCCCCGGCTACGACGGCATAACCTCGCGCGAACGAATGGTGGAGAACATCATCCGACTCGACTCGCTCGAAAGAGAGCTCAACTACATGAAGGTCTACACCGAGAATGTGGCTCAAATCATGGAGGGACGCAGCCCTGTGGTGCGCTCCCTTGCCCCCACCGAGGAGGAGAAGATTACCTCCAACAAGGAGGTGGTGGTCCCCTCGTCGCTCGACTCGCTGCTGAGAGCACAAATGGAGGGCTCCGAGCGTTATGGACTCAACACCAAGCCCGAGCGTTCGCGCCTCTCGAACGAGGAGATACTGCGCCCCGTGGCCGCCACCGTGTTACAGAGGTTCTCGCCCTCGGCAGGCGTGTATGGCGTGAGGTTACAGGTGGCCGACATCCAGCAGGTGTGTGCCGTGCAGAGTGGCACAGTAATCCTCTCGGTCTTTGAGCCCGAAGGCTACACCATACAGATTCAACACTCGGCAGGCTTTATATCGACCTACCGCGGCCTTGGGCAGTCCCACAAGGAGGTGGGGGCACGCGTGGCCGGAGGCGAGGCCATTGGTGCCACTTGGCACGAGGAGAACTCCGTTGGGGAGTCCACCGAAATGGAGCTCCAATTTTGGTTCGACGGCAAAGCCGTAGACCCCGAGCAGTACATACAATTTTAGGTTAGAGTAACACAGGTTAATTGAATATGAAACAACGACTTGCACTTCTTGGTTCCACAGGGTCCATCGGCCGCCAAACCCTCGATATTGTTCGCCGCCGACCCGACGAATTTGAGATTACCACCCTCACGGCAGGCAGCCGCTGGGAGTCGCTTGTGGAGCAGGCTCTCGAGTTCCAGCCCGACAGTGTGGTGATTGCCGATGAGAGATACTACCCCAATGTTAAAGAGGCTCTCGCAGGCGAGATGATAAAGGTCTACACAGGCTCCGAGGCCATCTCACAGGTGGCCACAGGGGGAGCTGTGGATACCGTGGTCAATGCACTTGTGGGCTACGCCGGCATGCTCCCCTCGCTGGCAGCCGTGAAGGCCTCGAAGCGATTGGCTCTGGCCAACAAGGAGAGCCTTGTGGTAGCCGGTGAACACATCATGAGGGAGGCCACACTGAGGAATGTCCCCATCCTCCCCATCGACTCGGAGCACTCGGCCATCTTCCAGTGTCTGGCCGGCGAGGTATCGCTCCCCCGAAGGGTTATAATCACCGCAAGCGGCGGTCCCTTCCTGCGTACACCCGCCGAGGAGTTGGATAAGGTCACTGTGTCACAAGCACTTGCCCACCCCAACTGGTCGATGGGAGC
>JAGBZI010000076.1 GCA_017628305.1 Tidjanibacter sp.
ATCGCCCCTATATATTTTTCTAAAAGCCCAATAAACTAACGAGATAATGGGGGGCAACATAGGAGATTACAATGTACTCCCCCATCACGCCTCGAGCTTCACGGCTAACAGATTTTCGAGGAGATCAATAACACTCCACGATATGCAACCTTGATAAAAGAGTAGCCACCCTCAAGCAACTTGAGGGTGGCTACTCACTTTACTATAATTATGCTGCAGGCCACACAGACCTCTCCACAAACCCTACACTAAAGGTTCTTTGTGACGCCTTTCACTCAAAGCTGAGGTCGTATCCCTGCTCCGACTATTTGAACTCCACAAGCGACTTACCTGTCATCTCGGCAGGCTGGTCGAGGCCCATGAGTTTGAGCACGGTGGGAGCCACATCGGCCAGCACACCATTCTGCACGCTTGCAACACGGTCGGACACCACAATGATGGGCACAGGGTTGAGCGAGTGAGCGGGGTTGGGGGTGCCGTCGGGATTGATGGCGAAATCGGCATTACCGTGGTCTGCAATGATTACCACCTCATAGCCGTTCTCCACAGCGGTGGTCACCACATCCTTCACACATCCATCCACAGTCTTAACAGCAGTGTGGATAGCGTCCCAAACACCGGTGTGGCCAACCATATCGCCATTTGCGAAGTTGAGGGCGATGAAGTCAAATTTCTGCTTCTTGAGCTCTGCCACCAGTGCCGAAGCCACCTCAGGTGCACTCATCTCGGGCTGGAGGTCGTAGGTTGCTACCTTGGGCGAAGGGATAAGAATGCGGCTCTCGCCTGCAAACTCAGCCTCGCGACCACCATTGAGGAAGAAGGTTACATGTGCATATTTCTCGGTCTCGGCAATACGCAACTGACTGAGGCCCAGCGACGACACATACTCACCAATGGTATTCTCCACATTGTCCTTGTCGAAAAGGATGTGCAGACCCTCAAACTTGGCGTCGTAGGGGGTCATGCAGCAGTAGTAGAGAGGCAGGGTTGTCATACCCTCCTCGGGCATATCCTGCTGAGTGAGCACGATAGTAATCTCCTTTGCGCGGTCGTTACGGAAGTTGAAGAAGATTACGAGGTCGTTCTTCTCAATGAGGCCGATGGGTTTGTCGTCGGCGTCAACAGCCACGATGGGTTTCACAAACTCGTCTGTCACACCCTCGTTGTAGCTCTCCTGCATAGCCTCCACCATATTTGCAGAGTGCTTGCCGATGCCTTTCACGAGCTGGTCGTAGGCGAGGCGTACCCTCTCCCAACGCTTATCGCGGTCCATTGCATAGTAGCGACCGATGATTGAAGCAATCCTGCCACCGGTGCTCTTCAGGTGGTTCTCGAGAGCCTCAATATAACCCTTACCGCTCTGAGGGTCGGTATCGCGACCATCCATGAAGCAGTGTACAAAAGTGCGGTCAGCAAGGCCATAGGCAGCTGCAATGTCGCAGAGTTTGTGGAGGTGCGACTGCTGGCTGTGAACACCACCGTCGCTCACAAGGCCCATAAAATGGACCTTTGCACCACTCTCCTTGGCATACTCAAATGCAGCCTTCACCTCAGCATTCTCCATGATGGAGTTGTCGCGGCAGGCACGATTAATCTTCACCAAATCCTGATATACCACCCTACCGGCACCAATATTGAGGTGGCCCACCTCCGAGTTACCCATCTGGCCCTCGGGCAGACCCACATTCTCGCCATCGGTGCGGAGCTCGGCATTGGGATAGCGAGCCTCCAGTGTGTTCATAAATTCGGGCTGGGCCGAGTAGATAACATCACTCTTGGAGTGGTCACCCTTGCCCCAACCGTCGAGAATCATCAGCAAAACTTTCTGTGTCATACTCTTTGTTGCTATAATTTAATTATCCTAACCTAATCTATTCCAAATTATTTGACCACGATGGCGCGAATCATCTCCTCTGCCACAGCGATAGCCCTCTCCAGACCCTCGGGATTTTTGCCGCCGGCGGTTGCATAGAAAGGCTGACCGCCACCGCCACCCTGCATCTCCTTGGCAGCGCCACGAACAATATCACCGGCCTTCACACCGGCCTTCACAAGGTTGTCGCCCACAGCCACAGCCAACATAGGCTTGCCACCCTCGCGGCTACCCAGAACGATAGCCACATCGGGATTTGCGGTGCGCAGAGCATAGATGGCATCCTTGAGCATATCAACAGGCATCTCGACCACTTTGCTCACAACGACCTCCTCGCCAATGAGTTTGCCAATCTCGGCAGCCACACCCTTTGCTTTCTCGGCACGGAAGCCCTCAATCTCCTTGCGGAGTTCGGCATTATCCTCCATCATCTTACGGATGGCCTGAAGCAGCGCGGGCGAGCCCACTGTCTTCTGAATCTCATTGAGTTTCTCCTCGGTTTTGTAGCACTCCTCCTCAGCCACGCCACCTGCGATAGCCTCGATACGGCGCACACCTGCCGAAATTGCGCTCTCGGCCACAATCTTGAACTGACCGATAACACCGGTAGCGCTCACATGGGTACCACCACAGAGCTCCACCGACTCGCCGAAGCGAATCATCCTCACCTTGTCGCCATATTTCTCGCCAAAGAGCATCATTGCACCTGCCTTCTGTGCATCCTCAATGGAGCACTCACGATTCTCATCGAGAGCATAGTTGGCACGAATCATACGATTAACAGCCCTCTCCACTGCGCGCAACTCCTCATCGGTCACCTTCTGGAAGTGCGAGAAGTCGAAGCGGAGATACTCGGGACATACGAGCGAACCCTTCTGCTCCACATGGCTACCGAGAATATCCCTCAGGGCCTTGTGCATCAGGTGGGTTACGGAGTGGTGACGGGCCGAAGCCAAGCGGCTCTCCTCGTCAACCACAGCCACGAACGAAGCCTCCACACTCTCGGGAAGCTCATTTACGATGTGGATGGGCAGACCATTCTCCTTGATGGTATCAAGGATTGCAAACCTCTTGCCATCAGCCTCGATGTAGCCCTTGTCGCCCACCTGACCACCACTATTGGCATAGAAAGGAGTGCGGTCAAAGACAAGCTGATAGAGGGTCTTACCCTTGGTGGTTACACGGCGATAGCGAACAATTTTCACCTCGGCGGTGAGGTTGTCGTAACCCACAAACTCGGTGGTAGCACCTGCCACGAGCTCCACCCAGTCGTCATTCTCCTGAGCAGCAGCGTTGCGCGAGCGTGCCTTCTGTGCCTGAAGTTCCACATCAAAAGCAGCCAAATCAACCTCCATACCGTTCTCCCTTGCGATGAGTTCGGTGAGGTCGATGGGGAAGCCGTAGGTATCGTAGAGGGTGAATGCCGACTTACCGTCGATGGTCTTGCCACCTGCAGCAGCAATCTTCTTCATTACGCCGTCGAGCAGATTGATACCTGTAGCCAGAGTTTTGAGGAAAGCGCTCTCCTCCTCACAGATAACACTGGTGATGAGGTTCTGCTGAGCCTTCAGCTCGGGGAACTGCTCACCCATCTGCTCCACGAGGCCGGGAACAAGTTTGCAGATGAAGGGCTCGTTGAAGCCGAGGTAGGTGTAACCATAACGCACAGCCCTACGCAGAATTCGGCGAATAACATATCCGGCCTTCACATTGCTGGGCAGCTGACCATCGGCAATCGAGAAGGAGATGGTACGCAAGTGGTCGGCAATAACCCTCATGGCCACATCGGCCTTTGCGTCGTCGCCATATCGTTTACCCGAGAGGGCTGCAATCTCGCTAATGCGGGTCTGGAACACATCGGTATCGTAGTTGCTCTGCTTATTCTGAAGCACCATGCAAAGGCGCTCGAAGCCCATACCGGTGTCGATGTGTTTGTGGGGCAGAGGCTCGAGCGAGCCATTTGCCTTGCGGTTGAACTGCATGAACACAAGGTTCCAAATCTCAATCACCAAGTGGTGACCCATATTTACCATCTCTCGGCCGGGTTTCTCCTTGCGCTCCTCCTCGCTACGGAGGTCAAAGTGAATCTCGCTACAAGGACCGCAGGGGCCTGTCTCACCCATCTCCCAGAAGTTATCGTGCTTGTTGCCAAGGATGATGTGATCCTCGGGCAGATACTGTTTCCACATGTCGAAGGCCTCCTGATCCATAGGCACACCATCCTCGGGCGCACCCTCGAACACGGTGGCGTAGAGCCTATCCTTAGGCATGCCGTAGACCTCGGTGAGGAGCTCCCAAGCCCAATCGATAGCCTCCTTCTTGAAGTAGTCACCAAACGACCAGTTGCCGAGCATCTCGAACATAGTGTGGTGATAGGTATCGTGTCCTACCTCTTCGAGGTCGTTGTGCTTGCCCGACACACGCAGACACTTCTGAGTATCGGCCGCGCGGTTCATAGTTTTGTTGGCGTTGCCGAGGAAGATATCCTTAAACTGGTTCATACCTGCGTTGGTGAACATAAGTGTGGGGTCGTTTTTCACAACCATGGGTGCCGAGGGCACAATGGTGTGACCCTTGCTCTCGAAGAACTCGAGGAACTTTTTGCGAATCTCGTTTGATGTCATCATAGTGCTATATTCTATTATTACTTTGTTACCTATTATTTAAGTTTGCAAAAATACATATTTCTCGTTAATTTTGTCACGCTAAAGAGTGCAAATTTTGCCCCAATGAGTGAAAAAGAGTATAAATTCAACCCCCAGACACTCGCCTACGAGCCGGTGGAGTGTCCTCCGCGCCTTCGTAGGTACCGCACCGCAAGGCGTGTACTACTCCTTTTCATAGCGGCAGCCACTCTCAATTTGGTTGTTTCCATGACCTACTACACCCCCAAGCTATCCCGATTGGAGCAACGGGGAGAGCAGCTCACCAAGGAGTTTGAGGTGCTTGGTGAGCGCATTGCGGCAAGCGACTACAAGATTGACCAGATGCGCCAGAGGGACAACAATGTCTACCGCTCGCTCTTCGGTGCCGACACACTCTCCATCGCAGGCACCTACACCCCCTACCCTGCCTCCACCTACGAGGCTTACACCGACGACTATGGTGGCATTGTGCGTAGCGCATGGATGGCTCTCGACGCACAGAGCCGCCTACTCTATCGCCAGAGTCGCTCGCTCGACGAGCTACAGATTTTCTCCAAGGATAAGGAGAAGATGGCGGCCTCCATTCCTGCCATTTGGCCCATTAATAAGAAAGATTTGCGAGGTCCTATCGGTGCCTATGGCCGTAGGCTCCACCCCATCTATAAGCGCTACATTCAGCACAAGGGTATCGACTTCGGAGGACGCAAGGGTGACCCTATATATGCCACCGGTAATGGTGTTGTGGTCCACTCCGAGAAGGGTCTGCGCCGCAAGGGCTATGGTCAGATGTTGGTCATCGACCACGGCTTTGGCTACAAGACCCGCTATGCCCACCTCAGTGAGCGTATCGCCAAGGTTGGTCAGGAGGTCAAACGAGGCGAGCTGATTGGCTACATGGGCTCCACAGGCGGTTCCACGGGTCCCCACCTCCACTATGAGGTAATCTACATGGGGCAGAATGTGGACCCCATCAACTACTTCCGCCGCGACATGAGTGAGGCCGAATTAGACCGCATCATTGAGCAGGCCAAAACTACCACTTTCGAAACTTTGGAGGGTACAGCAAATGAGTAGGCGCTACACCACATATCCACCCAGCGAGAGCCGTGCAGGTCGCATAGGCGCCATTGTGGGGCGCATATTGTCCAACATCCTCATTTTCGCCCTGCTATCCATTGGTGTCTATTGGTTATTCACCCTCGTAGACACCCCCTCGCAGCGCAAGCAGAGAGTTCGCAACGAGGTGATGGAGGGTGAGTTGACAGCTATCACCGCCCGCTACGACACGGTGCAGCAGGTGCTCGACAATGTTATCGAGCGCGACCGCAATGTATTCCGCATACTCTTCGAATCGGAGCCCTACGATTTTGCCGAGAACGCCTCGGAGGGGCGTTGGCAGAGCCGCGAACGCCTTGCTCGCAAGAGCGAAACAGAGCTATACAGGGAGTTCAACGAACGGATAGCCAACTTCGAGTCGAACGAGCGACACCTTGCCTCACAGATTGAGCGCATAACAAAGGCGGCCGATAGTCTGGGTAGCAAGATGGACAATATCCCCGCCATCCAACCCGTCATCAATCCCCGGTTGACACTTCTCACCGCACCCTACGGCATGCTGATACACCCCTTCTACAAGAGCCTTGTGTCGCATCAGGGTGTTGACTACACAATACCCACGGGCTCGAGGGTCTTCGCAACAGCAGATGGCAAGGTGAAGGAGGTCAAAACTCGCAAGACCACCTCGGGTCGCTACATCATCATCGACCACGGGGGTGGCTACGAAACGCAGTACAGCCACCTTTCGCGCATAGATGTAAAGAAGGGGCAGAAGGTTCGCCGAGGCGATATAATCGGCCTCACGGGCAACAGTGGACTCTCGCTCTCACCCCACCTCCACTACGAGGTAAAGTTCAAGGGGATGAGAGTCGACCCCATCCACTATTTCTTCATGGAGCTCTCACCACACGACTACCAGCGAATGATAAAAATTTCGCAGAGTGGCATGCAATCTTTCGACTAACAAACACCTATTCCGACACTACAATGAATGCCGAGCTATATGTAACCATACCCGTTGCACTTCTCTGCCTTGTGATGGCCATTGTCATCCTCTGTGGCAAAGGCGACATGCTTATTTCGGGCTACAACACCGCAAGTCCCGAGGAGCGCGCACAGTACAACATCCACCGTCTGCGCCTCGTGACGGGCGTGGCGATGATTATTGTGGCTCTCACAGTGGCCATTACCTCCCTCGTGGAGGGTGGAGAAAAGTGGAGTATTCCCATCCTCATCCCCACCATCATTGGAGTGCTCGTATTCAGCAACATCTGGGCGAAAAATTAGTCGTAACAATCCATAAATAGCGAGAGCCGTAGCGTTGTATGCTACGGCTCTCGCTATTTATAATCTTCACGAAGGTTTTAGTCCATCTTGAGCACTGCAAGGAATGCCGATTGGGGCACCTGCACATTACCAATCTGGCGCATGCGCTTCTTACCCTTCTTCTGCTTCTCCAGCAGCTTACGCTTACGGCTGATATCGCCACCATAACACTTGGCGGTCACATCTTTACGCACCTGACGCACAGTCTCGCGGGCGATAATCTTCGCACCAATAGCGGCCTGAATGGCAATGTCAAACTGCTGACGAGGGATGAGCTCTTTGAGTTTCTCGCACATCTTGCGACCGAAATCATAGGCGTGGTCGGTAAAGATAAGCGACGACAGCGCATCCACGGGCTCACCATTGAGCAGAATATCGAGCTTGGAAAGGCGGCTCTCGCGATAGCCAATCTGGTGGTAGTCGAACGAGGCATAACCCCTCGAGATGCTCTTCAGCTTGTCGTAGAAGTCGAACACAATCTCCGACAAGGGCATGTCGAAGTTAATCTCCACCCTCTCGGGGCCGAGGAATACCTGATTGACGAGTGTGCCTCGCTTATCTATACAGAGTTTTATAACGGCACCAAGGTAGTCGGTTTTGGTGATAATCTGCGCACGGATATAGGGCTCCTCAATCTTATCCACCATGGTGAGATCTGGTAGGCCCGATGGGTTGTGTACATCCACCACCTCGCCCTTCTTGGTTGTCACCTTAAACGACACATTGGGAACAGTGGTAATCACATCCATATCGAACTCTCTATAGAGCCTTTCCTGCACAATCTCCATGTGGAGCAGACCGAGGAATCCGCAGCGAAAACCGAAACCGAGTGCCAACGAACTCTCGGGCTCGAAGGTGAGCGATGCGTCATTAAGCTGCAACTTCTCGAGCGAGGCCCTCAAATCCTCATACTCGCTGGCATCCACAGGGTAAACACCCGCGAAGACCATAGGTTTAACATCCTCAAAGCCCTCGACACCCTCCGAACAGGGATTTTCAACATGAGTGATGGTGTCACCCACCTTCACATCCTTCGAACTCTTGATGCCCGACATGATGTAACCCACATTACCGGCCTTAATCTCATCTTGCTGAACGAATTTGAGTTTCAGCACGCCAATCTCGTCGGCATCATACTCCGAACCGGTGTTAAAAAACTTCACCTTATCACCCTTACGAATGGTACCGTTCATGACGCGGAAGTAGCCGATAATACCACGATAGGAGTTGAAAACGGAGTCGAAAATAAGAGCCTGCAGGGGAGCATTCTCATCACCCTCGGGAGCGGGAACCCTATCGACGATAGCGTCAAGTATCTCGCTGATGCCCACACCCGTACGAGCCGAAGCACAAAGGATATCACTCTCGTCACAGCCGAGCAGCTCCACAATCTGGTCCTTCACCTCGTCCACCATGGCAGACTCCATATCAATCTTGTTGATTACGGGGATAATCTCCAAGTCGTGTTCCAGAGCGAGGTAAAGATTGGAGATGGTCTGCGCCTGAATACCCTGCGAGGCGTCCACCACAAGCAGCGCGCCCTCGCACGAAGCGATAGCCCTCGACACCTCATAGGAGAAGTCCACATGACCGGGAGTGTCGATAAGGTTGAGGGTATACTTCTCACCATCCCTCTCGTAGACCATCTGGATGGCGTGGGATTTAATGGTAATACCCTTCTCCCTCTCGAGCTCCATGTCGTCGAGCACCTGATTTTGCAACTCCCTTTCGGAGAGTGTTCCGGTCTCCTCCAAAAGTCGGTCGGCAAGGGTACTCTTACCGTGGTCAATATGGGCGATTATACAGAAGTTTCTGATATTTTTCATACCTAAACAATTATATTACTCCTCACCTCGGAGACTATCTGATGGTAGCACCCACCTTCTTGGCGAAAGCGTCGATGAGTTTGTTCATAGTGTTCTCGATGCTCTTCTCGTCGAGGGTCTTGCTCTCGTCCTGAAGGATGAAACCGAGGGCGTAGGACTTCTTGCCGGCCTCGAGTTTATCACCGGTGTAAACATCAAAGAGGGTTACATCCTTCAAGAGCTTCTTCTCGGTCTGGAAGGCAATCTGGCGCAACTCGGCGTAGCTAACTGCGCTATCAACCAGCAATGCAAGGTCGCGTTTCACAGCGGGGAACTTAGCAAGCTCCTTGACGGTGATTTTGTGTTTGCGAGTATACTTGAGCAAGGTGTCGAAGTCGATGTCGAGGAAATAGACCTCACCCTTCAGGTCGAACACCTTGCGCACCTTGGGCGACACGGTAGCAATCTGGAGGAGCTCCTTGTTGCCGGCCTTGAGGCTGAGGCCCTCCGAGAAGAGCTCGTTTGCCAGAGGCTCGCTACGAAGGGTATAGATATCCATACCAAACCTGCGCAAAATCTTCTCGGCCACAGCTTTCAGGGTGAAGAAGTTGCTCACCTCGCCCTTGCTGTTCCACGACTGCGAAGTCTGAAGACCCGAGATAGCCACCGACAATCGGAAACTCTCATCGTAGGGAGCCAGGCCACCCTCCTCCTTACGCTCGGGAGCGTAGGTATATGTGTTGCCAAACTCATAAATCTTCACACTCTGAGCCTTGCGGTTCACATTGAGCTCCACAACCTCCAGCAGACCATAGAGCAGACTCTGGCGCATAACACCTAAGTCGGCACTCAGGGGGTTCATAATCCTCACAC
>JAGBZI010000010.1 GCA_017628305.1 Tidjanibacter sp.
CACGAGGTCGTTTTTCTTAGCCCCCGAGCGGCGCACAAGCCTCTCCTTGGCCACCTCGCCCACAGCTGTCACACCAATCGTGAGGCCATTGATGGAGGCCGATGTATCACCCCCCACGAGGTCGATGCCATACTCCTCGCAAGCGAACTTCACACCCTCATAGAGCTCCTCAAGGTGCTCGACGGCAAAGCGAGCCGACACACCAAGCGACACTGTGAGCTGGCGAGGAGTACCATTCATGGCAATAATATCACTCATGGCAGCCACCACCACCTTATAGCCCAAGTGTTTGAGGGGAAAGTAAGTAAGGTCGAAGTGGACACCCTCCATAAAAAGCTCGGTGGAGAGCAACATGTATTTGTCGCCCGCGTCAATCACTGCTGCGTCGTCGCCCACACCCACCACAGTGCTACCATTCGACACCTCCACACCCTCGGTGAGGCGATCGATAAGGCCAAAATGGCCCAACTCTGCAATCTCGGTTCTCTTGCTCATAATATTGCTCTATCAATTTAGTGCACAAAGATAGTAAATATTTTTAGTAATAAATTATGGTATTGAGGATATTTGACTATCTTTGCACCCGTGAAAAAATTCACACTTTTTCGACTCAAATGAAAAACATTGTACTCTTTGGCCCTCCGGGAGCCGGCAAAGGCACCCAGGCCGTAAAATTGGTTGAGAAATACGGATTCAACCACATATCGACAGGTCAGGTTATCAGGAACGAGATTGAGGCCCAGACCGACGCAGGGAAACGAGTGGAGGCTTGCATTGCTCGCGGTGAGTTTGCTCCCGACGACCTCGTACTCGAGATTGTTAAACACTTCATGGCCACTCATCAGGATGTGGAGGGTAGCATCTTCGACGGCTTCCCCCGCAACACCTATCAGGCCGAGCAGTTCGACAAACTGATGGACGAGTGGAACAGCGAGGTGGATGTGATGCTTTCGCTGGAGGTTCCCGAGGAGGAGCTCATCCAAAGGCTTCTGCTCCGCGGTAAGGAGAGCGGCAGGGCTGATGACGCCTCGGAGGAGGTTATCCGCAACCGCATCCGCATCTATAACGAGCAGACCGCAGCCGTGGCCGACTACTATGCCGCACAGGGCAAATACATCGCCATCGACGGCACAGGCTCGGTGGAGGAGATTTTCGACCGCCTCTGCGCCGAGGTAAACAAACTGAAATAGACCATCCGAATTACAACAATAGGGGGTGAGCACTCATGAGTGCTCACCCCCTATTTTATTACCGCCAGAGGGGGGGGCGGGAGAGTTGATAGCTTAAATCACCACACAAAAACCCCCGCCTCAGCAGACTTCGGCAGGGGTTTATCGCGGTCGAGCGCAGTGGGTGCTTGCAAGGTGCGCTTGGGCACCAACAGAGTGCGCTTTTTACCAGTTGAGAATCTTCTTGAAATCGAACTCCTCGGGATTAGCAAGGTAAGCCTTGGCTGCCTCGTAATCATCGGGGGTGATGTAGCACAAGATATTGTTCACCAAACCCTGGAACTGGTCACCATCGGGGTTAACCAGACGGGGAGGAATCTTACCGGTGGTGGGATCCTGAAGATCCTTGAGGTAGAGCTGGCTAATCTGGCCGTCCTGAGCAACATAAACCATGCAGCCGGTCTTACCCTCGCTGAAGAGCTTGTAGACACCCATACCGAGAGTGGTGCAATAGAGCAGGTCGCTGGCAACGGGAGTCTGGCAACGAACCTCGTAACCAATCTCTACGGGGCGCGATTTAACCTTAATCTTCAGGGCTTTCAGCTTCTTCTCGAGAATCTCGTTGAAGACATGGGCCTTCGAAACCTTACCAAGCTCGGGGTGACCGTGCTCGTCGTAGGAGAAGTTCACGCCGGCGTTCTTAATCTCCTCGTCGCTGAGACTGTGGAATACGCCCTCCGACACCATAGCGGCACCGTAGTCCATACCCATAAGTTTGCGCTTAACGATGGAGGAGATAACGAGGTTCACAATCTTGTCGATGGTAATCTCGGTCTTGTTGAACATCTCGGGGATAACAATCATAGGATAGTGGCAAGCTGCACCGATACCGCAAGCGAGGTGGCCTGCCGAACGGCCCATAGCGGCGATGATAAACCAGTTGCCGCTGGTGCGTGCATCGGAGTAAACAGCGCGACCAATCACTGCACCTTTGTCCATTGCCGACTCATAACCGAAGGTGGGAGCACCTGCGGGCAGAGGAAGGTCGTTGTCGATGGTCTTGGGAACATGGATGTTGGCGATGGGGTACTGCTTAACCTCGAGGAACTTGGCGATGCGGTTGGCAGTCGAAGCGGTGTCGTCGCCACCCACAGTTACCAGCAACTTGATGTTGTTGTCCTGAAAGAACTTCAGGTTGAAATTGTTCTCAAAGTCGGCATCGGTGGGTTTGAAACGGCTCATCTGGAGGTAGGAACCGCCCTGATTGAAGATGTCGTCAGCACGACGGAAGTCGATATCCTCATAGCGAGCATCGGCCTTGAAAAGACCGGTGTAACCCTCGTGAAGACCGATTACACGGTAACCCTTGGTGATGAAAGTTTTGGCAACAGAACCCACAACGGTGTTCATACCGGGAGCGGGACCGCCACCCGTAAGAATTGCAATAGCTTGTTTCATAACTGTTTATATTAAAGTTTAACCTGTTCTAACCATTCGCCAAAGGCGCACACGGCCCCTTTCGGCACACAAAGATACAACTATTTTTCAAAATTTTTAATAATCCCTCAAATTTACTCCATTTTTCAATCTTCCAAAGTGTTGGCGCTTTTGTTGTAGGGATACAAAATATAAGATTGAGAAATTTCGTTATATTTGCAGTTGGATAGCAGAGCAACACAGATGAAGCGACTTATACTCATAGTGCTACTCGCCGTAGCCACCACATGCGGGCTCCACGCACAGCGCGTGAAACCCCGCTCGGATGTGCCCTATGCTCGCTACCGAGCAGGCTATGTGGCCGGCACTGAGGTCGACACCATGACGGGCGACACAGCCTATGTGGTGCAGCTCTCCAATGTACTCGTCTACCGTTCGCTGGGCGACATACGCCGCCACCGACGACTAATACGCAATGTGAAAGCCGTATACCCCTACGCCATCGACGCGCGCAACTACTTCAACGCCCTCACCGCACAACTCGACACGGTGACCACAAAAAAGGAGCGCGACAAAATAACCAAAAACCTCGAGAAAGAGATTGTGGAGCGCTACACCCCTGTGCTCGAAAAGATGACCTACTCGCAGGGCAAAATCCTCATCCGCCTCATCGACCGCGAGACGGAGCGCACCTCCTATGAGCTGCTGGAGGAGTTCAGGGGTAAGTTTGCAGCCAAATTCTGGAACACCATAGCCCGCATCTTCAGGGCCAACCTCAAGCAAGAGTACGACCCCACACAGGGCGAAGACAAACTCATCGAACAAATCATCAACCTCTACGAGGCAGGACTCATATGAGTTGCAGGCAGAGTGCCTGCCTTGTAATGGGAATCCATGGCAAGGATTGCCGCTACTCTCAATTTTGATAAGCGTAAAAGAAAACCCCCGCCTTAGTAAACTTCGGCAGGGGTTTATTGCAGTCGAGCGCAGTGTTTGCTCTCAAAGTGTGCTTGAGCACCAACAGGGTGAGTTTTCTACTCTTCCTCGGCCATGGTGGTGTAAACATTGGTCACATCATCGTCATCCTCGAGTTTCTCGATGAGCTTGTTGATGGCCTCACGCTGCTCGGCGGTCACCTCCTTGGTGTCGGTGGGGATGCGCACGAACTCACCGCTTACAATCTCCATGTTGTGGTCGTCGAGGTAGCTCTGGATGCTGCCGAACGCCTCATACTTGGCGTAGATGTTGATGATGTTCTCGTCGTCAACGAAGAGCTCGGTCATGTCGAGGTCGATAAGCTCCAACTCGAGCTCGTCGATGTCGATACCCTCCTTCATTGCGGTCTTGAAGACGCAGAGGTGGTCGAACATGAAGTTCACGCTACCGCTGTTACCGAGGGTGCCGCCACACTTATTGAAGTAGCTGCGTACATTGGCCACGGTGCGGGTGGTATTGTCGGTTGCGGTCTCCACGAGGATAGCGATACCGTGGGGGCCATAGCCCTCGTAAACCATCTCTTTATAGTCGGTGGTATCCTTGGAGATAGCGCGTTTAATAGCCCTCTCAACATTCTCCTTAGGCATGTTCTCAGCCTTAGCGTTCTGCAAGAGCACGCGCAGACGGGTGTTGCCCGAGGGGTCGGGACCACCTGCCTTCACAGCAATCTCAATCTCTTTACCGATTTTAGTAAAAGTGCGGGCCATGTTGCCCCAGCGTTTCATTTTTCGTGCTTTGCGATACTCAAATGCCCTTCCCATAGTACGGAATTATTTTTGTTTTGTTATTATAAATTTCAAAGTGCGCAAAAGTATAAATTCCTCTCGGAACTACAAAATTTGAGCAAAAATATTTTTACCTTTGCACCTCTAACAAAACAAAAAAACATGATTATCGAGGAGGTAAACAGAGCTGTGGAGGTGCTCCGACGCGGGGGCATCATCCTCTACCCCACCGACACCGTGTGGGGCATCGGGTGCGACGCCACCAATGCCGAGGCCGTGGAGCGCATCTACCGACTGAAAGGGTCGGTCAACAAGAAGGGTATGATTGTACTTGTCGACACCCCCGCCAATGTGGGGCGCTACATACGCCGAGTGCCCGAGGTTGCTTACGACCTCATGGAGCTCACCGACAAACCCCTGACGCTCATTCTCGATGGCGCCGTTGGGGTAGCCGAAAACCTTATCCCCGAGGAGGGTTCGTTGGCTGTGAGGGTCCCCGACCACGAGTTTTGCCGCCTCGCCGTGGGGCGTCTGCGCAGGCCCATAGTCTCCACCTCCGCCAACCTCTCGGGCGAGGCTACACCCACCCGTTTTGGCGAGATTGTGGAGGCCATAAAGGAGGGTGTAGACATGGTCGTAGACCCCCGATGGGAGGGCAATCCCACACGCAAAGCCTCCTCCATAATGATGATTAAGGAGGACGGAGAGTTCAAGATTTTAAGATAGAGGCGCGCCGTGATACAGAAGACAAAAATACAGCAACGATTTGCCGACTCCGACATCCTCGGCCACATCAACAACATCCACCTCCAAGAGTACTTCGACCTCGGGAAGATGGAGCTCTACCACACCCTGCTGGGCGACCGCATAGATTGGCGCGGGGTAAACCTCGTGCTGGTGAGCATCAAGACCGACATGATGCGTCAAACCCGCTTGGGCGACCCCATAGTTGTGGAGAGCCGAGTGGAGAGCCTTGGCAACAAGAGCATGAGGGTGCACCAGAGGCTCATCAACACTGCCGACGGAGAGGTCAATGCCGAGTGCCACACAGTGGTCGTGTGCTTCGACTATGCCACACAGCGAGCCATCCCCTTCCCCGACGAGTGGCGCAAACTCATAGAGGCTGCAATTTAACAACCATGCAGGGGGATTAAAGTTGCAAAGTGACTGCTAAAAAAAGTCCCGAGACTGACTCGGGACTTTTTCTATTTCTCAGGGGTGAGGTATACGCGGGGGATAAAGCGATTCATCACGCGAGCATAGTACCATGGAGTGTAGATGCCGAAGGTGAGCATCACAAGCAGCAGTTGGCCCCACAGGAATGCCCAATCACGCCAAGCCGTAATCCTCATGCCAAAGCGGCGGGCATCCCTACCCTCGCCCACACGGCTACCATCAATAAAATATTGGAGCACTCGCAGCTCCATCATGGGGGCATAGAGTCCGAGTGTGATGCAACAGAGCAAAATCTGCCCCACAACAAAGAGTGTAGCCTCGCCCGTGGGGAGAGTGGTCACAATGCGCTCCTCGCCCACACTGAGGTTGATGGCCCAGCGGGAAACAAGCACCACAAAGAGCGCCATCCACACCACAACAACGAGGTAGAAAACAACGACTCCCAGCACCGCCAGCAGAGGGTCGGCACCCTCACCAAAGCCCGCAACCAACGCCGAAGCCACAAGCACAAGTACCACAAAAGGTACCATCAGCCCCAGCATCACAATGGCAAAGAGGTCGCCACCCTTGGCATGAAATCCGAGGGGACGGCGACGATGGTAGGCATTGTCGAGCAGGTAGCGGGTGATGCGCACCATGAACCACGGCGAGTAGAGGCCAAAGGTAACCACCGTGAGCAGCGAGCCCACAGCCACCAATTTCAGATACTCACCCCTATCATAGTCGGTCGTAATCTTCTCGCCCTCAACAGAGAGCGCTTCGAGCGTGAATTTTGAAAGTGGCAGGCACAACCCATAGAGTCCCACCGAGCCGAGAATGGCCACAACAAGGGTGCCGAGCGTTCGGAGCACCCAACCCCCGTCGGCCACAGTGCCCTCGGGCGACCCATACGCGGGGGTGAGCAACATGGTGAACAGAGTGGCAGCAATGCACACACCAACCATCCCCCACAAAGGCCACATAATCTTGCGACCCGAAATGCTGTATTCAAAGTATCTTTTCATATCACAACTATTTAGTCAAACATCTAAATTAACGGCAACAATGGCTCCATCCCCCCCCCAAAAAAAAGCTGTGAGCAGGCAACCGAAATCCCATAGCCTAAAACTGCTCCCAGAGGGCGTCGAGGTCGCGTCGTTCCTTCTTGGTGGGACGCCCCGTACCCCTCTCACGGGTGACAAAGATGGTCTCCTTTGGGGGATTGAGCTTTGCCATCTCCTCGGGCGAGGTGAGGTCTGTGCAGTAGGTGGGCACATCCTTGGCCGGCAATCGGCGCTCCACAATGGCCTCCACCTTGTAGGTGAACCTCATGACAGGCACCTTCTTCACTGTGAGTATATCGCCCTCCTTCACCTCCTTGGAGGGCTTGGCTTCAGAGCCGTTGATGGTCACCTTTCCCGTGCGGCAGGCCTCGGCCGCATCGCTGCGGGTCTTGAATATCCTCACGGCCCACAACCATTTATCCACTCGTGTCTGCATAATCTCTCGAAATGTTTCCGAAAGTTACGGTTTTTTTCTAACTTTGCATCAATTCTACACCTATTTTTTATGAATCAATCCACCAAACAGAAGACCCGCAAGGAGATTGCCACCCTGTGGCGCTACGGCTTGGGGAGCACTCTGTCGTACCTCATAAACCTCGCCATCGTGTGGGTCATGACCGACATTTTGGGGTGTCACTACCTCCTCTCGAGCCTTGCCGGCTACACATCCATTGTCGTCACCTCCTACATTTTCAGCGTCACATGGATATTCACCGAGCGCAAGGTGGCCTCCCGCCGCAAGGAGTTTGTGGCCTTCACAGCCATCACCATCTTCGCCATGGGCATGAACCTCATCTCCATGTGGTTCTTCACCACAGGCCTCGGGTGGCACTACATCATCTCCAACATAACCACCAATTTCCTCGCCACACTCTGGGGTTACATCCCCAAAAAAATATTTCTCTTCAGCGAGAAAAAGCGCGCCCACTATGAGGTGGAGGATGTGCTTCCATCGCTCGACAACCCCGACGAACTCCCAATCCCGTTCATCTATGAGGACGAGGTTGAGGAGAGTAGCAATTGAGCAACAACGCACACAATAACACACAACAAAACATACAAAAGAGATGGATATCGAACAGAAAGTAGCCGGATTTACCCCCGAAGGTGACGCAGTGATTGTCTACACCATGCGCAACTCCAAGGGGTGTGAGGTGGAGCTATGCAACATGGGCGCCGCCATTGTGGGCATCCGCGTGCCCGACCGCGAGGGCCACATCGACGATGTTGCACTGGGATACGAAAACCGCATGGACTATGTGACCGAGGGGCCCTGCATGGGCAAAGTCCCCGGCCGCTACGCCAACCGCATAGCCAAGGGCCACTTCGAGCTTGACGGCAAGGAGTACCACTTGGCCATCAACAACGGCCCCAACGCCCTCCACGGCGGCCCCACAGGTTTCCACAAGAGCCTCTGGGAGGGTCGTGTGGAGGAGAACAGAGTGGTGTTTGCCATCGACTCGCCCGACGGCCACGAGGGCTACCCCTCGGACCTCTATGTGGAGGCCGTCTACGATTGGGACGACGACAACCGCTTGGAACTCACCCTCCTCGCGCAGACCAACGGCGCCACCGTCATCAACCTCACCAACCACGCCTACTTCAATTTGGCGGGTGCCGGCAATGGCGACATCAAGGGCCACACGCTACGCCTCAACGCCTCCCACTATCTACCCACCGACCAAACACTTGTCCCCACAGGCGAGTTGCGCAGTGTGGAGGGAACCCCCATGGATTTCCGCACAGCCAAGCCCATAGGTCGCGACATGGAGGAGCAGTTCGACGCACTCCTCTTTGGCAAGGGCTACGACAACTGCTGGCCGATAGATGGCTTCTCGGAGGGCAAAGTGCAGGAGGCAGCACTCCTCGCCGACCCCACCACAGGTCGCACCATGAGGGTGCTCACCGACCAGCCAAGTGTACAGGTCTACACGGGCAATTGGTTGAGCGGTTGCCCCATGGGTAAGGGCGGCAAGAGGTATGGCGACTACTCGGGAGTGGCCATCGAGTGTCAGGGCTATCCCGACGCACCCAACAAGCCCCACTTCCCCTCGCAGGTGCTCCGCAAGGGCGAAAGGTATGAGCGCCACATAGTTTTCGAGTTTGGCACCGATAAGTAGCGATTGGCCGCTGCAACAAAGTCGGAAAAAATGTTAATAAATAATGGTGGGGGCTGCTTGGAAAGTAGCCCCCAAAGGTTTACTTTTGTGGCCGAGAAGGTGCTTCTCACCAAAACCGATTTACACACAACTAACCACAAGAATAACAACAATGTTTTTAGAGGCAAGCAAACCCGGCTGGATTGAGGTAATCTGCGGCTCGATGTTCTCGGGAAAGACCGAGGAGCTCATTAGGCGTATGCGCCGCGCACTCTTTGCCAACCAGCGAGTGGAGATTTTCAAACCCCAGATTGATGTGCGCTACTCGATAGACGAGGTGGTGTCGCACAACGCCAACACTATTCCTTCAACCCCCGTAGAGTCGTCGTCGCAGATATTGCTGATGGCTACCGATGTGGATGTTGTGGGCATCGACGAGGCGCAGTTTTTTGACGAGGGCATCGTGGATGTCTGCATGCAGCTTGCCAATCGTGGTGTGAGGGTTATTGTTGCGGGTCTGGATATGGACTACCTCGGCAACCCCTTCGGCCCCATGCCCCAACTGATGGCCCGTGCGGAGCTTGTGGATAAGGTTCACGCCATCTGCGTGCGCTGCGGCAACATTGCCCACCACTCCCACCGCCTCACAAAGAATGACAAACTTGTGGTGCTCGGCGAGAAGGATACCTATGAGCCCATCTGCCGCCACTGCTTCAACCAACTCCGCGGACAGGAGCAGTAGCAGAGAGGAGCAACCGAAGAGCATAGAAAACGACCCCGAAGAGCCATCTTCGAGGTCGTTTTATTTTGGGGTCACCTCGACTTGCGGATAGTTTCAGTGATTGGGTTATCTGGGGAGGGGGAATAATGGAGAGGGCAAATTTCGGTGAGCAAAAATTTGACGGTAAAAAAAAATAGGGAGTGATTTGCATCACTCCCTTGTGGTAGCGAGACCCAGGATTGAACTGGGGACCTCATGATTATGAATCATGCGCTCTAACCAGCTGAGCTATCTCGCCGCTTGCTGAAAAGCGATGCAAAGATAAGTGATTATTTTTTCCTCGCAAACTTTCCGAGGTATTTTTTTTGCATTAGGGGTAGAAAAAATGTTTTTACCATGAAAAATCCCACAACATCATCGCTCGTAAGGTGGCTCGACGGGGTAGCAATCCTCGCAAGCCTCCTGTTGCTACTATCACTCTCGCTCGACATTATCACCCGGCGAAGCTACCTGCTCTCCCCCGGTGTGGCCGAGCTGCAACTCATCGTCTGCATGATTTTCATGATGGACTTCATCGTGCAAGCCATGGCAGCACGCAATCCCACGCGCTACTTCTGGCGCAACATCATACTACTTCTGGTGAGCATCCCCTATCTCAACATGCTCACTTGGGGAGGGGTCGAGCTACCCAAGGGGCTCTACATATTCCTCAAATGCCTCCCCATGGTGAGAGGCTGTGTGGGTGTCTACAAACTTGTGGGGTTGGTTGCTCGCAGCAGGGTGAGCACCATAATGTGGAGCTACATAGCCCTCATCATACTCCTCACCTACCTCTCGGCACTCCTCTTCTACTCCTACGAGGAGGTAGTGAATGGAGCTGTGAAGAACTTTGGCACGGCACTCTGGTGGGCAGGGCTCAATGTCACCACCGTGGGAGCCCCACTGTTTGCCACCACCCCCATCGGCAAAATCCTCACCGTGCTCCTCCCCGGACTCGGCATGGTGCTCTTCCCACTCCTGACGGTCTATGTCACTCACTTGGTGCAACGCACCGCAGGCAGATAAATTACGCTTATAATACCATAAAAATTATCAATTTGACAAATCTGGATAATGGTATTATCTTTGCAATACAAAACAACAAACACGAAGTCAAACAACAAAACACTTATAACTATGGCAACCAAATTTTTCAAATGCAATCACTGTGGTAATGTAATTATTAAGGCCGTTGATGGCGGCGTAACCCCTTTCTGCTGCGGCGAGAAGATGACCGAGCTCATCCCCGGCACCGTGGAGGCAAGTCAAGAAAAACACCTCCCCGTGGTGGAGCGTCCCGACGAGTGCACCCTGCTGATTAAGGTGGGCAGCGTTGAGCATCCCATGCTTCCCGAGCACCACATCGCCTTTGTTTATGTTGAGTTTGAGGATGGCGGTGTGCGTATTGACCTGAAGGATAAACCCGTGGCAAAGGTGTGCACCTGTGGTCGCAAACCTGTGGCAGTCTATGAGTACTGCAACCTCCACGGACTCTGGAAGACCGAGTTGTAGTAGCAGACACTGCGGCAAATCAAAGAGGGCTGCATACTTCCCACCGTGGAGGTATGCAGCCCTCTCGCTTTACTGCTTTACTTCTGCCTTGCCGCTATACTCCCTTCATCTACCCCGCCCCGCCGCCATACATCGGGGAACGGTTGGCACAAAAAAAGAGGAGTTCATCACTGAACTCCTCTCTGGGGTGACTGATGGGGCTCGAACCCACGACATTTGGAACCACAATCCAACGCTCTGCCAACTGAGCTACAGTCACCATCCGAGGTCCGCCTACCTTGTAGTGCAGACCTTTAGTTTCTCACTACAAACCGTTCACATGAACCTGCAGACCGCTCTTGAGGTTGGCTGCTTTGTTCTTGTGGATTACATTCTTCTTGGCGAGTTTGTCCAACATAGCAGCTACTTTGGGGAGAAGAATCTCGGCTGCTGCCTTGTCGGTGGTGCCACGAAGCGCTTTCACAGCGTTACGGGTTGTTCTGTGGTAATACTTATTCGCAACACGACGGGTCTCTGTCTGGCGAATACGCTTTTTGGATGACTTGTGATTTGCCATAATTATCTATTTTTTAAATTTTTTATCTTTTCTTGCAGCCCATAGCAGAGTCGAACTGCTCTTTCAAGAATGAAAATCTTGCGTCCTAACCGATAGACGAATGGGCCCCGACTGCTTCGCTAGGTAGCTTTTTAGCGGTGCAAAGGTAATCAAAAATTGATTATTTGCAAACTATTTTGTAAAAAATTTATTTTTTTAATCGTACATTGCCTCTTTCGCGGTCGAATTCTATCTGCGTACTCTCAAAAAGTCGCTGCATGGCACCCTCCTCAATGAGCATCTCGGCCGTACCGTAGCGGAACTCGCCACCCTCAATCATCGCTATCGTATCACACAGCTCGATGGCTATCGAAAGGTCGTGGGTGGAGAAGAGTATACACTTACCCTCCTTGTGCGCCAACCGCCTGAGCAACAGACATATCTCATACTTATTAGGCAGGTCGAGGAAGGCGGTCGGCTCGTCCAAAAGGATGATGGGCGTGTCCTGTGCGAGGGCCCTTGCAATCATCACCCTTTGTCGCTCGCCGTCGCTGAGGCTATCCATTGAGGCCTCGGCAAACTGTTCCATGCCCACCAAGCGGAGCGACTCCTCCACCTTGGCTCTATCTTCGGCTGTCAGACGCCCCACCCAATTGGTATAGGGAGCCCTGCCGAGCGACACAACATCCCATACATGGAGATTTTGCACCCTCACATCGTCGGTCGACACAAAGGCTATCTGGCCCGCCACCTCCTTCATCGTAAGGGAGGCAAC
>JAGBZI010000077.1 GCA_017628305.1 Tidjanibacter sp.
GTGGCTATCGCAAAATCGCCCCCCCTATCGCAACCCTCCGTTTGGGGAGAACCTTGGCGGTAAACAAACAAAAAATCCCCCTCGGTGTGTTCCGAGAGGGATGTAGGCTTCGAGCCGCATCGCGCAAGGCGCGTTCTCTACCAGCGGGAGGCGCTCTTGATTTCGTCGATGCTCACCAACTTATTCACAATAGCATAGATGGTAAGGCCGGCGGGGCTGTGAATCTGCAACTTCGTGGCAATGTTGCGGCGGTGGGTCGTGACCGTGTGCACCGAGAGGCACAGCGTGTCGGCTATCTCCTTGCTGGTCATGCCCTTGGCAACGCACCTGATTATCTCCCTTTCGCGCTGCGAGAGTTGCTCGGCACCCACCTCTTCGGCAGGAACACTCTCCTCGCCATAGCCTGCACCCTTCACCCTCAGGGCCTCCTCCGCACGCTTGACGGCAGGGACAAAAATGGTGTCCTCCACCAAGCAGTGGTTGGCAATGTCGCTCTCGCAATTAATGATGTCGAACAGCACCGAGTGGAGCAAATCGCCATTGCCCTCCTGTGGGTAGTAGCGCACAATAACGCCCTTGAGCTCAGCGAGTTTGTCGGCGAGTCGCGAGTCGCGAGTGGTGTGGCGTGCAGCGAAGCTCTCGATGGTGTAGTCCCTATTGAGGTAGCCCTTCATCAGCGAGTCCACATAGGCAAAAACGGTGGAGTTTTCGTGGTGCATGTGGCGCCTCACCTCGGCCACATAGTCGTCGTAGAAACTGAGGATTAGCAGCGCCACCTCGTCCTTGCCGGAGCAGTCGATTGCCTCGATAAGTTTTCGGCGAATGGCGGGAAGGTTAAACTCCAGAAACCAGCTGTGGGCCCTCTTGAGATACTCCATGAGCTGGGCGAGCGATATGTCACCGTCGTCGAACTTGCGCCCACTCGTGAAGTTGGCCACGGCCAGAAAGGTGGCCGTATCGACCCCCATCTCGCGGCAAATCTCGCCCACGGTCTTATCTCCAAAGCCGAGAGGTATTCCAAAGCGGCTCATTACGAAGAGGATTGCTCCGTTGTCATTGATGAGATTTCTCATCGGGTCTGTTGCGCGGTAGGAGGCTTGTGAAAAAATCGTGCTCATAGGGCTAAAGGATATTTGTCTTTTGCTCACAAAGGTACTAAAAATTCAGCAACCTCCGTACACCCACCAACAACGAATTTCCCGGCCACTATTGGTGCTACTGTTGGCATGTGTCTGACTCTCGGCTCATTGCCCTCCCCGCAACCTCCCCCTCCAACGACCAACATCGCCCCTCGGCCCGCGCCCAAGGAGGGGGGGGTAAAAAAAGTGGGGCGACCTCAAAGAGGTCACCCCACCGGAGTAGATAGCTCCTTGTCGGAACTACTCTATCGAACCAGATTAGTTGTTCTTCACGAGTTTGAAGGTACCAACCTGACCATTAACGGTGAACGAGAGGGTGTAGTTACCAGCTGCAGTCACCTTAAGGTTGCCCTTGTTGTAGATAGCGTCGAACTCGGTGCCATCAACGGGGAGGTTCGAGTTGTCCTCAACACCGTAGCTGTCGGTCCAAGCACCGTCAGCGCGAACTTTGAACTCAGCGTTCTCGGGAGCGTCGAAGCTAGCA
>JAGBZI010000078.1 GCA_017628305.1 Tidjanibacter sp.
CATCCTATCCCATTTTCTCATTCCGCCTGACAGCACGAAATGCGTGGTGTAATTTTTCTGCCATTTCCGTCAAACTCACATTTTTGTGCAATAATGTGGCTGTGTGAGCAAGCACATGACCACCGTATATCTTTAAGTGGTAATTTCTTATGTCACAGGAGTACTATCCTCCACATCCATTGTTGGATATTTCTAATGTTCCCACCCGTTGAAAGTGGTGTTGCAACTTCGAAGAAATTTGATTAACTTTGCGGAGATATGGTTGCGAACATAGAGTTCGCGAACGGCATTTATCTTTGCACTGAAAACAAAATGATAGTGCATCAACCAAAGCATAAAAGAATATCCAAACTATGAGGAGCCCTCAAACAAAACAGCCCAACAACGAGATTTGGTACACAACCAACGACGGCGAAATTGTGGTTCCCCAAAATGGAGCTTTCAATGGGCTCACAATTCTCTCTAATAGTTATATGGATGGCAAGGGCGTCATCACTCTCGATGGCCCCGTATGTGAGGTGGGGGCATTCGCATTCAGTGAGTGCGATAATTTGGAGGGCATCCACCTCTCGGAGAGCGTGGAGACCATCAAAGCAGATGCATTTAGAGAATGTCACAACCTCACACATATTACTCTTCCTCAAGGACTTAAAACCATAGGGTCCGGCGTATTTAACGGGTGCAAGTCACTCTGTGAAATCGTTGTTCCCGACAGTGTAGAGGAGATTTACAGTTGCGCATTTGGGCGATGTCGAAACCTGAAGAGTGTCACCCTACCTAAAGGGTTTACCACTATCAGAGAGGCTCTGTTTTGGGATTGCAGGAGCCTGGAGAGCATCTTCATCCCCTCCTCGGTGCGCATCATAGAGGAGTTCGCTTTTGAAGATTGTACGGGGCTGCGCAGGGTCGATATAGACGACTTGGTTTCGTGGTGCTCTATGGAGTTATTCAGGTATGATTCCAATCCTCTCCACTTGGGGGCAGATTTGTATCTGGGTGGTGTGCGTGTAACGCATATCACTATCCCCGAGGAGGTTACAACGATTAATTGTTTTGCCTTCTGTGGTTTTGCCGCTCTCGAGAGGCTCACTCTCCACGGTGGGATAACGGCCATTGGTTCGGATGCTTTCATGGATTGCAACAATCTCAAGAGGATTGATATTGCCGACTTGGAGTCGTGGTGCAGGTTGGAGTTTAGTCAGGCTGACTACGACCCATTGATGACGGATGCCGACCTCTATCTCAATGGCGAAATAATCACCGACATCGATATTGTTGAGGGGGAGTGGCTCTTCCACTATGCCATTGGCTCGGTGGGAAGGTGGCCTTCGAGGTAGAAAATATATAGTGTTCTTTGAGTGGCTTGTTGAAGCAAGATTTTGACCAAGACTGTCGTGTTGTACAGTCGGCTCGCAGGGTGCTGCAATAGCGGTGCCGGAGGAGTAAAACAAGGGTTACTTGTTATTGGACAATTACTTGGGTAATTGTCAAGTGCGCTGGGCTTCGGGATTAGAAATCCCGAAGGGTTATCATAGCCGAGGCTATGATAACGGAAGCGCCCGGGTTCGACGCTTTGTGCCAAAGCGACGAACGAAATTCAACGCAAGGTTGAATTTCCCTTCCCAATCTTCGCCATTGCTATGCAATGTCAAGCTTGGGGTGAGAATAGATTAAACTGCGTTTAACCTATTCATAGACAAAGAAAAGAGTCTTCAACGGCCACTCGACGAACATTTTTGACATGGCGATAGGGGTGACGGCCACGGCCAACCATCTCACAAAACAACTAACCACAAAAAACTACTGCACAATGGAGAGAATCGAGATAAGGAGAGCAGCCCTTTGTATGAGGGATATACGGGACCTTAGATCTCTGCTCAACCGTGTGAAGCGTGATGCGCTGGGCGATAATGCCCATCCCTTCCATCTGCGCCAAATCACCTACTACAGTGACCCTCGTCGCACGGATGTTGTGCGCTATAAATCCTTCGCCATTCCCAAGAAGAGTGGTGGTGTGAGGGCGATTTCTGCACCTGTGGCGGGTCTTAAGTCGATTCTCACCTCGCTCAACACCATTCTTCAGGCGGCGTATGAGCCCACGAGATATGCCATGGGCTTTGTGGAGGGTCGCTCGGTGGTTGATAATGCGAGGGTGCACCTTGGGCAGAACTATGTCTTTAACATAGACCTCGAAGATTTCTTTCCCAGCATCGATAAGTCGAGAGTGTGGAGGCGTCTGACCCTCCCTCCCTTCAACTTTTCGGTTGAGTTGGCTGATGTGGTTGCCGGTCTCTGCACAATGAGGGTAGAGGCCGAGTGCGAAGGCGACAAGCCTCGCTATGTGTTGCCTCAGGGGGCTCCGACCTCTCCGACAATTTCCAACATTATTTGCGAGTCGCTCGACCGTCAGCTGGCGGGACTCGCCAAGCGATTTGGGGCCAAGTATAGCCGCTATGCTGATGATATCACCTTTAGCAGTATGACCTATATCTATTCGGCCGAGGGCGAGTTTGTGGCTGAGCTCCGTCGCATAATTGCAGCTAATCGTTTCACTATTAACGAGAAGAAGACGCGTTTGCAAAAGGTGGGGCAACATCAGGAGGTGACGGGTCTTGTGCTGTCGGACAAGGTGAATGTTGCCCGCAACTACACCCGTGAGTTGCGTACATTGCTACATATTTGGGACAAGCACGGCTTTATGAATGCCACTGTATGCCTGATGCGTGCCCGCGATAAAAATCCTGTGCATCGCCATAAATGGGGTAAACCCTCGTTGGAGGCAGTTGTGGGAGGTAAACTCAACTATCTGAAGATGGTCAAGGGCGAGAAGGACTCCACCTATCGCAATCTTTACGAGATTTTTGAGAGGTGCTACTCGAGGGATAAAAGGTATTTCGCGAGAGAAGATACCAAGGTCGGAGGACTCAAATTCCTCATTACTATGGATGTATTCACCTTTATGGCGACGATGAATATACTCCTTGAGTATAATAAGGGAGGGAGTCCCGAGGTGTTCTTTAGGTGGGGTGATTATAAATGTCCAATCTCGGTAAGCCGTATGGTGCCTGTCGCCAAGCTGTTTGAGAATGCGGGGGAGGGCATTTGTAAGATGAACAACTTTGAGTTGTCGCTCTGCGACGATGGCTCCACGCGCTTCTTCCTGCTCCACCGTAGGCTCCCTATCTCCTCTTGGATGAAATTTAAGCTGGTCGACGAGTTGTAATACTCCTGTATGAATATAAGGGGTGGGGCTCCGAGAGAGTCCCACCCCTTTGTTGGTTGTGTTGCACCTTTAATATTTATACGATGCCCTCGACGGTGCCATCCTCGGCGAGGTGGATGTTGCCCGCCTGAGGGGTCTTGCTGAGGCCCGGCATACGCATGATGTCGCCGGCAAGAGCCACAATGAAACCGCTACCGGCATTGAGCTCGATATCCTTGATGTTTATCTCGAAGCCCTCGACAGAGCCGTAGCGCTTTGCGTCGGCACTGAACGAAAACTGTGTTTTGGCGATGCACACGGGGAGGTTGCCCATCTCCCACTTCTCCAGCAGCTCAATCTGTTTCTTGGCCTTCGGGCCAAACACCACCGAGCCGGCACCATAGATATTCTTGGCCACCTTGGTAATCTTATCCTTGATGCTGTCCTCCAGCTCGTAGGCATACTGGATGGGGCCGGAGGGCTCTGTCTCGATGAGCTCCACAGCGGCGCGAGCCAAGTCGGCAGCACCTGCGCCACCTTCGGCGTAGGCATTGTTTATCACGCAGCGCACACCCAGCTCCTCGCAGTGGCGGATGACCATCTCAATCTCGTCGTCGGTGTCGCTTGCGAAGCGGTTGAAGCAGACCAGAACGGTCTGGCCAAACTTTCGGAGGTTGGCCACATGGCGGTCGAGGTTGGCGAAGCCGTGCTGCAAGCCTTCGGCATTGGGGAGTTTTATCTCGGTTTCGGGCACGCCGCCGTGCATCTTCAGTGCGAGGGTGGAGGCCACGAGAACGGTGAGGTCGGGCTTGAGCTCGGCTTGGCGGCACTTGATGTCGAGGAACTTCTCGGCACCAAGGTCGGCACCGAAGCCTGCCTCGGTGACGGTATATTCGGCGTGAGTCATTGCCATCTTGGTGGCAATCACGGAGTTGCAGCCGTGGGCGATATTTGCAAAGGGGCCGCCGTGGATAATCACGGGGTTGTGTTCGGTGGTCTGTACGAGGTTGGGATTGATGGCATCCTTCAGCAGGGCAACGACGGCGCCTGTTACCCCGAGGTCATTGACAGTGAGGGGGGTGTCGTCATAGCGCACGCCGAGAACGATGCGGCCGATGCGTACATAGAGGTCCTCCACGCTGCGTGCGAGGCAGAGGATGGCCATAATCTCCGATGCGGGGGTGATGTCGAAGCCGGTCTCTGTGGGGATGCCGTTTGTGGAGCCGCCCAAGCCCGACACGATGTTGCGCAGCGAGCGGTCGTTCATGTCGAGCACACGGCGCCACATGACGCGCTTGAGCCCCACCTGTTTGGAGCGGTTGTGGTAGAGGTAGTTGTCCAGCAGTGCGGCGATGAGGTTGTTGGCAGAGGTGACGGCGTGGAAGTCGCCGGTGAAGTGGAGGTTGATATCCTCCGAGGGCAACACCTGTGCATAGCCGCCACCCGTAGCGCCGCCCTTCATGCCGAAGCAGGGGCCGAGCGAGGGCTCGCGCAGGGCGATGATAGCCTTCTTGCCGATGTGGTTAAGGCCCATGCCAAGTCCGATGCTCACGGTGGTTTTGCCCACGCCCGCCTTTGTTGCGGTGATGGCGGTGACGAGGATGAGGTGGTTGCGCGCAACCCTCTTCTCGTCAATCAATTTGTATGGTACTTTGGCGATATACTTGCCGTAGTTGAATACTTCGTCTTTGGGGAAGCCTGCCTGCTCGGCGATTTCGCAGATGTTTTTCAGCTGTGTTTCGCGAGCGATTTCGATGTCTGTCTTCATGTTTTTTGTGGTTCTATTTGTCGGTTAATAACTTTTGTTATCCATTTTGTTTGCCATAGTTGCGCGATGGCCCAAACAAAGTTACGCAATTTTCGGTTGGAAAGCTAATATTTGCCAAACTTTTCTCCTATGTCGCCACTGTTCGTTGTCGGGGGTTCTGATGGTCGCCGGCTCGGGGTGGCGGTGGGGCACAGCCGGTGGAGTGGGTATTTTTGGGCGTTAGCAAAAGAATTGTTACCTTTGCGCTGCAATCGAGGCGACGGATTGTCGGGCCAGATGGTGCGCGCCGTTCGGATGTCAACCTTTTTGTGGACTAACTAAAAAATCAAAAATAAGATGACAAGAAATTTGTTTGTTGCTCTCGTGCTCCTCGTTGGGGCAGTTGCTCAAGCGTTTGGAGCAGAGAGAGATGAGATGACTTATCGTGCGGATAATGAGAATGTTCGCTGGGTGGGACGCGTGGATGTGGCACCCGAGGGCGAGGTGAGGTTCGACTGGAGCGGCACCTATGTCGAGATGTTGTTCTGTGGCTCGAAGCTGGAGATGACCGCCTCGGATAGTGGGCTCAACTACTTCAATGTGATTGTTGATGGCGAGCAGTATGCCATTGTGAAGACCGAGGGTAAAGAGCCTCACAAGGTGGTGCTTTTCGAGGGCAAAGGGGGCACATATCACATCCGCTTGCAGCGCCGCACAGAGGGTTTCAATGGTCTGACAACTATCCACTCGTTCACTACCGATGGCGTTCTGGTGGAAGGGCAGAATCTTGCCAAAGGTCGCCACATTGAGTTCATTGGCGACTCGCTCACGGCCGGTTATGGCACCGACTCGGCAAGTGGTTCGGAGCCCTACACCCCCGAAACCCAAAACTGTAATCTGGCCTATGGCTGCTACATCGCCCGATACTTCGATGCCGACTACAACCTTGTAGCCCACTCGGGTCAGGGCATGGTGCGCAACTATGGCGACGAAAAAACCACCTCGGAGTACACGATGGTCGATCGCTATGGCCTTCTCTTCGACGAGGCCGACAAAGAGCGTGCCTACAATTTCCGCCGCCGGAGCTACATCCCCGACTTGGTGGTTATCTTCCTTGGTACCAACGACTTCTCCACCAAGCCTTGGCCCTCCTATGAGCAGTTCTCGGAGGGGTATGCGAAGTTGGTGGAGCAGGTGAGGAGTGCCCACGGCGAGCAGGTGCCCATCCTCTGTGTGTCGAGCTATGTTTTCGACCCCACATTCGACTATGTGTGGCGTATTGCGCAGGGCGATTCCAATCTCCACTTTGCCTGCATCCTGCCCGAGTCGTTTGCCTACCCCAAGGAGCTGGGCGCCTCGGAGCACCCCAATCGAGTGGGTCAGCAGAAGATGGCTATGGCGCTGATTCCCTATGTCTCGACCATCACGGGTTGGGATGTGCGCCACAATATGTAGTCTTAACACCTACCAATAACACAAAATGGGCAACCGCTACTGAGTGGTTGCCCATTTTGTTGTGTCGTGTGAGTGGCCTCAGGGTTTTTGTGCAAAGATGGATTGACGCGCCACCATGCAGGCTCCTATCATGCCCACCCTCTGTGGGTTAGCCGACACGAACACCTCGATATCCTTACACATAAGTTTGAGCGAGTATTTGCGGATTGCCGAGCGAATCGGGGGAAGGAAATACTCGTCGGCCAAGGCCAACACGCCGCCCACAACCACCGCCTCGGGGTTGAAAATGTTTATCAGGTTGGCGAGCTGGCGACCAAGTTCGGCACCTGTCTGCTCGATGAGCTCTATGCATAGGGGGTCTTCGTTGCGGGTAGCGGCACAAACGATGTCGAAGGTGCTGATGGTCTGTCCGTGTGCCACCCGTGGTGAGAGCACCGATGCCTGACCTTGTCGTATGCGTTCCAGCAGTTTGCGGTGTATGGCGCTGCCCGACACCTCGGTCTCGAGACACCCCTTTTTGCCGCAGTGGCACATTATCTCGTTGTTGTAGACATTCATGTGGCCCACCTCTCCCGAGTAGCCGTGGCGGCCATAGTAGAGCTCGCCATTGATGATGATGCCGAGGCCGATGCCCCAGCTGGCGTTCACAAAGAGGGTGTTGCGGAAGCCGCGGGCGTTACCCGCAGCAAGCTCGCCGTAGGTCATGGCTCGTGTGTCGTTCTCGATGCGTACGGGGAGGCCAATCTTCTCGCTGAAGATGGTGGCCAACGGCTCGTCGTTCTCCTCGAAGTTGAAGATACTGTAGCTCTCGCCGGTGTGCGAATTCACTCGCCCCGAGATGTTTATGTTCACCATGCTGACCTTGGAGATATCTATTCCCGATTGCGACAAAAACTCGCCTATGCAGTGGCACACGCGGTCGAGTGTGGCTGGGGTGTTGTCGAAATTGAAGTCGGTAATGGTATTTTCGTAGACAATCTCGCCCGTGAGGTTCATCAGTCCGAGTGTGAGTGCAAAGCGCGCGATGTCTACCCCCACAAAGTAGCAGGCCGAGGGATTTACACCATAAATCACAGGTTTGCGCCCCCTGTGGGAGTCCATCTTGCCGCACTCGATGAAGTAGCCCTCGCTAATCATTTCGCCCACATATTTGGCCACAGTGGGCACGCTGTAGCCAAGTGCGGCTGCCATTTGTGGAATCATCTGGTTGCCGTGGCGGATGCAGTGGCGCAGGATGACATCTTTGATGATGTCGGCCTCGGAGGGTGGTGTGGAGGCGGTTATTTGATTGTGTGTAAGCATGGTAGTAGTGTGTGAGAAGTGGTTGTGCGGGGTGGTGACGGTGGTTGCTGCCCCGCACCACAAAATTAATCAATTTTTTATTGTCGGCCAAATAGCTCCGATTATTTATAAAACGATTTAAGAATAGTGGGGCGGTGTGCGTGTGGCAAGTGTCTGGTATTCAGAGCTGTATTTGGTGGGGGCGGGAAATAAAAATAAATTAACCTTTTTATCTTTTCTTTGTTTGTTTAATTAATGAATATATTATAGTTTTGTAAGGTGCGATGGAGTGTACTTTCGATGCCCCCACGCGCGCGAAGAGTTGCAAAAGACAACAACGAAAATAATAACTACTAAACACAACAACTATGAAAGAGTTTACAAGGCGCGATTTCCTTAAGGCCACTGCCGCATTGGGTGCAGCGGCTATTCTGCCCTCCGAATTGGCACGCGGTGCAGAGCGTATGGAAGAGGTGTTGGGAGCCTCGTATCAGGAGCATGAGAGCGGACTGCTCGTGCCTCCCGCGGCAGGACTCCCCATCACGGGTACCTTCCTCGATGAGATTTCCCACGACATCCCCCACCAGAACTGGGGCGAGAAGGAGTGGGATGCCGATTTTGCAAACATGAAGGCTATCGGTATCGACACTGTGATTATGATTCGCTCGGGTTATCGCAAATTTATCACCTATCCTTCGAAATATCTGCTTGGTAAGGGTTGCTATATGCCCTCGGTGGATTTGGTTGATATGTTCTTGCGTCTGGCCCAGAAGTATGGCATGAAGTTCTACTTCGGCCTCTACGACTCGGGTCGCTATTGGGATACCGGCGATTTGAGCTGGGAGATTGAGGACAACAAATATGTTATCGACGAGGTGTGGGCAAGGTATGGCCACTATGAGAGCTTCGGCGGATGGTATATCAGTGGCGAGATTAGCCGCAAGACCAAGGGTGCCATCGGCGCATTCCACGCCATGGGTAAGCAGTGTAAGGATGTGTCGGGTGGCCTCCCCACCTTTATCTCCCCTTGGATTGATGGTAAGAAGGCCATTATGGGTACCAACAAAGCCACCAACAAGAATGCGGTGACCGTGGCTCGCCACGAGAGGGAGTGGAACGAGATTTTCGACGGCATCCACGATGTTGTTGACGCTTGTGCCTTCCAGGACGGCCACATCGACTACAACGAGCTCGACGCATTCTTTGAGGTGAACAAGAAGCTGGCCGACCGTTACGGCATGAAGTGTTGGACCAATGCCGAGACCTTCGATAGGGATATGCCCATCAAGTTCCTCCCCATCAAGTTCGATAAGTTGCGCATGAAACTCGAGGCGGCAAAGCGTGCCGGTTACGACAAGGCCATCACCTTTGAGTTCTCGCACTTCCTCTCGCCCCAATCCTCCTACCTTCAGGCGGGCCACCTCTACAACCGCTACAAAGAGTACTTCAACATGAAGTAGGGGGAGGTTGTGAAGGCGTTATAAGGACCAAAAAGTGAAAACTCAAAAAAGACGGAGTGAATATTATGACAAAATCAACGACTAATAACATGAATATGGGGTATGTCATCTTCATGACCATTGTGGCAGCATTGGGTGGCATCCTCTTCGGCTACGACACGGCTGTCATTTCGGGTACCACCGAGATGGTGAAGGGTCAGTTTGCACTCTCGGATATGCGCGAGGGTTGGTATGTGGGCTGTGCTCTGATTGGCTCCATCTGCGGTGTGGCCGTGGCGGGAGCCATGAGCGATAAGTTGGGTCGCAAGCTCACAATGCTCATTGCGGCTGCGCTGTTCAGCATTTCGGCTATCGGCTGTGCCGTGTGTGGCAATTTCGACCAGCTGGTGGCCTACCGCATCATTGGTGGTGTGGGTATCGGCATCGTCTCCATCGTGTCGCCCATCTACATTTCGGAGGTGTCGCCCGCGAAGGTGAGGGGTACCCTCGTGTCGCTCTATCAGTTGGCGGTGACCATGGGTTTCCTGCTTGCCTACTTGGCCAACTGGGTTATCGACGCAGGTATCAACCCCGAGCTCACAGGCGACTTGTCGCTCTGGCAGAGGATGTTCAACTCGGAGGCTTGGAGGGGTATGCTGGGTAGCGAGACCCTGCCTGCCCTGCTCTTCTTCATCATCATTTTCTTTATTCCCGAGAGTCCCAAATGGCTGGTGGTGAATAAGAAGCTCACCCGTGCTGCTCAGGTTTACGGTAGGATTTACCGCTCCGAGGCCGACGCCAAGGCGGAGATTGCCACCACCGAGGAGTCGATGG
>JAGBZI010000079.1 GCA_017628305.1 Tidjanibacter sp.
AGCTAAGGTGTCGGTGCTCACCAATGCCACCATGCTCCACCGCGAGAGTGTGCGCCGAGCACTCCGCAGGGTTGATAACCCCATTCTGAAGCTCGATTCCGCCTTCGATGCCACCGTGCAGCTTATCGACAAGCGCCTTGGTAATTACTCCGTGAGGGGCGTGGTGGACAATATGAAACTATTCGAGGGCAACTGCATTGTGCAGACCATGTTCCTGCGGCTGAAGCTGGTGGAGGAGATTGCCCCACGCAGCGTAATGGTCTACACCATCGACCGCGACACCCCCGCACCCAATCTGGAGAAGGTGAGTGTGGAGGAGCTTCGCGCCATCGCCGAGAGGGTGAAGGCTCTCGGCATTGAGTGTAGTGTTGCAGGATAGAGAGGCAAAAACGATGATAACAACCGAACAGATAAAAAACCTTGTCGAGAGGCGCAACGCACTCTTCCGCTACCTCGCCATCGACGACCGTCGTATAGCACACGAGGAGGAGCAGATGAAAACCACTGCCCCCGACTTCTGGGACTCCCCCGAAGCGGCCGAGAAGCAGCTCAAAAAGGTGGCCTCCATAAAGAGTTGGATTGATGCCTACGACGCCTTGTCAGCACTCGTGGATGACCTCGAGGTGATGGCCGAGTTTGTGCGCGAAGGAGGGGCCACCGAGGGAGAGCTCGAGGCCCTCTATGGTCGTACACTTGCCGCCACTGAGGAGCTCGAGATGCGCAATATGCTCCGTGGTGAGGAGGATAAACTCGGAGCTGTGGTCGATATCAACTCGGGCGCAGGAGGTACCGAGAGCCTCGATTGGGCCTCGATGTTGATGAGGATGTATACCCGCTGGGGCGAGCGTAACGGCTTTAAAGTGAGGGTGCAAGATTTTCAGGCCGGCGAGGAGGTGGGTGTCAAATCGGCCACCCTGCTCTTTGAAGGCGACTATGCCTATGGCTACCTCAAGAGCGAGAGCGGTGTGCACCGCATGGTGCGACTCTCCCCCTTCAATGCCAACAATAAACGACAGACCACCTTCGCCTCGGTCTTCGTGTCGCCCGCCGTGGACGACACCATCGAGATTAATATTAACCCCGCCGACTATGAGTGGGACACCTACCGCAGTAGTGGAGCCGGTGGTCAGAATGTCAATAAGGTGGAGACGGGCGTTAGGCTCCGCTACCACGGCAAAGACCCCGACACGGGAGAGCCTGTGGAGTTCCTCATCGAGAATACCGAGACCCGCTCGCAGCTCATGAACCGCGAGAATGCACTGCGCATCCTCCGCTCGAAGCTCTACCAGCGCGAGCTCGATAAGCGTATGGCACTCCAGAATGAGCTGGAGAAGGGTAAGAAGCGCATCGAGTGGGGTTCGCAGATACGCTCCTATGTCTTCGACGACCGCCGTGTGAAGGACCATCGCACGGGCCACCAGACCTCCGCAGTGGAGGCTGTGATGGATGGTGAGATTGACGACTTCATCAAGGCCTACCTTATGTCCAACGACCTGTAGTGTAGGCCGAGGGCTGTCGCCCGCCCAAAGGGTGACGGTCGCACGATGACTAATTGCTAATAACTAAAAAAGCCGACCACCTCGTTTGGGGTGGTCGGCTTTTTTGTGTCGGGCGAATCACTACTCCTCGTCCATGCGGTGCAGCTGCTCTACATATACAGCGTGCTGCATCTTCTCGCGCTTTGCCCAGCTGGGCTTGATGAAGTACTGACGGGCACGGAGCTCTTTGAGAACGCCGGTGCGCTCATATTTGCGTTTGAATTTCTTCAGGGCGCGCTCGATGTTCTCGCCCTCTTTTACAGGCATGATAATCATAGTTGTATTCTTTTTTTGTTGTTATTTTGTAATCTTGTTTTTGGTTTTGCGCTCTCTGCGGCCTTGCACAAACTCGGTTTGTCGTGGCCTCCCGTGGCGGCTCTGGGTGTGGGTTAAATAGCTGTGTGTTACTCTATTACGACAGAGGTAAACTGGAAGTAAGGGGCGAGCTTGGCGCTCTCCTCCGGAGTGAATATGTCGTCACTTAAAAAATCTTCCAGCCCTTTCCAGCCTCCTTTCGTTTGTCGTGTTCTGAGTATTCTTCTTAACCTCGGGGTTGTTATGTACGGATGTTCCGCCAACTCCTTTGGGGGTGCAAAGTTAATATCAATTTTCCGAATTTTGCAACTATCGCACCAAAATTCTTCGCAAAAGAGGGCATAATTCTCCGCTGTAACTACTTTGAGGTCGAGAAGTTGGCTCACCGAGTGGTAGCCTCCGAGCCGCTGTCGGTAGCGGATAATGTCGCCGGCGGTCCGAGGCCCTATGCCGGGGAGGGATACGAGGGTGAGAGAGTCGGCACTATTGAGCTCCGTGAGGGTGCGGGGTGGGGGAGTGAGGCGCAGGAAGGGCTTGGTCTGCTCCCACAGCAGGCTGTCGACAAGGTAGCAATCCCTCCACTCGAGCTCGCTGCGAAAACCGCCACGGCGGGTGCGATACTCCACCAAAGCCTCGGCCTGACGGGCGGTGAAACACCCCAACTCATAGAACCCCTCGGCAGAGAGCGCGTTGGGGTCGAAGGGGATGTTGCGGAAGGTGCGCGAGTGGCCACCCGTGGGGGCGGAGGGTTTCACGGGGCTGAGGGTTATGTAGGGCCTCATCTCTGCCCACAAGGCGCTGTCGATGAGGTAGCAGTCGGCAAACTCCAAGGTGGAACGGAACCCGCCCATGCGCTCGCGATACTCCACCAGAGCCTCGGCCTGACGAGCCGTGAAGCAGCCGAGCTCATAGAACCCCTCGGCAGAGAGTGTGTTGGGGTCGAAAGTTACCTTGCGGAATGTGCGGGAGGGGCGTTTGCTTGCGGGGTTGGAGGCATAGCTCTTGGGCTTCAGCCGATACTCCTCGGCGATGACGATGTGGGGCTTCAGAAGGGCATAGAGCGAGTCGCTCACACCGTAGACCACCGCCACATCCTCGGGCAGGGAGTAGGTGCGGCCACCCTCGCGATACTTCACAATGTTGCGGGCCACGGGTTTGTCGATGCCCATCGTGCGCAGCTCTTCGTAGGTGACGGTGTTGGGGTCGAAGGGGGTGATGGCGGGCTTTGCGACCTCCTCGATGGGTGTTGTGGTGCTCTTCTCGGCAGGGGTGGCTCGGTCGGCAAAAAAGGAGTCGGCGATGAGCCACACGCAGAGGAGCACAAGCGGCATCAGTAGGGCTATGCCGCGTATTTCCTGATTGTTGAAGATGCGTGCCATGGGCGTCGGGAGTGAAAGTTTTCACAAAAGTATGAAACATTCTGCGAAAAGGGTAACAACTTATGCGATAAATTAGTATATTTGCGAACTCTCGCGCGTGTTGTGTGCGTGGGCGCACGAACATCGGGGGTGTGACGAGTGGTCGAGGAGGCGCTTGTCGGAAAGGGTAAGAAACTACAATTCAATCAACTAACTATAAACTCACATCAATCAAAAGTTATGGCAAACAACAAGTACGAAAGGTTGTTCGATGAGTTCCCCGCAGTCTCGACTGAGGCGTGGGAGGCTGTCATCAACACCGACCTCAAGGGTGCCGACTACCAGAAGAAGCTGGTTTGGCGCACTGCCGAGGGCTTCAATGTCCGCCCCTACTACCGTGCAGAGGATTTGGCTGCTGTTAATTTCCTCGGTGCATCGGCCGGCGAGTTCCCCTATGTTCGCGGCGTGAAGAACTGCAACAAGTGGAAAGTATTCCAGACTATCAGCGTAGAGTGCCCCGAGGAGGCAAACAAGAAAGCCCTCAAAGCATTCGATTGCGGCGCCGAGAGCGTGGCTTTCGAGATTTGCAAAGAGGTTGACAAGGCTTTCGTAGAGGCTCTGACTGCAGGTATCGACCCCACCAAGAATGAGGTTGTGTTCTACATCTGCACCTCCAACACCACTATCGTGGAGCCTGTTATGGAGTGGGCTGCCGGCTTCGACAAAGAGGCTGTGCGCATCGCCTTCGATTTCGACCCCATCATGTGGGGCCTCACCCGCTACGGTAAATTCTGCTGTGGCATGGAGCGTGGCAACGAGTGCTTCGATAAGATTGCCGGCTACATCAAGAAATATGGCGAGTTCAAACATGTTCGTTTCGCAGGTGTCGATGGTTCGATTCTCGGCAACAGCGGTTCGACCATCGTTGAGGAGCTTGGCTACATGATGGCTGCCGGTCACGAGATGTTGGTAGAGCTCATCGAGAGGGGCGTAAGCGCCACCGAGGCTGCTCGCAGCATCCGCTTCACCACCTCGATTACCTCCAACTACTTCATGGAGATTGCAAAAATCCGCGCAGCACGCCTGCTGTGGGCCAACATCATGAGCGCCTACCAGCCCGAGTGCAAATGCGCAGAGAAGATCTACCTCCACGCCGTTACTTCGAGCTGGAACCAGACCGTTTACGACTCCTATGTAAACATGCTCCGTGGTACCACCGAGGCTATGAGTGCCGCCATCGCAGGTGTTCACTCGCTGGAGGTTCTCCCCTTCAACGCCGCAACCACTAAGAACGACGAATTCGCAGAGCGTATCGCACGCAATGTACAGCTGCTGCTCAAGAGCGAGTCGCACTTCGACAATGTTGTTGACCCCGCCGGTGGCTCGTACTACATCGAGAACCTCACCGCATCCATCGCCGAGGAGGCTTGGAAGCTCTTCAAAGAGGTTGAGGCCGAGGGTGGCTACATCGCTGCTTTCAACAAAGGCATCATCAGCGCAAGGGTTAAGGCTTCGGCCGAGAAGAAAAACAAAGAGGTTGCTACCCGTCGTATCACCCTGCTCGGTACCAACCAGTTCCCCAACTTCGGTGAGGTTCTGGAGGCTCCCAAGGCAGAGTGTGGTTGCACCTGCTGCGAGCTTGGCGAGAACGCACTCGTGCCCTACCGTGGTGGCGAGCAGTTTGAGGCTATGCGCCAGAGCGTAGACGCCAGCGGCAAGGCTCCCAAGGCATTCATGCTCACCTGTGGCAGCTTGGCAATGGCTCGCGCAAGGGCACAGTTCAGCTGCAACTTCTTCGCATGTGCAGGTATCAAAGTTCAGGACAACACCTTCTTTGCTTCGGTTGAGGAGGGCGTGAAGGCGGCCAAAGAGGCTAAGGCTGACATTGTTGTTGTTTGCTCGTCGGACGACGACTATGCAGCACTTGCACCCGAGGTGGCAAAACTCATCGGCGACGAGGCTATCGTTGTTGTTGCCGGTGCACCCGCTTGCGCCGAGGAGCTGAAGGCTCAGGGTATTACCCACTTCATCAGCGTGAGGGACAATGTTTTGGAGACCCTCAAAGGTTACCTTAAAGAGTTGGGAATTTAATCATTTGTGAAGAATTATGAGAGCTCAATTTACAGATATCAAATTTGCTGGCGCAACCGAGGGTTGCTGCCAGAATCAGTGCGCTGCTCCCGAGAAGGAGTGGATGACTGCTGAGCAGATTCCCGTGAAGGGTCTTTACAGCGCTGAGGACCTCGAGGGTATGGAGCACCTGAACTATGCAGCAGGTGTGGCTCCCTTCCTCCGTGGCCCCTATAGCACCATGTATGTTATGCGTCCTTGGACCATCCGCCAGTATGCAGGTTTCTCGACCGCCGAGGAGAGCAACGCTTTCTATCGTCGTAACCTTGCTTCGGGTCAGAAGGGTCTGTCGGTAGCGTTTGACCTCGCTACCCACCGTGGCTACGACGCCGACCACCCTAGGGTTGTGGGCGATGTAGGTAAGGCCGGTGTGAGCATCTGCTCGGTGGAGGATATGAAGGTTCTCTTCGACGGTATTCCTCTGAACCAGATGTCGGTGTCGATGACCATGAACGGTGCCGTACTTCCCGTGTTGGCATTCTACATTGTTGCCGGTTTGGAGCAGGGTTGCACCCTCGACCAGTTGGCAGGTACCATCCAGAACGACATTCTGAAGGAGTTCATGGTGCGTAACACCTATATCTATCCCCCCGAATTCTCGATGCGTATCATCGCCGACATCTTTGAGTACACCTCGAAGAATATGCCTAAGTTCAACTCGATTTCTATCTCGGGTTACCACATGCAGGAGGCAGGTGCTACCGCCGATATCGAGTTGGCATACACTCTGGCCGATGGTCTTGAGTACCTCCGTGCCGGTGTTAATGCAGGCATGAGCATCGACCAGTTTGCACCCCGTCTGTCGTTCTTCTGGGCTATTGGCATGAACCACTTCATGGAGATTGCCAAGATGAGGGCTGCTCGTCTGCTGTGGGCAAAGATTGTTAAACAGTTCAACCCCAAGAACCCCAAATCGTTGGCACTGCGTACCCACTCGCAGACCTCGGGTTGGTCGCTCACCGAGCAGGATCCTTTCAACAATGTGGCTCGTACCGCTATCGAGGCTATGGGTGCCGCTCTGGGTCACACCCAGTCGCTCCACACCAACGCGCTCGACGAGGCTATCGCACTGCCCACCGACTTCTCGGCTCGTATTGCTCGTAACACCCAGATTTACATTCAGGAGGAGACCAATGTTTGCCGTTCGGTAGATCCTTGGGCTGGTTCGTACTATGTTGAGAGCCTCACCAACGAGATTGCTCACAAGGCATGGGAGCACATTCAGGAGATTGAGAAGCTCGGCGGTATGGCCAAAGCTATCGAGACCGGTATTCCTAAGATGCGTATCGAGGAGGCTTCGGCTCGCAAGCAGGCATGGATCGACTCGGGTGAGGAGGTTATCGTAGGTCTCAACCGTTTCCGTTTGGAGAAAGAGGCCCCCATCGACATCCTCGCAGTGGACAACACCGCTGTTCGTGAGAGTCAGGTTAAACGCCTTCAGGAGCTCCGCGCCAACCGTGATGAGGCTGCCGTTCAGAAGGCATTGGCTGCCATCACCGAGGCTGTGAAGAACAAGACCGGCAACCTCCTTGAGCTGGCTGTTGAGGCCGCTAAGGTGCGTGCAACCTTGGGCGAGATTTCCGACGCATGCGAGGTTATCGTTGGTCGCTACAAAGCAGTTATTCGTTCCATCTCCGGTGTATATTCGAGCGCTATGAAGAATGATACAGATTTCGCAAAGGCAAAAGATATGGTGGATGCTTTCGCAAAACGCGAGGGTCGTCAGCCCCGTATCATGATTGCCAAACTTGGTCAGGATGGCCACGACCGTGGTGCTAAGGTTGTAGCTACCGGCTACGCAGACCTCGGTTTCGATGTGGATATGGGTCCCTTGTTCCAGACTCCCGAGGAGGCTGCCAAGCAGGCTGTTGAGAACGATGTACATGTTGTTGGTGTATCGTCGCTCGCAGCAGGTCACCTCACCCTCGTACCCCAGATTATCGCTGAGCTCAAGAAGTTGGGCCGCGAGGACATCGTGGTAGTTGTGGGTGGTGTAATTCCTGCACAGGACTACGAGGAGCTCTATCAGGACGGCGCAGCTGCCATCTTCGGTCCCGGTACCCCCGTGGCTACTGCAGCTATGAAGATTATGGAGATTCTCGCCGAGTAAAAGGCGCATCTTAATCGGTGAATTTTTCACCGCCCTGCAACGGGCAAGCTCCTTACCTACGGAAAGTAGGCTGCGGGCTTGCCCGTTTTTGTTGGCCAGAATTAGCTGTCAGCGGTCAGCAATCAGCGGTCAGCAATCAGCGGTCAGCAATCAGCAATCAGCTGTCAGCGGTCAGCTTTTTATACACGCCCCCGTCGCTTCGCGCCACCCCCTCTAACTTAGAGGAGGAGTTGGGCCGATAGGGTCTATTATGCAAAAATCCCCCTCAAATTTGAGGGGGATTTTTTTTGTGTTTAGGCCAAGTGGTGAAGGCCTATGTTCAATTTGCAGGCTACTCGGCGCCGTTGGCCAAGGGCGAGGGGATGGTGTAGACGCGGGCTGCGAGCTCCTTGTCGTACTCATAGAGGCCATACTTGTTGTCGCCAATCTTCTCGAGAATGTCGATGATGTCGCGGGCGTTCTCCTCCTCCTCAACCTGCTCGTCTACGAACCACTTGAGGGTGCTCTCCGAGGCGTAGTCGTTCTCCTCTTTGGCAATCTTCATGAGGTTGTTGATGCGTGCGGTAACCACCTGCTCGTGCTCGAGGGTCTTCTCCCAAGCTGCGAGGGGGCTCTCCCACTCGGTGTCCACCTCGGCGATGGGCTGGAGCTTCACAACGCCGCCACGCGAGTTGAGCATGTTCATGAAGATGCGTGCGTGGTCCTGCTCCTCTTGGAACTGGATGAAGAACCAGTTGGCGAAGCCTTTGTTGCCTTTGCTCTCCTGGTCGAGCGACATGGAGAGGTAGAGATATGCCGACCACAGCTCGGCGTTAATCTGGTCGTTGATGGCTGCCTCGAGGCGGCTGCTGATGTTCTTTTTCATAGCTATTGTGTTTTAAAGTTTTTGTTATTCGTGTTATTGTTATAGCTCTTTTGCTACTACAAATATAGTGCATAATTTCCGATTTCGTGCACATTTCGCAGATGATAATTTTGATGGTGGTATAAGTATAACTTATGGTTGTTGCCTGCTCTGTTGGGCACACGCTTTGCAACGCTCCGAGGTGAGATACCGAAGTTCTCTCAAGTTTTAATGCTCAAAAAAAAGGTAAAGCACTATGAAGCGTTTAGTTTTTCTATTGGTAGGTGTGCTGCTGTGCGCATGGTCGGCTGAGGGTCAGCTGCTTCGCATGGGTGCGCGCATTGGCATCGGCACGGGTGCCTACGATTTCGAATCGCTCTCGATTGACGGGGGTACATTGGAGCCTGCGGGCGACAGAGTGGGGGGCTATCAGGCGGCCCTGATGTTGAGGCTCTCCATCCCCACATTCATCTACATCCAGCCCGAGTTGCAGTTTTCACAGAGGGACTACATCTTCGGCCTGAAGTTTCCCTCGGAGCCCAAGGAGTATAAAACCCTGCGAACCTATCGCTTGGATGTGCCTGTGTTGGTGGGTTTTAAGTTCGGCAGTGTGAGGCTCTTTGGCGGCCCTGTGTGGCGCATTGGGTCGAAGGAGTATGTGAGGGGAGTGGGCGACACCCCCTTTGAGGTCATCTTCAACAACAACGACATTGCCGCTACGGCGGGTGCGGGAGTGGAGTTCGACGGCCTCCTTGTGGAGGTGCGCTACACGGGCTATCTCGACCAAACCTCCTCGATGGTGAAGGTGGCTTCGTCGCGCCATAAGGTGGGGGTCACACACGACGGCACGGTGCAGATAAACTTTGGCTTGCTGTTTTAGGGGAGCAAGTGGGTTTGTGGTGCGCAACGGGGGTTAGAATAGGGGCGCGAGGAGTTTGGCCACAGGCTCCATCAGTTTGCTGAGTCGCGAGCGCCCCGCCCAATAGTCGGGCGTAACCTCTATGGCATCCTCCAAATCGGCGAGGAAGTGGGTGCGCAGGGCACAGGTGGTGGGATTGTCGTAGATGATGGCCTGCACCTCGAAGTCGTCCTCGAAGCTGCGGTAGTCGAGGTTGGCGGAGCCCACTGTGCAGAGCTCGTCGTCGATGACGATAAACTTGGAGTGGTTGAACCCCTTGTGGTAGAGGTAGACCTTCACTCCCGCCGCCATCAGCGCATCCACATAGGCATAGCTGGCCCATGCCACCACCACATTGTCGCCACGCACGGGTATGAGTACCCTCACATCCACACCGCTGAGGGCTGCCACTCGCAGGGCTGTGAGGATGGCGTTGTCGGGCAGTAGGTAGGGGGTCGAAATGTAGACATACTTTTGTGCCTTGCCTATGGCGGCAAAGTAGGAGTGTTTAATGGAGGCGAAGGAGGAGTCGGGGCCCGAGGATGCAATCTGCATGGGGCACACGGAGTCCACAGTTGAGGGGGTGTAGTAGTGGGCGCTGTTGAGCGTCTGGCCGTCGGTCACAAAGGCCCAGTCGGCCACAAAGATGGTTTGCAGCAGTGCCACTGCTTCGCCCTCGATGCGGATGTGGACATCCCTCCAGATGCCACCCCTCACACCATCCACATAGCGGTCGGCGATGTTCATGCCACCCGTGTAGCCACACTTGCCATCCACCACCACAATCTTGCGGTGGTTGCGATAGTTGGCGAGGCTGGAGAAGCGCCTATTGAAGACGGGGGCAAAGCTGTGGATGTCGAAGCCGGCTTGCTTCATGCGTTCGATGTCCTCCTTGCGCAGCGCGCGTCCACCTATGCTGTCGTAGATGACCCTCACCTCCACACCGGCTGCAGCCCTCTCGGCCAAGATGGCGAAGAGCTCCTCGAAGAGGTGGCCGCTCTCGATGGCGTAGAACTCAATGTGGATGAAGTGTTCTGCGTGGCGCATATCCTCAAACATGCGCGGGAAGCACTCATCACCATTGTTGAGCAGCTCCACACGGTTGTTGAGGGTGAGTACCGAGCGGCTGTTGTTGAGCATGAGTTTTATGAGGTGGCGGTCCACATCGGCGAGCTCGTCGCAGCGCGGGAGCTCCTGAAGTTGTCGGCCACACACCTGCTCCATGAGCTGATTGTCGAAGAGCTCCTTCTGCATGAAGGTGCGTGCCTTGCGGTGGTTGCGACCGAAGGCCAGAAAGAGAATCATGCCGCCCACGGGGAACATTGTGATGACCATAATCCACGCCAGCGTTTGGACCGGTTCGCGCCTCTCGGCCACCACCATTAACACGGTGATGACGACCAGCGCGGTGTAGCTGAACGAAAGGATTGTCCAGATGTCTGTGAAGCTAAAAGTACCATTAATCAGAAACATAACTACCGAATGTTGGGGTTGGAGTACAAATTTAGCACAAATTTTGTTTATTCGAAAAAGATGGTTACCTTTGTGACAGATTTGGAGCACAAAAGTGCAAGTTAGAATATAGGGTTTCGACCTTCACGGGTCGGGATTCGTTTTTTTTTCGCACTAGCCAAACGGGTAAATATAGGTAAAATTAACATATAAAAACGACAGAAATTTATGGCAAACGAAGCAATTGTTCTGACCAAAGAGGGTTACAACAAAATGAAGGCCGAATTGGACCAGCTGCGTATTGTTGAGCGACCCAAAGCTGCCGAGGCTATCGCCGAGGCCCGCGACAAGGGCGACCTCTCGGAGAATGCCGAGTACGATGCTGCCAAAGAGGCACAGCGCAATCTTGAGGAGAAAATCATGCGTATGGAGCTTATGCTCGCCAACGCCCGCATCATAGACGAGTCGCACCTCGACCTCAATAAGGTGCAGATTCTCAACCGTGTGCGCATCCGCAACACCAAGACTGGTGCCGAGATGGAGTATACCCTTGTGGGTGACCACGAGGCCAACCTCGCCGAGGGCAAACTCTCCGTGGAGACCCCTATCGGCCACGCTCTCCTTGGTCACAAGAAGGGTGACAAGGTGGAGGTGAAGGTTCCCGTGGGTATCATGGAGTTTGAGATTGTCAACATCTCCATCTAATTTCGCCCGTTGAGGGTCCATCCGATATGAAAAACTCGACAACACCGTCCGTGTTGTCGAGTTTTTTTGTTTATGGTATGTGGGTGGTACACAATGTGTTGAGCGGAGGTGCATAAAAAAGTGCAAAAAAAGTTATCATCCGATGCAACATTTTGACACCCTTTTGCATCTATAGTGTAAGGAGGTCGATTCTCTATTCCCTATTTTACGCGACCTGCCTACCAACTTTTTAATAGGTGATTGGCAATGTGTGGTGCCTTCACCCCAAAGAGCAACTCTCCCTTCGAGCATTGCTCTTTTTTTTTGTTCAAATAGCCCGTTGCCGTTGTGCATAAAAAGAGCCCCGAGAGTTGTTCTCGGGGCTGCCTGTTGTATTCTCTTTTTATTGCGATGACTACTCCTCCTCGGGGAACGACACGAGGATGCGGCCGCAGTACTCGCAAATGATAATCTTCTTACCGAGGCGAATCTCGCTCTGGCGCTGGGGAGGGATGCGGTTGAAGCAACCACCGCAAGCGTCGCGCTTCACGGGAACCACTGCAAGGCCGTTGCGCACATTCGAGCGGATGCGGCTGTAGGCGGTCAGCAGGCGCTCGTCAATCTTCTGGCGAGCCTCGGCCTCCTGCTCTTTGAGCATCTCAATATCCTTGGCGGTCTCGGCGTCGATACCCTCGAGCTCCTCGCGTTTGGCGGCGAGGTCAACCATGCGCTCTGCCTTCACAGCCTCGGTCTCCTCGATGATGCTCTTTTTGTCCTTCATCTTGCCGGTGAACTCCTTGATGTGCTTCTCGCTGAGCTGAATCTGGAGCTCGCAGTACTCAATCTCTTTCGAGAGCGAGTCGTACTCGCGGTTGTTGCGAACGCTGTTCTGCTGCTCGGCATACTTTGCAGCCTCAGCCTTGTGGCGCTCAATCTCCTCTTTGTCGTGGCGGATGTTGGCGGCGAGCTCGTCGATGTCGCTCTGCACATTGTCGATGCGGGTCTGGAGGCCTGCAATCTCATCCTCGAGGTCGAGCACCTCGATGGGGAGGTCGCCCTTTATTTTGTTGATTTCGTCGATTTTGGTGTCGATTTTCTGGAGCTCATAGAGTGCTTTGATGCGCTCCTGCATGGTGTAATCAACGCCCTCTGCGTTGGTTTTGTTTGCTGTTGCCATAACTTAACCTCTCTAAATATATTTGTTATTTTCGTTTTCCGAGTTGCTCTGTGCCCTTAATCTCCACGCCCTAAGTCATATAGCAGACGGGGTTGGTGCTATGTGTGCTCTTGCGAACTGCAAAATTAGACAAATTTTTCGATAATAGGTCAAATAAAATGTCAATTGCGCAAATTTCGCTCTCAAAATGGCCCACATCCACCAAAATCATCCTGTCGGCGTCCACAAAATCGTGGTATTTGAAGTCGGCAGCAATGTATGCGTCGGCCCCAGACCTCTCGGCAGCCTCAATCAGTCCGCCGCCCGAGCCGCTGCAAATGGCCACCTTGCGGATGCTCTCCACGCGGGGGGTGCTGTGGCGCAGCGCCTCTATGCCGAGGCTTCTCTTCACGAGCCCCAAAAACTCCTCTGTGGAGAGGGGTTCGGCCAAGCTGCCCACGATGCCTATGCCCACGCCCATCTCAGCCGAGGGCTCCAGCAGTCCCTCCTCGCGGAGCCCCAATTTGGTAGCCAGCAGGTGGCTGATGCCTATGGTGGGGGCGCTGTCGAGATTGGTGTGTGCTGCGTAGAGCGCCACGCCGGCAGCTATGGCTTTGGCTATGGTGCGCTGCTGACGGTTGGCCCACGCGAGCTGCTTGATGGGGCGGAAGATGATGGGGTGGTGGGTGACGACCATCTGGGCACCCATGGCTATCGCCTCCTCCACCACCTCCTCGGTGGCGTCGAGGGCCACAAGGATGGTGGTCACCTCTGCCTCGGGGTTGCCCACGGCAAGGCCGGCATTATCGTAGCTCTCCTGCCATCCCAAGGGGAGGGTCGCCTCTATGAGTTGTGCTATCTCGCCTACTTTCATACGAATATTTCTGGTGCGATTTGTGCTTGTCGTTTTGTGGGGGGATTAGAAGAGTGTCTGCTCCACAACCTGCTTTTTGGCCTCCTCGGAGCGCTGCTTGGCCACAGCTTTGCGAATATCCTCGGGGTCGAAGAGGTCGCCGCCAATGAGTGTGCCAACCTTGGGAGCTCGGGGTTTGCGAGGCTCCTCGGGTGCGGGGGTAGCAGTAGGATTCTCCATCTTGAAGGCGGCTAGATTCTCCTTGGGAGCCTCCACCTTGGGAGAAACCTCTTGGGCGGCCTCTGTCTTGGGGCTCTCCATCACCTCCTTTGTGGGGGCAATGGGGGTGGTTGTAGCCGCCTCGTCGTTCTCCTCGTCATCCACATCGATAACCTCCACACCCTCGCCCATCTCGGCCTTGAGGGCCACGAGCATGTTGCGGATGGAGCGCAGGCGCTCGACAATCTCGGCCTGATGGGCCACCCCCTCGGGGTTCTGACGCAAGCGTTTCTTTGCCCCTTCGAGGGTCATGCCCTGCTCCTTCACGAGGTGGTAGATGAGCCTCAGGTTGTCCACATCGGTGGTGGTGTAGATGCGGTGTCCGCGGCTGTTCTTGGCAATCTTCAGCACGGGGAACTCCTCCTCCCAGAACCTCAATAGCGAAGCGTTCACACCGAACATTTCGCACACCTCGCCCACGGAGTAGTAAATTTTACCTTTGGGATGAACAATCTCTTCCATAAAAAATGTGTATATTTGGCGCAAGATACAAATTTTTCACCATAAGGACAAGCAACAAAGTTGAAAACCAACGCGCAGAATATAAAATTAGTAGGCAGGGTTACCTACGGCAATGGTTTAGGTCGCCACCTCGGGTTCCCCACGGCAAATGTAGAGCCTTCGGCCGAGATGCCACCCATTGAGGATGGCGTGTGGGCCGGCTATGCCTTTGTGGAGGGGAAGTGCTACCCCGCGGTAATCAACATTGGTTTCAGCCCCTCGGTGGTGGCTCATGGTGGGCGACGCATCGAGGCTCACCTTGTGGGGTTCGAGGGCAACATCTATGGCCGCGAGGTGGTCTTGGAGTTGCACCATCACCTCCGCGCGGAGCGCAAATTTCCCTCGCGCGAGGCCCTTGTGGAGCAGATTGGAGCCGACAAGGAGGAGGCTCTGCGCCGCTTGGCATACGACAACAAATAGATTAACTCATAGAAACAACGACACTCACCATGGCAAACGATCAGAACAATCAGCGTAAGCTCGAGTTTGAGCTTCCCGCGGAGGTGGCACAGGGCCACTACGCCAACCTTGCAATCATCGCCCACTCCCCCTCGGAGTTTATTCTCGACTTTGCGTCGATGCTCCCCGGCATGCAGAAGGCGAAGGTTAAGAGCCGCATAGTGCTCACTCCCGAGCATGCCAAGCGTCTGCTCATCTCCCTTCAGGAGAATATCAACCACTACGAGCAGAACCACGGCCCCATCAATATCAAGGGGGGTAAGGCTCCTTTTATGGGTGGCGGATTTGCTTAACAAGCGCGCCTTGGAGCCAGCAGGGCTCTTTTGCGAGGGCAACTCTTTGCTACGGCTTGCCGCACTCCTTGCCCTCGCTTTTCTCCCCACCGCCCACCGCCATTTAGGCACAACAAAAAAACCTCCGCTCATTGAGCGGAGGTTTTCGTTGTACTCGGTATGGGATTCGAACCCATGATTTCAAGAATGAGAATCTTGCGTCCTGGACCAGCTAGACGAACCGAGCATTGTTCCTTTTTCGTGGTGCAAAGATAGAGCAAAAATCTAAACCTCCAAAACTTTTTGCGAAAAAATTACATAAAAATGCATTTTTTCTTCCACGAACCACCTTTTTCTCCCCGCAGTGCCCCAATTTTGCCCATTCTTAGGCCCCCAATGGGGATGTGTGGGGAGAAAAAAGTGTCGCAAACCTCGGGTTAATTTAGTTGCGCAACTCGTTGTTTTTCCACTCGCCCTCGGAGATAACCTCCCCTGCGGCGTTCTTTTCCACACCCAAGCCGTGGCGTTTGTCGTTGGCCCATGCCCCCTCGTAGGTCACGCCATCGATGCCTGTGTAGGTGCCTTGGCCGTGGCGTTTGCCGTTCTTCCAGCTACCGGTGTAGGTGTCGCCCTCCTCGCCGTTGTAGGTGCCTTGGCCGTGGTAGGAGTCGTTGCGCCATGCGCCCTCGTAGCGAACAGCGCCGGTGTGGTCATAGAGGGTGCCCTGTCCCTCGCGCTTGCCGCTCTTCCAGCTGCCCACATACTTCATGCCGTTCTCGTAGTAGTAGGTGCCTTGGCCGTGGTACTTGTTATCTGCCCATTGGCCCTCATACTCCACGCGCTCGAACTTGTAGAGGGTGCCTTTGCCGTGGTACTTATCCCTCTTCCATTCGCCTTGGTAGTAGACTTTGCCTTTGTTGTCGTAGAGGGTTCCTTCGCCCTCCTTGAGTCCATTGACCCACATACCCTCATAGCGATGGCCTGTGGGCCAGCCATACTTGCCGAAGCCAGACTGCTTGCCCATCTTCCAGCTGCCGGTGTAGTAGCTGCCGTCGGTCCACAGGAAGGTGCCTTCGCCGTGGAAGCGGTCGTTGAGCATCTCGCCCATGTAGCTGTTACCATTGGGGAATACCACGCTGCGCGAGAGTCCTTGGTGGCGGTTGGTGGTCTGACCATTTACGCGGTCGGCTCCGCCAAAGGGCAGCATATCCTGTGCGTAGCCACCTGCCGCAAAGCATGCCAAAATGGCTGCCATGATAAACATTCGTTTCATATTGCTAACGGTTTTTATACCTATTTATATAGTTATATAGTTATTCAGGAGTGGGATGTAGCCTCTCGAGGGCTACTTGCCGACCGTTTGCGACAGCACCACCTTGTAGTGGTCGCCGAGCCCCAGCAGAGTCAGCACCTCCTCGCGACGGAGCAGGCCGCGGGTGATGGACTTCAGGCCGTGGCCCGCAGCGTAGAGATTGACATTCTCAGCATAGCCTGCGGCATCCATACCCGCGTAGTGGAGCGACTGCTCGGGAGCCATGCGAAACCTATCATACTTGGCCATGTCGGCAATGTAGACGAGGTTGAGAGGGGCGGTGTATGCAAACTCCTGCATTGCGCTCAACTCGCGGTGGTCGCCCTCGGCGCAGCGTACAAGGGTGTGGCTCGCGGCGTCATAGCGGTAGACACCCTCGGGGGTGAAGGCGTAGACATCCACCGAGTAGACCGCCATGGCCGAGGGGGCTGTGAGGTGGCTGTTTTCGGGGCGATTGATGCCTGCCGCAGCCCACATCACACCGCCGAGCTCCTCGAGCGACAGGGGGGTGTCGGCATACTCGCGCGAGGATGCGCGCAGCCAGAGAGCCTCGTTGATGGTGAGGCCGCCTTGTGGGGCGGGTTGTGGGAGGGCGATGGTGTCGCCATAGGTTATGGGGGTGTTTTGGGGCTCATTGGAGCTACACGACACCACGAGTGTCATGAGCAGAGCGAGGATTAAGGTTTTCATGGGAACGGCGGTTTGTAGAGTTTGATTTGCAAAATCTTTTGTTCTGTCGCAAATTTACGAAAAAGAAGTGGAAAACAAAAAGGCCGCAGCAAAATTTGCTGCGGCCTTTCGAGTAGTTGTGCCCAGGACAAGAGTCGAACTTGCACGGCCAAAACGGCCACTACCCCCTC
>JAGBZI010000011.1 GCA_017628305.1 Tidjanibacter sp.
CACTTGAAAGACGACAAAGTATTGGTATTCAAGAAGCGTCGTCGCAAAGGCTATCAGGTGCTCAACGGTCACCGTCAGTACCTCAGCCAGGTGGTAATTGAGGACATTATTGTTGCATAATTTAAAAATTCACAGACAATGGCACACAAGAAAGGTGTAGGTAGTTCAAAGAACGGCCGTGAGTCGGAGAGCAAACGACTCGGCGTAAAATTGTTCGGCGGTGAATTTGCAAAAGCAGGCAACATTCTGGTCCGCCAGCGTGGTACCGTACACAACCCCGGTGAGAATGTGGGTATGGGTAAGGATCACACCCTCTTCGCCCTCGTGGATGGCACCGTAACTTTCCGCAAGAAAGCTAACGGCAAATCCTTCGTGAGCGTTACTCCCATCAGCGAGTAATCAGTGAAGAAGAACTCAAAAAAAGAGTGGCTCTCGGTAACCGAGGGCCACTTTTTTTTATTGTCTGTCGGCTGATGGTCGTTCTTCAACCCCTTTTGTCTGCAATCCGCACAACTTGCAGACGAGAAGACTCTCTACCTATGCCTCTCCACAGCCGAGCATGCACCACACTCGCCGTTGCAGTTCACATTGGTTTCGCAACTCTCCTCCCCCATAGCCTCCAGCTGTGCCTCACGCTCCTGCTGCATGGCACACTTGATGCCACGCTCCTTCATGTGAGGATTGGTGGAGATTTCCGACTGTATGGGGTGACCCTTGAATATCTGGGTCATCGAGAGGGCGAACATAAAGAAGCCCACAACGACAACACTTACTGCAATGACTACTAATATTGTTAACATTTCCTACGGAAAATTGGTTATATTTCGTGCAAAATTAGTACTTTTGCGTAATATTGCGATGGTGTGGTCCGTTTTTTTTCGCACACCCTCCGCCGCATGTAGGCCAATAGGCTGAGGTGGGGCAACATCGACACGAAAATTTTTGTTACCGAACTATCATTTGTCGCCATGCGAATAGTCATTGCGGGAGCAGGCGAGGTGGGCAGCCACCTTGCGAAGATGTTGGGCGAGAGCGCCCACGACATAACGGTTATTGACAACGACCCCAAGTTGCTGGAGAATGTCACGAGCACCTCAGATGTGGTGGTTGTGGAGGGCGATTGTACCACTTTTGCTGTACTCAAGAGGGCTGCCGTGAGGAAGGCGGACCTCTTCATTGCCGTCAATAGGGAGGAGAGCCCCAACATCATCTCGGCCATGCTGGCCAAGCAGCTCGGCGCCCGCAAGACCATCGCCCGCATCGACAACAACGAGTATCTCGAGCCCAACAACAAGGAGGTATTCATCAACATGGGTATCGACTACCTCTTTTACCCCGAGAAGGTGGCCGCACTGGAGGTGGTAAACCTTTTGGGCCACAGCTCCACCACCGACTATGTGGATTTCTCGGGCGGCAAGTTGGCCCTCTCGGTATTCAAACTCACTGCCGGCTCGCCCTTCATTGACCAGCCCGTGAGCCAGATGAACGAGAGTGTTGTGGGGGTACCTTTCCGCACGGTAGCCATCGAGCGCAACGACGAGACCATCATTCCCCACGGCAACGACACCTACCACGAGGGCGATGCCATCTATGTGATTTCCAATGTGGTAAACACTTCGAGGCTTGTGGAGTTTTGCGGCATGAGGGATATTGCCATCGAGAATGTGATGATATTGGGCGGCAGCAAGGTGGGTGTCCGCATCGCCTTGGAGTTGCAGAAACATATCAATGTGAAACTTGTGGAGTACAACGCCGAGAAGGCCTACCGCTTGGCCGAGTTGCTTGACGACACCCTGATTATCAACGAAGATGGCCGCGACATGGAGGCCATGCTGGAGGAGGGTCTTCAGAGCATGGATGCCTTTGTGGCCGTCACGGGCCGCAGCGAGACCAACATTTTGGCGGCAATGCTGGCCAAGAAGATGGGTGTGAAGAAGGTGATTGCCGAGGTGGAGAATCTCCACTACATCAACCTTGCGGAGAGCATCGGCATCGACACTATTATCAACAAGAAGATGGTTACGGCGAGCAACATCTTCCGCTTCACCATGAACACCGATGTGCAGGCTATCCGCTGCCTGAGGGGCTCCCACGCCGAGGTGCTGGAGTTCATTGTGAAGCCCAACTCGCCCGCCACGAAGAGCACCGTTGCCAATCTGGGCTTCCCCTCGGATGCGACCATTGGTGGTATTGTAAGGGCCGACAATGTATTTTTGGTGGATGGCACCACCCAGATTAACGCCTACGACCGAGTGGTTGTCTTCTCGCTGCCCTCGGCCATCGGCAAGATAGGTCGCTTCTTCAACTAAACACAACCTATCCCCACCCAACCTAAACGACCCAACGATTTAAACAACAAGACTGTTATTGTAAAGAACGAAGGAGAATTATGAAACTGATTAACAGAGTGATGCAGCTCTATTTTGCCCCACGCCTGAAGGCTATTGAGCACTTCAAGGAGCACCCCCACGAGGCGCAACAGAGGCAGTATGCCCGCCTTGTGGCTGCCGGCGAGAGAACGGCCATAGGTCGCGAGTTTGGCATCCATAGGGGTATGCCCTACAGCGAGTTTCGCAAGCGAATTCCTGTGATGGACTACCCCAAGTTTGCCCCCTATGTGGAGCGCATGCGCGATGGCGAGAAGAGGGTTACATGGCCTCGTCCGGTGGGATGGTTCTGCAAATCGTCGGGCACCACGGGATCTGTTAGCAAATATATCCCCTTGACCCGTCAGGGGCTGCGGAATTCCCACATGAGGGGTCCCAGAGATGTGGCTGCAATCTACACCCACCTCTACCCCAATGGTCAGGCCTTTTGCGGCAAGATGCTCACCTTGGGCGGGAGCAAAAAGTTGGAGCGCGAGGGCGACAAGATTCCCGTGGGCGACCTTTCGAGTGTGCTTATTGACAACACCCCTCGCTTAGCCTTCCGCTTCCGCGAGCCGAGCAAGGAGATAGCTCTGTTGCCCGATTTCGACGAGAAGGTAAGACGCATAGCCGAGAGCTCCACACAGAAGGATGTGAGGGCCTTTGCCGGAGTTCCTTCGTGGAACTTGGTGATGATGCAGCGCATATTGGAGCACACGGGCAAGGAGAACCTTCTGGAGGTGTGGCCCAACATGGAGCTGTTTGTCCATGGCGGCATGAGCTTCAAACCCTATAAGGCACAGTATCAAAAGCTCTTCCCGAGCGAGCAGATGAAGTATATCGAGACCTACAACGCTTCGGAGGGTTTCTTTGGCATTGCCGAGGAGCCCTACACCGACGAGATGCTCTTGATGTTGGACTACAACTGCTTCTATGAGTTCCTCCCCACCTCTGCGGGCGACGACTACTCGAAGGTGGTGACCCTCGAGGGGGTGAAGGAGGGTGTCAACTACGCGCTGATTATCACATCGAGCAATGGTTTGTGGCGCTACCTCATTGGCGACACCATCATGTTCACCTCCACTGCCCCCTACAAGTTCCGCTTCACGGGTCGCACGAAACTCTTTGTGAACGCCTTTGGCGAGGAGATTATCATCGACAATGCCGAGCAGGCCATCGAACAGGCTTGCAGGGCTACGGGTGCGGAGATTAAGGAGTACACCATGGCCCCCATTTTTATGGGCGACATCGAGGGCTACAGCAGCAAGGGTGCCCACGAGTGGGTGGTGAGCTTCTACCGCGAGCCCGAGGATATGGAGGCCTTTGCCGAGGCTCTTGACAAGGCGATGATGGAGGCCAACAGCGACTATGCAACCAAGCGCCACAACAATTTCACCCTACTGCCTCCCACGGTTACGCGCGTTGCTCCCAACACCTTCGAGGAGTTGCTGCGCAGCGAGGGAAGGCTGGGAGGCCAGATAAAGATTCCTCGCCTCAACTCGGAGCGCACCTATGTCGAAAAACTCAAGGCGTTTGACAAGAAATTGACAACCGAAATTGAAAGTTAAGGGTCAAAAAAATTACTGCTACCCACTAAGAACTAACCTCTAACAACTCAAATAATTCAAAAAGATATGTACATAGCTATTGCCGGAAATATCGGTAGCGGCAAGACCTCGCTCACCGAAATCCTCTCGAGCCACTACGGCGCCAAGGCCTACTATGAGGATATTGACAACCCCTATATTGCCGACTTTTACGAGGATATGAACCGCTGGTCGTTCAACTTCCAGATGTTCTTCCTCGGCAGCCGCATCAACCAGACTCTCCAGATGCTCAACGAGAGCACGGGCCATGTTGTGCAGGACCGCACCATCCACGAGGATGCCCACATCTTTGCCGGCAACCTCCACCAGATGGGTCTTATGAGCAGCCGCGACTTCGGCACCTACATGAAGATTTTCACTCTGGCTACCGACTTGGTACCCTCGCCCGAAATCCTTATCTACCTGAAGGCGAGCGTTCCCACCCTCGTGCGCCAGATTCTCAAGCGAGGCCGCGAATACGAGAAGAATATCGACCTCGAATACCTCGAGCGCCTCAACAATCGCTATAATGAGTGGATTTCCTCCTACAAGGGCAAGCTGCTCACCATCAACATCGACGAGATTGACTTTGTCGGCAAACCCAACATTGTGCAGACCATCATCAGCGCCATCGAGGAGCTCAACGCTGCCGAGGGTAGGGAGAGCCGCTCGATAGGTTTCTAACAGCGAGTATACAGAGCCACACACACACCGACAATCCAAACTAAAAGCATGTTTAGCACCGACTTCATACGGCTCTTGGAGGAGCAGTTGGGCGACCCCGAAGAGGTGTCGCGCCTGCTGAATGCGCTGGAGAATGGTTCCCAGCCCACCTCCATAAGGGTCAATCCCCACAAGTGCCACCCTGCCCCCACGGGTAGCGATGTTAATTGGTGCAGATGGGGGCGCTACCTTGCCGAGAGGCCTTCGTTCACCCGCGATGGTCACTTTCATGCGGGTGGCTACTATGTGCAGGAGGCCTCCTCGATGTTTGTGGGCCACCTGCTGGAGCAGTCGCTCGGTGGCGAGGTGCCCGAGGGTGTGAGGTTGCTGGACATGTGTGCTGCCCCCGGAGGTAAGTCGACCCTTTACAGCTCCATTGTGGGGCACCGAGGGGTAGTTGTAGCCAATGAGGTCATCCGCAACAGGGCTCTTACTTTGGCGGACAACATCACCCGCTGGGGGGTGGGCAACACGGTTGTCACCTCCAACGACCCGTCGCACTACGCCTCCTCGCTGGAGGAGTGGTTCGATGTGGTGGCGGTGGATGCCCCCTGTTCCGGCGAGGGGATGTTCCGCAAGAGCGAGGAGGCTCGGAGGGATTGGAGCCTCGACAATGTGCGGCTCTGCGCCGCACGCCAACGCCGCATTGTGGCCGACGCATGGCAGGCCCTCCGCCCGGGAGGAGTCTTCATCTACTCCACCTGCACCTTCAACCGTGCGGAGAATGAGGAGATGATGGAGTGGCTGTGTGGAGAGTTCGACTGCGAGCATGTCGATATTGAGTGCCCCGAGGAGTGGAATATCGCTCATGGGAGGGTGGCCGAGGCGGAGTGCTTCCACTTCTACCCCCACCGTACCGAGGGCGAGGGACTCTTTGCCGCCATCGTTCGTAAAGGTGGCGAGGTGGGCACCAAACGCAAAGCCCCCAAGGCGCGCAAGAACCCCTTTGGCGAGGTTGACCGCAAGGTTGTAGGCCAAGTGTCGGGGATGCTGGAAGGCGACTGGAAGTTTGCCTCCATCGGCGAGACCATCTACGCCTACCCGACCGCTCTGTGGAGTGACATCCGCACCCTCTCGGAGCAGATGAGTGTTCTCTTTGCGGGTGTTAAGGTGGGCGAGCTGTTTGGCAAGAAGTTCAAGCCCGACCACTCATTGGCCCTCTCTGCACACCTCAGGGTGGATGCCTTCAACAGCTATGAACTCTCGGCCGAGGAGCTCCACTGCTACCTGCGCCGCGAGGAGCTGCCCAATGTAGGCGGCCTCACCGAGGGGCTCAACCTGCTGCTGTGGGAGGGGCAACCCGTGGGCTTCACCAAACGCATAGGCCCCCGCACCAACACCCTTCTTCCCAAGGAGTGGCGCATTTTTATTTAGTGATACATCTTTGGGCCTCAGACAAATAGGCCTCATACAAATAGGCCTTAGACAAATTAGAGTATGAATAAAGCCATTCTTCGCCTTGCGCTTCCCAGCATTGTGAGCAACATCACCATACCGCTGCTTGGTATGATTGATATTGCCATAGCCGGTCGCATAGGCGACGACTCCACCATCGGAGCATTGGCTATCGGCACTGCCATTTTCAACTTCATCTACTGGAACTTTGCCTTCCTGAGGATGGGCACCAGTGGTCTGGCGGCCCAAGCCTATGGTGCGGACAACAAGCGCGAGAGTGCGGCCATTCTGGGTCGTTCGCTCTTTGTTGCTTTGGCCATTGCCCTTGTTTTGTTGGTTTTCAACCGCCCTATTGGCCGGTTGGCGATGAAGATTATGGAGGGTGGTTCGGCGGATATGATGGCTTTGGCGGCAGAGTATTTCTATGCCCGCATCTGGGCTGCTCCGGCGGCCATCGGCATCTTTTCATTGCACGGCTGGCTGACGGGCATGCAGGACACCACAACCCCCATGGTGGTGTCGATTGTGAACAACATCATCAACATTGCCGCATCGCTGTGGTTTGTATTTGGCCTCGAGATGGGGGTCGCGGGCATTGCATGGGGCACCGTTGTGGCCCAATATGTGGCTTTGGCCATCACGCTGCTGATTATTGCCCTGAGGTATGGCGACTATGTGAGGGCCATCAATCTTGGGGAGATATTCCACTTGGAGCCCCTTGTGAGGTTCTTCCGTATCAACTCCGACGCCTTTTTACGCACGCTGTGTGTCTGCACAGTCTACACCTGCTTCACCGCCTTTTCGGCCCGCTTTGGCGACACCATACTCGCCACCAACGAGCTTCTCATGCAACTCTTTATGCTGTTTAGCTACATGCTCGACGGCTTTTGCTACGCCGCCGAGTCGCTCACTGGCCGCTTTATTGGCGAGCGGAACCGTGCGAGCCTGCGCCACTGCAATCGCCTACTGTTGGTGTGGTGTGCGGGGGTAGCCCTGCTCTACATAGTGGCCTACATCTTCTGGTGGCAACCCATTCTCGGCATCTTCACCTCGAGCCCCACAATCATGGCCTGCGCCGAGGAGTATATATGGTGGATAGTCATGGTTCCTTTAGTGGGTTTCATCCCCTTCCTGATTGACGGCATCCTCATTGGCGCCACCAAGACACGCATCATGCGCAACACCACATTTTTCTCCCTCGTAGCCTTCTTTGTGCTCTTCTTTGCGCTGGAGGGGGTGCTGGGCAACAGGGCGCTGTGGATAGCCTTCATAGGGTTCATTGTGGTGAGGTTTGTGCTGATGCTCATAGCCACCCGCGGTGTCGACACCGACCTGCTGATGGATACCACCAAAGAGTAACGAAAAAAAAATGTAACAATATGGAGAACAAGACCAACTTCAAGAGCGGCTTCGTGAACATCATCGGCAACCCCAATGTGGGTAAATCGACCCTCATGAATGCCCTCGTGGGCGAGCGACTCGCCATCATCACCGCTAAGGCACAGACCACCCGCCACCGCATTATGGGTATTGTGGGCGGCGACAACTTCCAGATTGTCTATTCGGACACCCCGGGTATTCTCCGTCCCTCCTACAAGTTGCAGGAGAGCATGATGGGCTTTGTGAGGGGTGCGCTGAAGGATGCCGATGTGATACTCTATGTCACCGACACCGTGGAGAAGGGCGACGAGGCATCGGAGGAGATTGTGGAGAAGATAAAGCTCAGCGCCATCCCCACTATTGTGGTTATCAACAAGATAGACATCTCCAATCAATCCCAGCTGGAGTCGCTTGTCGAGCTGTGGCACACCCGTTTGCCCGAGGCGCGCATCATTCCTGTGTCGGCATTGGAGGGCTTCAATGTTGCGGGCGTATTCGACAACATCATGGAGTTGCTGCCCGAGGGTGCACCCTACTATGAGGAGGGCACACTCACCGACCGCCCCATGCGTTTCTTTGCCAGCGAGATAATCCGCGAGAAGGTCTTTCTGAACTACGATAAGGAGATACCCTACTCGGTGGAGATTGTGATTGAGGAGTACCGCGAGGAGCCCACCATCGACCGCATCAGTGCGGTGATTTATGTGGCTCGCGACTCCCAGAAGGGCATCATCATTGGCCGCAAGGGCGAGATGCTCAAGAAGGTGGGCACAAGTGCCCGCATCGAGCTGGAGAAGTTTATTGGCAAGAAGGTGTTCCTGCAACTCCATGTGAAGGTTGACGAGGGGTGGCGCAACAGCAACCGCAGCCTCCGCCGCTATGGCTACACGGAGTAGAGAGAGCGGCAGCCGCCTGCAATTAAATAAAAGAAGCGAGAGAACAAGTCACTCGCTTCTTTTTTATTTATTGAGCACTCCCCAGAGAGCATCCTTCAGCTCCGTAATGCCCTGCATAGCCACCGATGAGATGAAGTAGGCGGGGATACCCTCGGGAAGTGTTCCCTTCAGGTGGTCGATAATCTCCTCATCCACCATATCGCACTTGGTGATGGCCAGCAGCCTCTCTTTGTCGAGCAACTCGGGGTTGTACTCCCTCAGCTCACCGAGCAGGATTTCATACTCACGGGTAATGTCGTCGCTATCGGCAGGAACCATGAAGAGCAACACAGAGTTGCGCTCGATGTGTCGCAGGAACCTCATACCGAGGCCACGCCCCTCGTGCGCACCCTCAATGATACCGGGGATGTCTGCCATTACAAACGAGTGGCCATCCCTCACCTCCACAATGCCGAGGTTGGGCTCGAGTGTTGTGAACGCGTAGTTGGCAATCTTGGGCTTGGCTGCCGACACCACGCTGAGCAGGGTCGACTTACCCGCATTGGGGAAGCCCACCAGACCCACATCGGCCAACACCTTGAGCTCCAAGATGAAGGCACCCTCCAGACCCTCCTCGCCGGGCTGTGCGTATCGGGGAGCCTGATTGGTGGCAGTCTTGAAGTGCCAGTTGCCGAGGCCACCACGACCGCCCTTGAGCAGCACAAGCTCCTCGCCGTGGGAGGTCACCTCACCCACAATTTCGCCGGTTTCAGCGTCGCGAGCCACCGTACCGAGTGGCACCTCGATAATCTGGTCGGCAGCGCTCTTGCCCGACATACGCGAGCCACCACCCGACTCGCCATCCTTGGCAAAGACATGGCGGGCATACTTGAGGTGGATGAGGGTCCAATATTGGCTGTTACCGCGCAGGATGACGCTACCACCCGAGCCGCCATCACCTCCATCGGGGCCGCCATAGGCCACAAATTTCTCCCTGCGGAAGTGGGCACTGCCCGAGCCACCCGCACCCGAGCGGCAAAATATCTTCACATAATCGACGAAGTTCGACATATTATTTCCAATCTCTCTTGATTAAATTATTTCCGGCCACAAAGATAACTAAAAATCGCAAGCCCGCAAAACGCCATCCACCGAGTGGATAACAAGTTGGTAGCTTTGTGCGAAGTAGTCGGCCACACCCGCCACTCGACACTCCCCCTCGGGCACCCTGTCGTCGTTGAATATACCATAGGGCGAGAGCCTTACACGGAGCGTATCGCTCGGTGTTGCCACATCCACGAGGGTTGCGGTGCGCACCTCAGCGAGGTCGCTCCATCGGCTTCCTGCCTCCACAAACCTCACCCCCATCACCTCCACAGCTGTGGCTATGTGGTCGGCCGAGAGGGAGGCGATGGTCACCCTCTGGTGTTCTACACTCTCCTGCCCCACCGTGGAGCACCTTGCCATCCACTCACCCAGCGGTATGGGCTCCACCTCGGCAGAGCTCTCCGAGGGGGCACCCACCTGCACCGAACGACCATAGGCGCCAATTTGAAGCCCCGTGCACCTCACCCTCAGACGGTCGCCCACCGAGAAGTATTCGTGGAGCTCATAGCAGTCGATGGAGAAGAAGAGTCCTCCTGTGGTGTCTTGCAGCGCGAGTCTTCGGCGGAAATCACCATAGCGGTCGCTGCTCACAACAACCCCCTCCACCGTACACTCCTCGGCGATGGTTCGCGGATAGCCGCCATAGAGGCCGCGCAGCTCGCCGAGCGACACCACCACGGGCTCCTCGGCCTTGGCACACCCCATCAGCACCACAAGGGCACACACCGCGCCAATGAATCTAATGCTTCTGCACATCATCTATTCTCCTTATTTTCAACAGCGGCACCTCAGCACCCTTGTAGTTCACGCGGTAGAGTATGCCACATACTTTCAACTCATAGGAGGGTATCCTCAGCTCCGCAAAATCGGCATAGCGGCTGCAACGCACCAGCACCACCTCGCCTGTGGGGGCCACAAAGGGATGCTCCACATAACTGCCATAGTCGGTTGCGCCCCACTGCTCTGCGGAGCCTCCATGCGTCAATCCATCCATGCAGACCAACCGACCACACATCTCCAGATCCGCTTCGTTTGGGAGTATCGACCTCGGTTGTGGCTCCCCCTCAACCCTCCAAGCCACCACACGCTCCATTATGTCGCGTCGGTCGGCCAGAGGTTCCACCTTACGACCGCTCCACTTGTAGGGTGGGTAGCCGAGCTGCATCACCCCCTCCTCGCGAGCCACCATCAACCCCTCGGCCTCCACCGACACCACAGCACCCACGGGATAGAGTGCCGCCATGTCGTAGAGCCCGATGTGAATCTCCACGGCACTCGAATCATCCTCCACCACCATTGTGCGATAGAAGTTTCCGCCGAGGTCGTTGGCGACCACACGCCCCACAATTCTGGAACCCTCGGGCAACACCTCTCCCCTTTCGGCCCACTCGGCGAGCTCCTCGATGGGGAGGGTGGCCACGGGTGGTTCACCCAATGGCTCCACGGGGTCGAAGTTGTGTGTGCAACTCCACAGCGCAAGCAGCAGTAGTATATATAGGTGCTTAAAACTCATAGGCTATCGAGAGGTATGCGTGGCGAGGATAGAGGTGGCGATATTTTGCGGGGTGCGGAGTGTAGGAGATTTCATACTCCCTCTCCACAACCTTCATACGCGATGGCTGATAGCCACCGCTGTAGGGTGTGGTGCTGTTGAGCAGGTTGCGCACCGAGAGTGTTGCCGAGAGTGGTCCCCACCTGCGGTTCACGAAGAGCGACACTGTGCATGCGCCACCCATCTCCACGGGTGTGGATAGTTGTTTCTCCTCCTCGGGTGTGAGTCGCAGCCCCTGCACATAGTCCGACACAAAGAGTAGCGACGGCTCCAGCGTGCGACCACCCACAGCCACCACCTCACCGCCTAGCAGCCACCCGCGACGGGTGAAGTAACGCCCCACAAGTGCGGCCACAAGTTTTGGCGAGGAGGAGGCGCCAAGCGAGCGTGTGCGGAGCCTCGACCCCTTTACTGTGAGTGCTCCCGAGTGGTAATCCACGATGTCGGCCACCCCGTCGGAGAGATAGTTGACGGTGGAGAGTGAGGCATGCGCCTCGAGGGTGAGCCTTGTGGAGGGCACGCGGGCAATGGCCGACACCTCGACACCCACTCCACATCGGGGTACCCCTTGGGCCAAAAGCGAGGAGTAGCACCCCGAGAGGTCGTTCCAGAAACTCTCGGCCACACCTCCACCCCACTCCGCACGGCTATAGAGTGTGGCATAGAGCGCCACCCACTCCACGCTGCCCGAGGCGGTGAGCTGCAAGTTTGCCAACTTGTGTAGCGAGGCGTAGGGGTTGGGGGTCATGGCCCCTTCCGAGGAGGCGTAGAGCTCCTCCCAGTAGGGTGCCGAGCATAGGAGGTTGGCCACCGTGGCAAGATTAACACCCTCCGTTTCGTGGTGCCAAGCAGCCCTCAACCCTCCCGAGGTGAAGCCATCCGCCCTCTCCGCACTGTGGCCCCAATAGGCAAGCCTTTCGCCACCCAGCTCACCTGCCACCGAGAGGTAGCCCACACGGAGGGGCCTGTTGAGGGCGCCATAGATGGCCCACGACGAGGAGGCCACACGATAGTCGTAGAGGTCGAAGGAGGGGTGCAGCGAGTTACCACCCAGCAGGTCGCCCGCAAGCGAGTAGTTGTGGCTACTGTGGGCCTCGAGGCGCACGCCAATGGTTGCCCCCTCCAGCCCTTCGAGCGAGAGAGAGCCGTCGAGCACCGCCGAGAGCTGGTCGCGCCTCTCGTCTATCATAGCATAGTGCACTCCGTCGGGCGAGAGGTGGTTGGCATGGTAGAGGGCATCCCACCCCACTTGCGTATATCGTTTGTCGCCCTCGAGCCATACATTGCGGGCAATGAGTGCCACATTAGGGTCGCCCTGAGCGTCGGGCAGGTAGGTGTAGTGGTCGGGCAGAGGGTTGGGTGCCGAGGCCCAATCGAGCGAGCTACGCGTGCGGCGACCACCCCTCAGGAGCAACGACACATTGGCCCTTGCGAGCAGATAGGGGTCCACAGCATCCCACGCCACAAAGAGCAGCGGCACACACTCCTTCACCACCCGCGAGGGGCGCACCTTCCCCTCCTGCAATCCCCAATAGGAGTTGTAGAGATTGTTGCCCGAGAGCGAGAAGAGCTCCTCGGTATTCCAGCTACGCTGCGAACGCTCCGAGGGGGCCACCCCCACCGCCCCATAGAGCGAGTGGAGAATTCCTTCGGAGGAGTCCCACATGTGGTGAGCCGAGAGCCACAGCTGCTCGGAGGAGGAGTAAAGCCCCTCTATGTGGCTGTCGGGGCCCATTCGGCCACCCACGGCAAGGAGTAGAGCGGTGCTGTCGGCGAGGGTGTGGAGGGTGGTGTAGTTCATCCCCACGAGATAGTTGCGCGTGGAGAGTTGTGTGCGAAGTCGAGTGGGTATCTTGGCCCCGATGAGCGAGGGGGCAAATTGTTCGGCACGCAGGCTACAACCTCCCGTGGACGACGCACCACTCGGCAAGCTCTGCCGCCCAAGTGAGGCCACACGCAGGAGTGTCTGCACTCCGTAGTCGGGGTATCGCTCGAGGGGCTCTGTGAGGGCCACTCGGCCCAAACGAGTCACAAGCGACGAGCGCCCCTCGCCACGAAACGAGTAGTCCACAAAAGAGAACCCGTAGCGGGCAAACCCCTCAAAGGGGTTGTCGGCTACGGGTAGTTGCATGAGGTGATACTCCCCATCGGAGGCCCACATTTCGGCCTCTATCCACGACGGATTTTCGCGATAGTAGCTATCGCTAAGCTGTTGCGCCCACAGCTCCTGCACAACAACAAGAGCCAACAATACCAATCCATATCTGCGAGGTAGCGTCATTGGTGGGCGTATTTTATAGCTTGCAGTTAAATTTTCACATCCTTGGGAAGGGTGCAGATGGGGATGGGCTCCATCTTGTGACGGTTAGCGCGGTTGCGTCGCACATAAATCTCCATCACCTCCCTCTGGCGTCCCTCGAAGTCGGCCACATCGGCCCCTCTCTCCCACTCTGCCATGGCCCACTCCAGCTCGGGATAGGTGGCGCCAATCTGGTCCTCGTCGCTGCGGTCGTCGCCAAAGAGTCCGTCGGTGGGTTTGGCCTTCAGGATGGAGGCTGTAACACCCAGCCACTCGGCCAACTCGAAGACTTCGGACTTTGTGAGGTCCCCGATGGGGCTTATATCCACGCCGCCATCGCCCCACTTGGTGTAGAACCCGATGCCGAAATCCTCAATCTTGTTGCCTGTGCCTGCCACGAGAGCGCCTCGCAGACCTGCATAGAAGTAGAGGGTGGTCATGCGCAGTCGTGCTCGGGTGTTGGCCGTTGTGAGCTCATAGTTTTCGCCCTTGCGAGGGAGTGCCGAGAGCAACTCCTCGTAGGCAGCGGTGAGGTCAGCCGATGTGCGCTCCACATTGGGGTAGATATTTTGGAGCCATGCGGAGTGCTCCGCTGCTCGGCTCACCTGTGCGGCGGCCTGATGAATGGGGAGCTCCACACAGAGGGTGGGGAGCCCTGTGCGTGCACAGAGGGTAGAGACAAGTGCCGAGTCGATGCCGCCCGAGATACCCACCACAAAACCCTTGGTGCCACACCCTGCAGCGTAGCCACTGAGCCAGCTGACAATGTAGTCAACAACTTTTTCGCAATTCATAGTTTTATATCGTTTTCTCCACTAAAAACAGATGCGGACACCCATGCGGAACCCTGCGCCGGGTGCTTTGTAGGTTGCCCAATGGTAGATGGGCTGATTCAGGAGGTTGTCGCCTCGGAGCCACACCGAGGTACGCTTCGAGCGGTGCCACACACCCTCCACGCCGAGGTCGAACCACCCGGGAACCTCCATCAGTTCGGCCGAGCCATCCACCTTGCGGCAGGTCACCTCCATGGCGGTTTTCCACTCTCCGCCCACGCGCACCTCCCACCTCTTGGCAGGCACAAGGCGCATCTCCAGATGTCCCTCCCAGCTACGAGGGCGGAACTCGGCGGTGGCGCTCTCGGCAACTCCCAGCGAGGTGTAGCGCACGCTGGCCTCGAGGGTCATGGTGCGTGTTGCACGCCACAAAGCCTCCGCCTCGCCATACCACACCCTCTGGCCCTGGCTGTAGCCATAGTCGAGCAGCGAGGAGCCCTCGGTCACCACCTCGAACATGTAGGTGGAGAACCAGCGGGTAGCACCCGACAGTTTGTATGTCACACGCCCCACATCGCCCTTCACACCCAGCTCGGCGAGGAAAATCTTGCGGCTATCCACGGGGAGCATTGCCATATAGGGGTTGTTCCACAGTCCTCGCCTTGTAACTTGGGTCTGCACATCGTTGGCCACGGTGACATAGGGCACAGCAAACGCATAGCGGTCATAGCTGGCGGCGATGCTCGCCACCACGCCATTGAGTGAGTTGTTGGCACCCTTGTAGACCATGTGGTCATAGCCTGCCATCACATCCACGGGTATCCACCTTCCCAACCTGAACGACCACTCGGGAACGAGGGTCACGGAGGTGTCGTAGTAGGGCTCGCGGCATGTGGAGTTTATGCCCGAGTAGTGGAACTCCACTCGGCGTGGCAGCCAACTCTTCACCCTATTGAGCCCCACGAGGCCATAGTTGAAGTTGAACCTCCACACATTCTCGCCCACACCGTTCCATGCGTAGAGTCCCATGGCATTGGCATCGTAGGCAAGGGAGGATTTATCGTTGTAGGTGCCCGCAATTTTCACCCTTGCCTCCACATCGTGGACCGACACAAAGGGCCTTTTGCCATCGCCTACCCCCACTCCGCCATAGCTCTCGCCCAGCGAACCACGGTAGACCACATCGGCCGAAAGATGGGTGCGCTCACCGATGGTCGAGCCATACGACACACCCGCACGGTTGCGCATCAGAAGTGCCGAAGTGCGTTCGCCATCGAGGTTAGTTGTCCTCCCCTCCGACCCTTCGTGGTTGAGCCACACGAGCAGCTGGGTATTCTGGTTAGCCACGGGGCTCCAGTAGATATCGGCCTCGCTCTGGAGGGGTAGTCCGGCACCCACATTCAGGTAGAGGTTGGTGGGTACGCTCCACTCGGCAGCCGAGATTGGGAGGGGTTCGAGCGAACGGGGCTCAAACTCCACGATGTGTGCCGTGGGGCGTATGCGATAGCTCAGTTCGGGGCGCACGATGGTGGTGTCGAGCAGTGCCACTTCCTGTTCGATGCGCTCGGCACCGCGGACCACCACTTCATACTCCTTCTGCACCTCAATATGTTTCGTAAAGCCCTCCTGCTCTTGGCCGCGGGCTGTGGCCACCATTGCGAAGGTTGCCACCATCATTATTGCTAATCTCTTCATTCTGTGGGAGTGATAGTTATTGATTATCCGAGAGGCTTGCCACTTTTTCGCGTGCGGCGTCGATTATGCCGTCGGTGGTATTGGAGTAGCCGTCCACCACACTCTGGTAGGTGGCCCTTGCTTGGAAGAGGTCGCCTCTGGAGGTGTAGACATCTCCCAACAGCAGGAACGACTTGGCGAGCCAATAGGCGTGGGGGGTATTCTTATCGGCAAACTCATAGACGAGGCTTTCGGCCTTCTCGAAACTGCCATACTTAAATGCGGTGTCGATAATCTTGTAGAAACTCTCTGCACCTTCGGGGTTGCTCACATCCTCGCTGAGGGCGCTGTAGATGGCCACTGCGGGGTTGCGTTTGCCTTGTGCCTCGAGGGCTCCGGCCTTGGCAAATCGTGCCTTGCGCACCAGAGCGTCGGTGGCATCGGCGTGGGCCACAACTTGGTCGGCCACAGCCACCACCACTGCGGCATCATCCGACTGCACCGCAGCATCGAGGTATTTCTCCAGAGCCGCCACCCTCTCGGCGCTGTTGGGAGCAATCTCCGACAGTTTGGCATAGGCCTCGGCCGCAGCCCTCCAGTCGGCACCTGCTGCCGCGAGTTGAGCCAGACGCTCATAGCCTCTCTGGGTGTAGGAGTTGTAGTAGAGCGAGGTGAGCCTTGTGAGCCTTTCGCGTGCGGCCAGCGAGTCGCCCGTGGTAGCGTGGCAGTCGGCCGCATAGTAGAGCGCCGCTGCGGAGTAGACACCCTCGGGATTTTCGGTGATATACTTGTCGAAGGCGGCCGATGCAGCCACCTTATCGCCGCCGATGTAGAGCCTCTGGGCAGCCACGAAGCTGAGCGAGTCGCGCTGCACACTTCCGAGGTCGCTGTTCATACCCTCCTCGTCGGCATATTTGAAATAGTCGTCCACATCACCGCTCTCGATATAGATGTTCCTAATCTCTGCCAGAGCGTTGTGTGCTTCGCGCGAGCCACGGGTGAGGCCCACAATCTTTTTGTAGGTAGCCAGAGCCTCCTCGTCGCGCCCCACATTGCGGTAGGCAAGGCCGAGGTCGGCAAGTGCGGCCACATAGTCCCTCGAGGCTTGGTTGTGGGAGGTGAACTCCTCGAGCACCTTCACAGCCCTTGGGTACTCGCCTGCCGAGAGGAGTGTGTTGCCCAGCTCGTAGTAGGCGCGGGTGACATAGTTACCCTTGCCCTGCCTCACGATGTTCTCCAGAGCCGACACGCGCCCCATAACATTGCCTGCCAACCCCTCCATCATTGCCACTCGGTAGGCGCCATAGAACCTTTCGGGGGTGTCGGTGGCGGCACTCGAGGCATAGAGGCGGGCAGCTGCGGAATACTCCTTCAAGGCAGCCTTGGCATCGCCCATACGGTTGTGGGCATCGGCCCAGAAGCTATCTCTCTCGTTACGCTCGGCCACAAACCCGCGGAAATCCTCATAGGCCGACTCGAAACGGGTTGCGTTGAAGTTTGCATAGCCCTTGTTGTAGAGCGCAAAAGGATACTCATTGTGGTGGTTTCTCTCGAGAGCGAGGTATTGGTCGAACATCGAGGCGGCCTGTTTGTAGCGCCCCAGCGAGTAGTCAATCTCGCCCAGCAGGAAGAGTGTGCGTGCAAAGATGTCGTCGCTGTAGTCCTTGTAGTCGAGGGCGATATTGCAGTACTCCTCGCTCTCCTCCAGCGCGCCTCGGCTGTAACACTCGGCAGCGTAGTAGTAGGCCACGCTCTGCATGGCGGCCTTCACACGACCTCCCGACCCCTCGAACTCCTTGAGGGTAGCGTATGCACCCTTCAGGTCGTTGGCGGCATAGCAGGCCGAGATGAGGTAGCCCTCCATCTCTGCGCGGTGGGCCGAGCGGGGATAGGCGCGCAGGTAGCTGCGCAGCGACTGTATCTCCTCATTGAAGTTGGAGCCTCCGAGCTCCACTTGCAGTTTGCAGTAGTTGTAGTGAGCATCCTCCCTCATGCGGTCATCCTCACCACCCGTGTAGGCCATCGAGAAGCAATGCATCGCCCCCCTCTTGTCGCCCCAGCGGAGCAGGCAGTCGGCCAAATGGTAGGAGGCGTTGCGGGTGAGGCTGTCCTCGGCACCACAGGCACCTCGCAGGTAGACAGCGGCCCTCTCCCACTTCTGGAGACGGTAGAGAGCATAGCCCACCATGTAGTTCTCCTCGCGGCTGAGCGTCACCCCCTCCTCCTTGAGTGCTTCGAGGTGGCGCACCACCTCGCTCCACTCCTCCAGAGCAAAGCAACTCTGGGCCGCACAGCGATAAATCTCGCCTCTTCGGGTGCCCTCCACACCGTCGAGCACCACATCGGCATTGGCAGCCACATAGCGGTCGTTGCCCAAGCGGGCCTCGACATTGAGCAGATAGTAGGGAAGGATGGGGCCATAATCGGCCACATTTTTCAGCTGTGTGAAGTGGTTGCGAGCCTCCGCCCACTCTTCGGCCTCGTAGGCTATCGAGCCCAACAGGTAGCGCGAGTGGTAGTAGAGCTCTCCGTGACGCGAGAGTCGCTGGAGCCACTCACGGCTCATCTCCTTCTCGCCGAGCAGGTAGTAGGCATGGCCACACTCGAAGGCGAGCTCCTCGGCCTCCTCGTCGGAGAGGGCTGCGATGTCGACCATCTCGAAGGTGTCCACCGCTTGCTGCGGGTTGCCCCACTCATACTCCTCGCCACCGAGGGCCAAGAGTGCTTCGTTGATATAGGGCGACGAGGGGTTGTCTTCCACAAACCTACGGAGTTCTGCTGCGCCATTGCCGAGCTTGGCCCTGCACATGGCGGCCAGAAAATCCACCTCGCCACACACCACGGGGGAGGTGTGGAGCAGGAAGGTGGCCGACGAGCGTGCGGCGCCGAGTTCTCGCTCGGCCTCGCGATACTTACCCATCTCATAGAGGTTGCGCGAGCGCTGGAGGTAATCCTCGAGGGTGCGTGTCTGCGCAGCTGCGGGCCACGCGATGGTGGCGGCAACAGCCGACAAGAGTGTGCACAAAACTATTCTTCGCATATCCAACTCTTTTATTTATCTCTTCATTATTACGGTGCCGGAGAGCGGTCACAACCCCCTCTCCCGCTGTTTGATTACTCAACTTTCAGTCGCCACAAAGTTGCTTTGTGGACAATGGTTCCTTGGTGAAGACTCACCACACCCATGGGTGCCCTCAGCAGTGCTCGCAGCGCCACGGGGTCCATGTTGCACAGCTCCACACTGGGGTAGAGCTCCGAGGCCCTCATAAGGGGTGAGGATGTGACGAGCACCACCCTCTCTCCTCGCTCTCGGCAGGAGTCTATGAGTCGCACCAGCTTGGCCTGCTCCCGAGCGGTGGGGCGTTCCACATCCTCCACACACACCAGCCTACACACAGGCATCATCAGCAGGTGGTTCGTGAGTTCCAAGTCGTCTACAAAAAGGCGGAAATCCCTTGCCCCCACCTTCACACTCTCGTTGGGCTGCTCGAGGGCCACAAACTCCCACAACTCCTCGTTCCACCACTCGGGGTCGGTGGCGGCGAAGCGTCGCTCCTCACCGGTGGTCCTATTGCGGCAGGTCACCCACGATTGTTGCTCCTCGGCCTGCTGCTCCTCGGCCATTATCTCCGGGATGTTCACCCCCTCGTCAAATGGGAATACATCGGCTACGGGGAGGCATATAAAACTCCTCACCACAAAGGCCACACCCAACAGTGCGACCACCATCGAGCCCCACAGCCCCTTCTTACACTCACCACCCTCTCGGGCACCCCACACAGCCACCACAGCGAGCAGCGTGAGCACCACATTTTTGCCAAAGGTGGCCCAATTACCAATCGGCAGCACATCGCCAAAGCAGCCACACTCGGCCACGGGGTCGGCCACAGCCACCCACAGTGTGAGAGCCAAGAAGCAGAGGTTTACCACCAGGGCTCCTCGTGCCACCATTCGCGAGCGGCCACCTGCCAGCAGAGCCACGCCCACCAACAGTTCCACACCGATGAGCAGTGCTGCCAACGGCATCTCGGCCCACTCGAGCCATCCGACACCCAGCGCTCCGAAGTATTCGCCGAGCTTGAGCACCGTGCCATAGGGGTCAACGCCTTTGGCCACCGACGAGAAGATAAATGTGAGGCCCACAACAATGCGTGCCACCCTCGAGGGCCAAGCGTTGCTTCGTATATATGCTTCAGTTTTGCAACCCATTCTATTTCATCATTTTTTCAGTCATCCTACGCTCTACAACAGGTGGCGCACCTTAGCTGCCACCCTCTCGAAAATCTGCTCGGGCGAGGCCATCTCCCCCTCCGGCGTGGAGCAATCCACCACTTGGAGTTCGCCATCCGCCGAGGCTGCCTCCAGATAGACCTCCCTCACCCTGCGCTGCAGGTCGAGCGACTTCTCGTGAATATCGACCCCTCCGGCCAGATAGTTGCGGTCGTCACCCTCCCTCTGGGCGGTCAGCTTGGCCTCCGTAAATCCGAAGGGTACATCCAGAAAGAGCGACACTGTGGGGCGAGGAATCTTAAACTCCTCATACTCCGTGCGGAGTATCCACTCCCTCAGCGTCTTGCGCTCCTCCTCGGAGCCCACCTTGGCACATTGGTAGCCGATGTTGGAGTAGACATACCTGTCCACAATCACACACTTGCCCTCCTCGAGCCATCCGTTTATCATTCGTGCCGCATCGGCCCTGTCGCCCGCGTAGAGCAGTGCCACAAGATAGGGGTTCACCTGCTCCACAGAGCCCAGCTCGCCCCTCAGGAAGCGTGCAATCATATCGCCATAGATGGGGGCGTCGAACCTCGGGAAGTGGAGATACTCACACTCCCTGCCCGTAGCCTCAACCATCTGGCGCAAAAGTTTAATCTGTGTGGATTTACCGGCTCCGTCCAAGCCTTCGAGTACTATGAACATAATTCAGTGTTTGTTTTAGCAGTCTGCTCTTCGCTTATTTTGGTTTTCTATTTTCGCTCGGCACAACAAACGAGCTCTTGCTGCTCGTGCCTACTTTCAACCCTTCAACATTCTCACGGCCTTTCTCACTGCAGCCACCAGCGCATCCACCTCCGCCATGGTGTTATACATGCCAAACGAAGCGCGCGCCATGCCCTGCACACCATAGTGGGCCATTACGGGGTCGGCGCAGTGGGCTCCCGTACGGATAGCCACGCCGCTGCGGTCGAGCACCGAGCCGAGGTCGAAGTTGTGGACACCCTCCACATTGAAGCTCACGATGCTGCACTTATCCTCCGTGGTGCCATAAATCCTCAGCCCCTCGACCTTGCCGAGCTCCTCGGTGGCATAGTCGAGCAGAGCCTTTTCGTGGGCCAACACACCGCCCCTATCGACCCCTCGGAGGAACTTTATGGCCTCCGCCAAGCCGATAGCGTCGATGTAGTTTGCCGTGCCGGCCTCAAACTTCAGTGGCAGGTCGGCATAGGTGGTCTTCTCGAAGGTCACCCTCTTCACCATGTCGCCGCCGCCCAAAAATGGGGGCATCTTCTCCAGCAGCTCCCTGCGGCCATAGAGCACACCCACACCATTGGGGCCATAGAGTTTGTGGCTCGAGAAGGCGTAGAAGTCACACCCAAGCTCCCTCACATTCACCTCGCTATGCACAAATCCCTGACAGCCATCCACAACTACCACGGCACCCACCGAGTGAGCCCTGTCAATAATGGGCTTCAGGTTGGGCATTGTGCCCAGCGTATTGCTTGCCTGTGTGACTGCCACCACCCTTGTTCGCTCATCCACCAGATCCTCGAGCAGCTCCATGCGCAACGCACCCTCGTCGTCGAAGGGAAGCACCCTGAGGCTCGCACCCCTACGCTGACAGAGCATCTGCCAAGGGACAATATTGGAGTGGTGCTCCATCTCGCTCACCACCACATTATCGCCCTCTCCAACGCTCACCTCGCCCCAAGTGTAGGCCACAGTATTGAGGCTTGCGGTGGCACCCGCGGTGAAAATCACCTCACCCGTATCCGGCGTACCGAGTGCCTCGGCCACCGTGAGGCGTGCATCCTCATAGAGCGCCGTGCAACGCTCCGAGAGGTAGTGGACACCTCGGTGTATGTTGGCATTCTCCGAGCGGTAGAGCTCCGCCACACGCTCGATGACGCAGCGAGGCTTCTGGGCAGTGGCTCCGTTGTCGAGATAGACGAGCGGTTTGCCATAGACCTTCTCGTTCAAAATGGGGAACTCTCCCCTGATATCTTCCGGCCTGAACATTTCGTGCTATAGGTTAGAAAGAGACTCTGTGTGTCGTTTTTATTACTCTGCGGGGAAGAGCAGCCTCTCCATCTCCTCGCGCAGGGGCTCGTCGTCGACCCTGTCGAGCACCTGACGGATGAAGCCTCCGAGCTGCAACTTGCGTGCATCCTCCTCGGAGAGTCCCCTCTGGCGCATGTAGTATATCTGCTCCTCGTTCATCTGGCCCACGGTTGCTCCGTGCGAACACTTCACATCGTCGGCATAAATCTCCAGCTGTGGGAGGGTCTGAATTCTCGCCGCGGGGCTCAGCACCACATTGCGGCTCTGCTGATAGGCCTCGGTGCGCTGCGCATCGGGGGCCACATAGACAAGTCCCTCGAAGAGGCCATAGCCCTCATCGTCGGCCACACCCCTCACCTGCTGATTGCTGCGACAGTCGGCCACATTGTGGCGCATATCGGTGTGCACCTTGGCCACACCCCTCTCGCGAGCCGCAAAGAGACCCCACAGCTCAGCCTCGGCACCTGCGCCGTTGAGCTCCACGCGGTAGTCGTAGCTCACACTGCCACTCGTGGAGGCCACAAAGAGCAGCTTGGCACGGGCACCCTCGGCAAGGGTCACCCTCACCTTGTGGTCGTCCTCGCCACAGAGCTGGTAGAGCTCCAAGCTCTCGCCGGCGGCCACCTCATAGCAGCCGCCACACTCGCCACACCCTGCTCCTCGCAACACTACTTTTCGTGTTTTCTGCTCCATGGTATGCCTACTCTTTATAGTCGTTAATAAGCCAATCGTAGCCCTCCTTCTCCAACTTCAGGGCGAGCTCCTTGCCGCCCGAGTAGATTATGCGACCCTTGTAGAGCACATGCACAAAGTCGGGCACGATGTAGTCGAGCAGTCGCTGATAGTGGGTAATGAGCACCGTGGCATTACTCTCCGAGCGCAGGCGATTGACACCCGTAGCCACAATCCTCAGAGCGTCGATGTCGAGTCCGCTGTCGGTCTCGTCCAAGAGCGACAGGCGGGGCTCCAACATCGCCATCTGGAAAATCTCGTTTTTCTTCTTCTCACCGCCCGAGAAGCCCTCGTTCACAGCCCTGTTCATGAGCTTTGCATCGAGCTCCACCACTGCGGCCTTCTCCCTCATATACTTGAGCATCTGACCCGCCGTGAGGGGCTCCAGCCCCTGCGCTTTGCGTCGCTCGGCAACTGCCAGCTTCATGAAGTTGGCCATGCTCACACCGGGAATCTCCACGGGATACTGGAAACCGAGGAAGATACCCTTGCGAGCCCTCTCCTCAATCGACATCTCCAGCAGGTTCTCACCCTCATACTCAACCTCGCCGGCCGTAACCTCAAATTTCTCATTGCCGGCCAACACCGAAGCGAAGGTACTCTTGCCCGAGCCGTTGGGGCCCATGATGGCGTGTACCTCGCCCGCCTTCACCTCGAAGTCGATACCTCGAAGTATCTCTTTACCATCTACCGATGCGTGTAAATTCTTTACCTTTAACATAGTATCTTTAGCGTTCAGCTGTCAGCATTCAGCTTTCAGCTCTTTTTATTAGTTTTCAGTTTTCAGACTTCAATACCGAATTTTAATGTTTAGGCGCTCGCCTTTCCGCCGCCCCCCCGCGAGTGCATATCGTGGAGGGAGTTTTGTGCCGGCGGCTGAGGGAGAGTCCGCAGTTTACTCGGGGTAAATGAGGAACTCGACCGACACCGACGGTGCAAAAATCACCCGCGAGATGCGCTCGCTATCCGACAGAGCCCTCCAGCGATATAGACAACAACTTCTGCGCCTCCACAGCAAACTCCATGGGCAACTTTGCAAGCACCTCTTTGGCATAGCCGTTCACAATAAGACCCACAGCCTCCTCAGTGCCGATACCCCTCTGGTTGCAGTAGAAGAGTTGGTCGTCGGAAATCTTGGAGGTGGTAGCCTCGTGCTCCACCACAGCCGAGGTGTTGCGACAGTCGATATAGGGGAATGTGTGGGCGCCACACTTGTCACCAATCAGCAGCGAGTCGCACTGCGAGTAGTTCCTCGCGCCCTCCGCACCGGGCATCACCTTCACCAATCCGCGGTAACTATTCTCGCTGCGGCCGGCCGAGATACCCTTCGACACGATACGACTGCGGCTATTCTTGCCGATGTGAATCATCTTCGTACCCGTGTCGGCCTGCTGGAAGTTGTTGGTGAGGGCCACCGAGTAGAACTCGCCCACGGTGTTGTCGCCCTTCAGGATGCAGCTGGGATACTTCCATGTGATGGCCGAGCCTGTCTCCACCTGTGTCCACGAGAGCCTTGCGTTGTCACCGCGACAAATGCCCCTCTTGGTCACAAAGTTGTAGATACCACCCTTGCCCTCCGCATCACCGGGGTACCAGTTCTGCACTGTGGAGTACTTCACCTCGGCATCTTTCTCCACCACAATCTCTACCACCGCGGCATGCAGCTGATTTTCGTCGCGCATGGGGGCAGTGCAACCCTCCAAGTAGCTCACATAGGCACCCTCGTCGGCCACAATGAGCGTACGCTCAAACTGACCCGTGCCCGCAGCATTGATGCGGAAGTAGGTGGAGAGCTCCATGGGGCACCTCACACCCTTGGGGATGTAGCAGAAGGAGCCATCCGAGAAGACCGCCGCATTGAGGGCCGAGTAGAAGTTGTCGCTCACGGGCACCACCGAGCCGAGGTACTTACGCACAAGGTCGGGGTACTCCCTGATAGCCTCGCTCATGGAGCAGAAGATGATACCCTTCTCGGCCAGCGTCTCGCGGAAGGTGGTCTTCACCGACACCGAGTCCATCACAGCGTCGACAGCCACACCCGCCAGAGCCATCTGCTCCTCGAGTGGAATACCGAGCTTGTCGAATGTTTCGCGCAGTTTGGGGTCCACCTCGTCCATCGAGCTTTTGTCGGGTCCCTTCTTGGGGGCGGCGAAGTAGATGACATCCTGAAAATCTATGGGAGGAATGCGCAGATGTGCCCACTCGGGCAGGGGCATCGTGAGCCACTTGCGATAGGCATCCAGTCGATACTCCAGCATCCACTCGGGCTCCTCTTTGAGGGCCGAGATTTGGCGCACTATATCCTCATTAAGCCCCTTGGGGAGTGTATGCGTTTCGATGTCGGTCACGAAACCATACTCATACTCCTTGGAGGTAATATCGTTCAATATTTTATCCTGTTCTGACATATCGAATGTGTTTAGTTTACAAATATACTAAAATTCCATTGAAATCCTTAAATCGCGAGTTTAATTTTGCCAAAATTTTTTACTCCTACGGAGTAAGGCAACAAAAAAAGGCCCCCGAAGGAGCCTTCATATTGCAAATTGTTTGCCACGGGATTGCTACACCAAACTGCCGTGGAGCAGCAGGTACAAGCCCACCAGCAACACACACAAGGCAAACGCCTTGGAGCGTATGTTGCGCTCCTTGAAGAAGATAGCACCCAGAGTGAACGACACGATGACCGACCCCCTGCGCATCAGCGAGATGACCGCCAGCAGGGCTCCCTCCTGCGCCAACGCATTGAAGTAGCAGAAGTCCGCAATCGACAAGAAGAGGGAGATGAGCACAATGCTCCACCTCCACGAGAACTTATCCTCCTTACGCTTCGGGCGCCAAATGATGAGGGTCAGAACTCCGTAGAGCAGAGCCACATAGAGTCCACACCACGCCTGCACCGAAGCGGGCTGTATGCCACGCATCAAAATCTTGTCGCAGAAGGCGCTGCCACAGCCAAGAAGCACCGCCATGAAGAGGTAGAGAATTCCCCTGTTTTTAGTGAATTTTATGCCCTCCTTATGGCTCGAGCGGTTCATCATGTAGAATGCCACAAAGGCCACCACAACACCCGCCCATTGGTAGAGGTTGAGCCTCTCTCCAAAGATGAGGATGGAGCCCAAGAGCACCAACACGGGACGCAGAGCATAGATGGGCGACACAATGGTGAGAGGCAGATACTTAACTGCCAGATAACCAAACAGCCAAGTGGCCGCCACAATGACTGCTTTGAGCGCTATGAGCAGGTGCTCGCGGAGCGATATGGGCACCACATAGAAGGGGTTACCCTCCGCAAACCACCCCAAATCGAACTCCGAGGAGAGGATGACGGGGAAGAACAAAAGTGCCGAGATGGAGGTGGCGACGGTGAGCACAGGCAACACCGCATTACCCTCCACGGAACGCTTCTTGGCCACATCATAAAAGCCAAGCAAAACCGACGAAATCAGCGCAAGCCAAATCCACATAATTATTGTTGTTACAGTTTGAGCGACAAAAGTGGGGAATAAAATGCAAAATTCAAAATCGAAAATTCAAAATCGCCCCACGAAGGTCAGCTATTTAAGGTAAGAATTGAAAAGTTGAGAGCAGTGGCGCATCCTTGCCAAGAATTGCCATCGCAAAAAGAGCACATTGCAAGATAAATACAAGGCGCACAAGAAAACCCCTGCCTCATTTGCGAGAAGCAAATCTGGCAGGGGTTTATTGTTGGCGAGCACAACAGTTGCTCGCAAGGTGCGCTTGGACAAGAAGAGTTTTACTATTTCTTCTTGACCTCCACCTGATCGTACGACTCGATAATATCGCCTACCTTGATGTCGTTGTAGGACTCGATATTCAAACCGCACTCCATATTGAGGGTAACCTCCTTAGCGTCGTCTTTGAATCGTTTGAGCGAGCCGAGACGGCCGGTGTAGATAACAATACCGTCGCGGATGACGCGGATGGGCGAGGTGCGGGTAATCTTACCCTCGCGCACGATACCACCGGCGATGGTACCCACCTTGCTAATCTTGAAGGTCTCAAGCACCTCCACGGTACCCATAATCTCCTCCTTCATCTCGGGCTCCAACATACCCTCGATTGCATCCTTGATGTCGTTGATGGCATCGTAGATGATGGAGTAGAGTCGAATCTCGATAGCCTCGCTCTCGGCCACCTTGCGCGCACCCGCGCTGGGACGCACTTGGAAGCCCACAATTACCGCATTGGAGGCAGCTGCCAGCAGCACATCGCCCTCGGTAATCTGGCCAACAGCCTTGTGAATAACATTCACCTGTACGGTCTCGGTGGAGAGTTTCAGCAGCGAGTCGGTCATTGCCTCAATCGAGCCATCCACATCACCCTTCACGATGATGTTGAGCTCCTTGAAGTTGCCGATGGCGATACGGCGACCGATCTCATCGAGGGTGACATGTTTCTGGGTCTTGATGCCCTGAATACGCTGCAACTGCTCACGCTTGGTGGCAATCTCGCGCGCACTGCGGTCGTCGTCCATCACATTAAACTTGTCGCCGGCCTGAGGTGCGCCATTCAGACCGAGCACCAGCACGGGGGTTGCAGGGCCTGCCTCGCTCACCTTCTTGCCATGCTCGTTGAACATTGCCTTCACACGACCGGTGTGGGTACCCGAGAGGATAACATCACCTGTGCGGAGGGTGCCGCTCTCCACGAGAACGGTGGCAACATAACCACGACCCTTGTCGAGCGACGACTCGATTACCGTACCCACAGCCTTCTTGTTGGGGTTGGCCTTGAGGTCGAGCAGCTCGGCCTCGAGGAGCACCTTCTCGAGGAGTTTATCGAGGTTGATACCCTGCTTTGCAGAGATCTCCTGCGACTGGTACTTACCGCCCCAATCCTCCACGAGGTAGTTCATATTTGCCAACTGCTCTTTGATAGCGTCGGGGTTGGCAGAGGGTTTGTCGATTTTGTTGATTGCGAACACCATAGGCACGCCTGCAGCCACTGCGTGGTTGATAGCCTCCACAGTCTGGGGCATCACCTTGTCGTCGGCTGCCACGATGATGATGGCCACATCGGTAACCTGTGCACCACGGGCACGCATCGCGGTAAACGCCTCGTGACCGGGGGTGTCGAGGAAGGTGATGGGCTTGCCGTCGAGCTGCACGCTATATGCACCGATGTGCTGGGTGATACCACCCGCCTCACCGGCAATCACATTGGTCTTGCGGATGTTGTCGAGCAGCGAGGTTTTACCGTGGTCCACATGGCCCATAACGGTAACAATGGGGGGACGAGGCAGCAAATCCTCGTCGCTGTCGGCAGCCTCCTCAATAGCCTCCTGAATGTCGACGCTCACAAACTCCACCTTGAAGCCATACTCCTCGGCTACGATGACAAGAGCCTCGGCGTCGAGACGCTGGTTGATGGATACCATAAGACCGAGGTTCATACAGGTGGTGATAACATCGGTCACACCCACACTCATCATGGTTGCGAGGTCGCTCACGGTCACAAACTCTGTGAGCTTGAGAGTCTTGCTCTCGCTTATCGACTGCTCAAATTCGGCCTCCATTCGCTCGGCCACAGCCTGTCGTTTCTCCTTGCGGTGTACCGAGCCTTTGCTCTTGCCACCCTTGGCGGTGAGCCTTGCAAGGGTATCCTTTATCTGTTTCTGCACCTCCTCGTCGCTCACCTCGGGGCGCACAACGGGCTTGGGTGCACTCTTCTGTTTACTCTTTTTGTCCTTCTTCGACATGGGCTGACCACCTGCCACGGCACCACCCTGCTGGGGTTTGCCGCCCTGCTGGGGCTTACCGCCCTGACCGGGACGCGAAGCACCCTGCACCTTGGTCACATCCACCTTGTTCTCCTTGATGCGTTTGCGCTTCTCGCGGTGGCTGGGCTCTGCACCCTTACGGAGGCTGTCCACATCAATCTTGCCGAGCACCTTGGGGCCCGAGAGATTGGTGTTGTCCAGACGGAACACATCGCGGCTCTCGGCCAAACGCTCGTCGTAGGTCTTGGCCTGCGCCTCGCTGTCGGCCATGGGGGCCTTGGGCTCCTCCTTCTCCACAGGTTTGGGCTCCTCCACCTTGGGCTCCACCACCTTGGGCTCCACCTTCTGGGGTGCGGGCTCGGGTTTCTTAACCTCCACTTTGGGCTCCTCCTTCACCACGGGTTTGGGCTCCTCCACCTTTATTTCGGGCTTGGGCTCGGGCTTCACCACGGGCTTGGGCTCCTCCTTGGGCTGTGCGGATGCCTCAGCCTTGGGTGCGGGCTTGCTGCCACCGAGGTCAATCTTGCCGAGCACCTTGGGTGCGGGCACCTCGGTGCGGATGAACGAACTGCTCTTGATTACCACCTCTTCGTGCTCCTCCTCTTTGCCATCCTTACGATTGCCGAGCGACACACTCTCCTGCTTGAGGTTCATGCGCTCGCGCACATTGTCCCTCTCGCCACCGAGATGGTTACCGCCGAACTCCTTGAGAAGCATCGAGTACACCTCGCCATCCACCTGCGAGCTGGGGGTCATATCCTTCACACCCTTCTTGTCAAGGAAATCGGTGATGTGGTTGATACCCACCTTCAACTCCCTTGCAACCTGTGCGAGTCTAACTTTTTTCTCCATCATCTATCTTCGTTATATTATTCGTTATTTATTTATTTTCCTTCATTTAATTCGCAGCCTTGTTTCGCGACTCTCCTTTGCGAGATACAATGTATCTCTGTGCCCGTGTCTACCCCTAACTGCAATTGCTTGCAAAGAGATCACTGCACAAAAGTGCCACTCCAGCTCCTCCTATTTGCTCTTATTCTCTATCCCATATAGGAGTTATAGGAGTCATAGGAATTATAGGAAATTGTCATTTCCCCCTATCGGCCCTAACGGCACTACACCCCTCCTGACATAGGAGCCCTAATGGCTCTTTTGTGATGTCACATCGCAAGCATAACGCCGAAAACACCCGCAAGATGGGGCAAATTACTCGAACTCGGCGCGCAAAATACGCATTACCTCCTCGATGGTCTCCTCCTCGAGGTCGGTACGACGGGCAAGCTCGGCGATGGAGCACTCCAGCACACTCTTGGCGGTGTCGAAGCCCACACGCTTGAAGCTGTCGATAATCCAGCGCTCAATCTCGTCGGTGAACTCCTCGAGGTCCACATCATTCTCGTCGGCCTCGCGGTATACATCAATATCGTAGCCCGAGAGCATGGTAGCCAACTTAATGTTCAGACCATTCTTACCGATGGCAAGCGACACCTCACTGGCCTTCAGGTAAACCGAAGCGGTCTTCTTGGCCTCATTGAGGGTGATGGAGGTAATCTTTGCGGGGTTGAGCGCGCGCTGAATGAGGAGCTGGGTATTGGCGGTCCAGTTCACCACATCGATATTCTCGTTGCGCAGCTCCTTCACGATGGTGCTGATACGCGAACCCTTCATGCCGACACATGCGCCCACGGGATCCACACGGTCATCGTAGGACTCCACAGCCACCTTGGCCCTCTCGCCGGGGATGCGCACAATCTTCTTGATGGTAATCAGGCCATCGTAAATCTCGGGCACCTCGTTCTCAAAGAGTTTCTGGAGGAACTCGGGGGCAGTACGCGAAAGGATAATAACGGGGGTGTTGTTACGCATCTCCACCTTCGACACGATGGCTTTGATGTGATCGTCCTTGCGGAAACGGTCGCTGGGAATCTGCTCACTCTTGGGGAGCACAAGCTCGTTGCCCTCCTCGTCGAGCACCAGAATCTCCTTCTTCCACACCTGATAAACCTCGCCGTTGATAATCTCACCCACCTTCTCGCTATACTTCTCGAAGAGGCTTGCTTTCTCGAGGTCGAGGATGCGCGATGCAAGGTTCTGACGGAGCGAGAGCACAGCACGACGACCGAAGGAGGCCATGTCAATCTGGTCCGACACCTCCTCGCCCACCTCGTAGGTAGCATCGAGCTGACGCGCCTCGCTGAGGCTTATCTGCTGGTTGGGGTTCTCCACCTCACCATCCTCAACAACCACACGGTTGCGCCAAATCTCGAGGTCACCCTTCTCGGGGTTGATGATAACATCAAAGTTCTCATCGGTCTCATAAGTTTTCTGCAGGTGGTGGCGGAACACATCCTCCAACACACCAATCATTGTGCTCTTGTCAATGTTCTTGAGCTCCTTGAACTCCGCAAAGTTCGCAATCAAATTCTCCATTGTTCTCTGTTTTTTATGTTTTGTTTATACTTTGTTTCTTTTTTTGCGACTTTTCATAAAAAGTCGCCACAATTTTTGTGAAGGCTCAGCCCACTTACTCCATATTGCGGAGGGTTTTCAATGCTTGGTGTGATTTAACACCCGAGTTTTTCCCACGGTAAATAGAGGGGGGCGTCAAATCGCAAGCGTAAGGCCGGGAAGACCCGCAATATGGGGAATACTATTTGAAGTCGAGAAACTCCTTTACCCACTTTACTTGGTCAAACACATAGCTCTCCACAACCTCAACCTCCACTTTGCGCTTCTTGCCCTCCACGGCTTTGCGCTCGGTGTAGGTGATGGTGATGGCCTCGGGCGACACCTCCTTGAGCGTTGCGAGAATCTTCTCGCCGCTCACCAGCAGCACCTCCACACTCTTGCCGAGGAGCTTGTTGTACTGACGGAGCAGTTTGAGGGGCTGACCCACGCCCGCCGAGAATACGGATAGCTCATAGTCCTCCACCTCGCGGTCGAAGGCTGCCTCCACAGCGCGGCTCAACTCCACGCAGGCATCGAGGTCCACGGAGCTGTCGGCGTCAATCACAATCTCAATCTCATTTGCGGGGCTGCACTTCACCTCCACCACAAAGCGGTCGGTGCCCTCCAAGGCGGCCTCTGCCACCTCACGAATCTTCACTACTTCCATCATATCTCTTTAGTCATTCGGCCTTGTGCTCAGAGCATTGGCCGTTGTTTAGTTGTCCGCCACTTGTTTTCAGCAGTGGGGAGCTGGCTACTCTCCCACATACTACGAAATTCGGGGACTCATCTGGTCCCCGAACATTCGTCATCTACGGTGCAAATATACAACATTTCTCTGCACCTGCAAATTTTCTATATATAAAATATAGGTCTTGTCCCTATTTTTCTCCTTGGAGGCTCTCATTTACCCGCCCCAAACCATCTCATAAGTCGTGTTTTGACCACATCGGCGAGGGTTGTGAAGTTGCCGTCGCCTGTGATGGTTGCGGCATTTTCGAGGTAGCTCCAGAACTCCACGCCACACACAAATCCCGCAAAAATGTTGGCCAAGCGGAGTTCCACGAGGGGGAGTAGTAGTGAGTCGAGCATCCATGCGAGCATGATGCCGGCCATTACAAAGGAGAGTTTGGTGATTGTGCGCCACGCCTTGTGGCTCTCGAAGCGCCATTCGGCACCTGTGCGGCGCACCTTGCGGCGGTCTGCAAGGACCCCTGTAAGGAAGTCCACCGCCACAAAGGCCATAGCTATGGTGAGCAGAGGCCCTACCGGAGCGAAAAACGAAACTGCTCCGGCGATAATTCCTGATAAATACTTCACGAGTTGAAAGTTTAGAGTTTAAAGTTGAAGGTTGTGGGCAGGGTGCCCGTATGGGGATGTCAATTCTTGGCTCAGCATTGCCTATGCACCGAACACCTGCCCCACTTAGTTAGAGGAGGAGCCCAAGCGGCTCTGCTACAAGCACACACCCCCTTTGAGCGAGATGCGGCTGCGGACATTCTGCGCGGGGTTGTAGAGGGGGTAGAGCTCGGGGTGGGCTGCGAGGTGGTCGGTGGCGGCATCGAGGAGTGCGTCGGCATCGGCCCTGAGCCTACGGCGCAGAGCCTCCACCGAGGGGCCGTCGAGTGGCTCGAACCCCTCGCCCTGCAACCTCACGACACCCGCCGTGCCCACCTGTGCGGCAATGGTGGGGAGTGCCAGCTGGGCAGCATAGAGGGCCAAGGGTGTCTTCAGATACTCCTCGAACATAGCCACATAGGGCTCCGCAGGGGAGTCGGACACAAGGTGGTCATAGAGCTCCTCGCCCACCACGGGTCGCAACAGTCGTCGCTGAGCGGAGAGGATGGTGTGTTGGGGGATACTCTCGGGGCGGAGGGAGTGTGTGGTGCCGAAGACGATGGTGACAACTTCGGCTGGAGATACGAGTGTTTTCATGGCAGTAAGTGGTTTAGTCGACATTGCGGAGTCCGTATTTGGTAACCTGCGCCACATAGAGCTGCTGTTCGGGGTCTGCGGGGTCATACTCGAGGCCATCGGCCTTGCGAGCCTCCCACACCTTCATGTAGAGCGGCTTGGAGCGCGAGGGTGGACGGTTGACAATCTGGAGTTCGGAGCCATCCTCGCCGAGGATTACTGTCACAAGATTGCGCAGAGGCTCCAGCAGTTCCTCCTGCTCGCCGAGGATTACGGTGTTGAGTGCCACCTCCCACTCGTGGAGTATTCTCTCCGAGGAGAAGCCTCCCGAGTAGTCGAGGCCACTGAGGCTGCGGAACCACGAATGGGCGATTACGATGTCGGAGGTTGCCTGCTCGTGGAGTTGGCTCCAATCCCCCTCATTGGCGGAGGCTATGGGTATAAACTTCGAGTTGTCGCCCTCTCCACAATCCTTCACCATGAACATCACCTGTCCGGGGCGGCCTGCAAACTTCTGCTGTGCGGACCTCACGAGGGCTTCGGCCTCCTCCTCACTCTCCACCCCACCGTCGAGGAGCATGACACCCGAGAGTTGGAAGGAGTTGTCGAGTCGCGAGATGTTCCAACGGTCGGTTTTGTAGGCGATGGTCGACACATTGAGTCCGGCGATATAGGGTGGCACGCCATAGTGTGCAAAGGTGGGCTCGTAGTCTTTGTAGTGGATGATGGTGTGGAGGTTCCCATCCTCGCCCTCCTCGAAATGGGGGTAGAGGGGGAGGGATTTGATATCGGCGGAGGTGGGTCGGCTCCAGTCGTGGTGGAGCAGCACATGTGCTCCATCTTTGGCGAGTCGGCACTTCGAGGCATCTTGGTGGAAGAGCGCGAGGAATGAGTGGGCCGTATCGGTCACCACCTCCACAAAGGCGTTGCCGAAGAGGGCTTTGTCGAGGGCCAGATGGTTGAGCACCTGACGCAGACTCTCCCCCTCGGAGTTGGCCACCTCCACGAAGGCTTGCGTACGCACAGCCCCCTCGGCCACACTGAACCCCTTGCCGGAGATATAATCTGCCTTGTCGTTGATGATTCGTCGGTGTGTGGAGCTGCTGCGAGCCAGACGGCTGAGTGCCACGGGGAAGAGGTTGTCGCTACCCCACTTCCACCACTCACATTTGGCCGAGGAGGAGCCGCCGCCCATCGAGAGCACCGAGAACTCCCGCAGGGAGCTTTGTGCTCGTGGTATGAAGAGCTTGGGTGTGTAGGATTTACGGTTGTTTTGCATTGCGTTGTGTTTTGATATTTACATGGGGGTGTTGAGATTTGCAAAAAGGGGTCGGGCGAAGGCGAGTAGGCCTCCGCCCGACAGAGAGAGCACACCGAATGGTGCGTGGGGAGCTAACCAACCACAGCTCTGGAGGGCCAGCCATCCACCGACTCCAACACGAGGGTTGTTGTAGCCTTCGATGAGCGTGCGGCGTGTGTGGCCACCTGTGCCGAGTGGAGCCATAGGGGGTAGTCTGTGGCGGCCTCCACCGAATATCCCACGAGGTAGCTGCCGCCGTCGACTGTGGTGAGGAGCGCCACCACTCCGCCTCGGGCCACCCTTCGGAGTCGCTCCACCGCCTCGGGCACCACCCCTGCGAGGTTGCATGTGATGCGGTGGGTTACCCTGCCTCCGCTCTCTACGCTCTCCTCAAAGGAGGCACCGCCCTCCATGAAGTGGAGCTCCACGGGAGAGCTCATCTCCCCTAATTGGGGTGGTGAGAAGCTCTGCGACAGGGAGTTGTAGGCCACATTTTGGATGTCGTCAACAGCATAGAGCACTATTCGCTCCACACCTCCGAGGTGTTTGGAGCAGACCGAGGGTGCGAGCTCCATGGACTACTGGTGTTTGAACTCTACGAGGAAGCAGGTGCCGTTGGTGTCGCAAACCACCATCTCCGACATGGCCAGCTCGGGCATCTCATAGATGGACTCGAAGTAACCATCCTCGAGATTCAGCTCCTCGCCATCCACATAGATGTCACCATTGCTGTCGTAGGCGCTGAAGCTGATGCTCTCCACCCAGTTCTCCGCGGACTTGAGCCCACCTCTCACGGTCACCTGCTCGCCGTCGTGCTCAATCTTCACACCCGTCAAGGGTACGCCCACAGCCACCGACAGCAACTCGGGCAACAGGTAGTCGCAACCTGCCATAAAGACAGCCCTCTGGCGGTTCTCCATCAGGTCGGGGTTATACCACATGCGCACCTCGGTACCGGGGAAGTCGTTGGTATTCACTGCCAGAGCGATGTTGCGACGGTCGGTGAGGAAGGCGAACGAGTGGGGGAGGTTGCTGATGCGGCCACAGTAGCCGGTGAGTTGCACATCCACCACGGGGATACCGCGATAGTAGAGAGCCTCGCGACCATTCTGCTTGGCGAGGTAGGCCGCCTCGATGGCCACATTGTCGAGGTGCTCCTCGTAGGCGTTGTAGACATCGCTGGTCACGAAAAAGGCCAGCTGGCCCTCCGAGCGCATAGCCTTCAGCTCCTCGGGTGCGTTGTCCCACAGCTTTTTGAGCACCTTCTCGGCCCAATCGCTGCTGCTGCCACCAATGTAGCCGAAGGTGGCGATGTCGCTCGAGCCGGCATCCACCATGATGCGCTTCACCACACCGTCGAAGGTTGCCAGAGTGCCGTCGGTGCGCTCGTTGTCGCCATACCACATGGTTGCACGGATGCTCTCGGCAATAGATGCTCGGAAGAGGGTGGTCTCTGCCTCCTCGAGCTCGGTGCCCGAGAGGTCGTCGAGATTGACATCCGAGCGGCCTGTTACGAGCTCATAGACAGTCGAGAAGTAGTCGTCGGCGGCATAGCCCAGCTCGGCCTTCACCTTGTTGAGTTTGATGGTTTTCTGGAACTTTGACGACTTTTTGCTACCATTCCAACCGCCCGAGGTGTACTTTTTCAGCACATCATCCTCGCGCTTCCAGAAGTGGAGCGTTGTGGGCACAGGCATGTTGTAGAGCACTTTGATACCGAGCTCCTCGGCGCTTTTGCCTGTGAGCATGGGACGGAAGAAGATGTTGTCAAGCACCTGACCACTGTAAGATTTAATGTTTTCGATACGACTCATAAGTTGAAAATTTGAATTGAAAGTTTTAGGTTATTAGTTAGGCAATGGGGGGGGTAATGCCGAATAATTTCTGCCGGCGGGACAATTATCCCCTATTTATTTTCCCCTTGCGATGGCCTCTCGCAGTGCGAGTGCGTCGGCTGCATAGGCTCCGCTGTTACCCTCGGGGAGGGTGTCGCCATCGGAGGGGTATGGTGTAGGGTCGTCACACTCGAGGGTGCGGGTGGCACGAGCTGTGTGGAGCCTCGAGGGTGGCACAGGTGGCGTGGAACGCTCCCTGCTCTCTGCTCTCGAGGGTGCGGCAGCCATGGGCGCCGAGTCACCCGTAAGACCTATGTGGCCCAGCAGTGTGCGCCACGCCTCGGCCACACGCTCCGAGAATCCACGGCCGGGGAGTGGTGTGAGCCCAAGTGCTTCGATGAGCGACGAGGCGTTGTCGGTGATGGGTGCGGCGGCGATGATGGTGTCGGCCAAGTGTGCATCCACTGCCTCCTGAGGGCTGAGCCACACACCTTTACCGCTGTTGCGGTTCATCAGTTCGCGGAACTCCTCGGCGGGAAATCCCGAGGCGAGAGAGTAGATTTCTGCAAGTCGCTCGTCGCTCTTGTCGAGCAGCTCTTTGGTGGCCGAGAGCGAGTGGGTGTTGCCCTCCACGGAGCTCTCGCAGCAGTGGATGAGGTAGAGCGAGTTGGCCGAAATCTCTCGACACCCTTTGGAGGCTGCTTGTGCGATGATGGTTGCTGCCGAGGCCACATAGCCATAGCAGCGGGTTACCACCTCCACACCGAGTTCTCGTGTGGCGTCATAGATGAGCAGTGCGTCGGCCAAGCATCCCCCCGTGGAGCGGATGTTGAGCACCAGTCGGTCGATGGGCTCCTCGGCGGCGGCAATCTCCTCGAGCGCCTCTGCGAAACGCTCATAGGTGGAGATGCGGCTGTCACCTGTCCCAAACTGCTCCTCCTCGGCCACTCCGAGCACTCCGTCGATATCGATGTAGGCCACCCGGGTGGAGGTTGTGAGTTTTCTTTTGGTTTCTTCCATTGTTTTGGGTTGGTTTGTTTTGTGGTTTGTTGTTTTTGAGTGGTCTTTTGCCGCCTATTTTGCTCGGCTGTAGACATAGCTTCTCACCGTGCCATAGGAGAGGTTGTTCTCCTCCGCCACACGCTCCATGGCTACCACTTTGCTACACCCGAGGTCGGTCAGTTCCTTCACTTTTCTTCGGATGAGCACCGCCTTGCAGCTACGCTCGGAGAGTGCTCCTTGGGCTGCGAGCCACTCGATAGTGCGCCTCGAGGAGTAGCCGCGGCAGATGCTTTTCATCTGTTCCAGCGCCTCCCTCATGGTGCTGTTTTCAAGGTTGTGTTTCATTGCTTTGTGTGGGTGAGTGATGATTCTACGATTCGTTGATATTTGCCTGTTCGACCACAGCTTTCACAGCATTTTGTGCGGCACTTATGTCGCTCTCGAGGACATAGACCCTCACCTCTCGCAGGGCGGTGGCAATGGCTGCCGCGAGCTCCTCGATGGTGAGTGTCACCACACCGGTTTGATTGTTTACTTCCATGTTCGTTTCTCCATTGTTTCGTTTAATAGCCCCGAATTACTTTGGCGGCCTACACTGTTGTGAGCACCACTTTTGTGGAGCATGCTTGGGGGTTGTAGTCGACCACCTCCTCCAGCCTGCAGAGCACCCTTTCGCCATCGAGAGTGACCACATAGTGTGCCCTAAAGTCGCGCTTGGTGGAGTTGGGCACCACGATTTGTTCCACCTCTTCGGGCCGCAACGAGAGGTACAGCGAGACTCTTCGCGAGTGGTTGAGAGCCTCCACACGCTGGTCCCACCACCTGTGGAGCCCCTCCACTCCGAGGTGGTCGCCCACGAGTAGCGACCTTGCCTCTCCCGCCACACTGCCGTCGTCGAAGAAGGTTGCCAAGGGGTAATGGGAGGCACCCTCCAGCGGGTAGTCCCAATGTTCGCCCAAGGGGAGTTCCTTAAGACCTCGGTAGCTGACGATTTTGGGCAGGAAATTGCGTCGCTGAATGGCAGCATGGAGCTCGGCATCGCTGCTGTCCCCCACCCTTATGAGGTGTGCCGAGGGGGCATGAGACACGCTACCCTCCACATCGACAGCCGCCGTAAAGAGCCTGTTGGTCACCGTGCGACACCCCTTCGGGGCGAAGATATTGTCGATGGTGGCGCTCCAACGGCCCCACTCCTCGCCCTCCTCGAGGGGGTGTTCGGCCGCAGCTTTGTCGCCTGTTCGGTAGCCCACGGAGAGCATCTGCGGATGGTCGCCCCCGAGCTCCTCCACCACCACACCTCGGCC
>JAGBZI010000080.1 GCA_017628305.1 Tidjanibacter sp.
ATTAAATGGCAATAATAGCTACGCACTCGCTGCCTAATTAACCGAGTTAATTGGCTTAATCCACGCGCCCAAGGCTGGTGTGAGGACGAGTACTCCGCAGAGTCGACCCGCTTCTTGTCGGCACTGCATACGGAGTATCATCAATGAGAAGATAGTCGGTGGAGTGTTCCGACCATTCGGCGAAACTTTAGGAACTGGGACCACGGTTTGGTTGTTGCCCACCGGGCTGTGGTAGGAGGATTAAGCGGTGACTAAGCGTGTAGAAATCCTTCAGGCAGACTGTTTTGACGGGGGTTCGACTCCCCCCAGCTCCACAAAGAGGAGGACCATCGTCAGATGGACCTCCTCTTTGTGGAGCGAACCTACATTCCTCCCTAAATCCCCCCTTTGACAAAGGGGGGACTTGGTCAATGAGAAAGCTCTCATTGATAATTTGTTGCTGCACATCGAAAGATGGTCCTCTTCTTTGTGGAGAAACCTATATCCAAAACTCCTTAAGTTCCCTAATTTCCCTAAATTCCCTAAGTTCCCGCCCCCTCCCATCTCTGCTGCTTTTAAATATTGTCGAATGTCCGGTGTGAACAGTCGCCCGTTTTGGGGTGCTCTTTGGCTTTGCCAAAGGGGGTGATTGTGTTGGGAGTGGTGAAATAGAAGAAAATGGGTGGAAAAATGTGAAAAATTGAGGGGTGAAATACTTTGTATTTCGGCGGAAAATTTCTACCTTTGTTTGTTTTTAGTATTAAGCAAACGATGGCCAAAGATGTTGTAATATCACTTCGCAATGTGGAGATTTACCAGCCCGATGACGAGGGTGGTAAACTCTCCTACAAGAACGCCAGCCCTGTGCTCTCGGATGTCAATCTCGAGGTGAGGGAGGGAGAGATGGTCTACCTCATCGGCAAGGTGGGTAGCGGTAAGTCGTCGCTGATGAAGACCCTTTATGCCGAGCTCCCCCTGCTTGAGGGCGAGGGTGAGATTGCGGGGTTTAATTTGGCCTCGTTGCGCCGCAGAGAGCTCCCTATGTTGCGCCGTAAAATAGGCATCGTCTTTCAGGACTACCGCCTGCTGCGCGATAGGAATGCCTACGAGAACCTCCGTTTTGTGCTGAAGGTTACGGGGTGGAAGAGTGAGGTGCAGATTGCAGAGCGTATTGCAGAGTTGATGACGATTGTGGGTCTCAAGAACAAGGAGTATCGAATGCCCCACGAGCTTTCGGGTGGTGAGCAGCAGAGGTTGGTGATTGCCCGAGCGCTTGCCAATAGCCCCAAGATTATACTTGCTGACGAGCCTACGGGCAACCTTGACCCCAAGTCGGCGGACGACATCATGAAGCTCTTTGGCGAGATTGTTAAGGGTGGGTGCTCGGTGGTCATGGCGACACACAATATCCAGATTGTTGATGCCTTCCCTGCCCGCACATTGATGTTCCGCAAGGGGCGCATTGAAGAGATGGATGTGAGGGCCGCTCTCCACAAAAATGAATAACGAAAACGAAAAAATATATAAGCAAGAGAAAACAATGGAAAATTTGGAACAGCAGAATGTAGCGCCCCAGCAGGAGGAGTACTCGGCGTCGAGTATTCAGGTGCTGGAGGGTTTGGAGGCAGTGCGTAAACGCCCCGCAATGTATATTGGCGACATCGGTGAGAGGGGTCTTCACCACCTTGTGTATGAGGTTGTGGACAACTCGATTGATGAGGCTTTGGCGGGATATTGTACTGACATTAAGGTGGTGATTAACGAGGATAACTCCATCACTGTGGAGGATAATGGTCGAGGTATCCCTGTGGGTATCCACGAGCAGGAGGGTAAATCGGCCCTCGAGGTGGTGCTCACTATTCTCCACGCCGGTGGTAAGTTCTCCAAGAACTCCTATAAGGTGTCGGGTGGTCTTCACGGTGTGGGTGTGTCGTGTGTGAATGCACTTTCGACGCAGCTTATTGCCACCGTACACCGCGATGGTAAGATTCACCAGATGACCTTCAGCCGTGGTGCTGCCACCTCGGAGTTGCAGATTATCGGTACTACCGATCGCACAGGTACGACCATCCAGTTTAAACCCGATGGCGATATTTTCACCGCCACCGAGTATCGCTATGAGATTCTGGCTGCCCGCCTGAGGGAGTTGGCATTCCTGAATAAGGGTGTCAATCTGGACCTCACCGACCGCAGGGAGAGGGATGAGAACGGAGAGTTCCTCCACGAGCACTTCTACTCGGAGAATGGTCTGAAGGGTTTTGTGGAGTACCTCGACGAGAGCCGTGGCCAGAAGATTATTGACGAGATTATCTATATCGACACCGAGCGCAATGGCACACCCGTGGAGGTGGCTATGCAGTATAACGATAGCTTCTCGGAGAATGTCCACTCTTATGTGAACAACATTAACACCATCGAGGGCGGTACTCACCTTACCGGTTTCCGCAGGGCTCTCACCCGTACGATGAAGAAATATGCCGAGGAGAACGGTATGCTTACCAAGGTGAAGTTTGATATTTCGGGCGACGACTTCCGCGAGGGTCTGACGGCTGTTGTGTCGGTGAAGGTTGCGGAGCCTCAGTTTGAGGGCCAGACCAAGACAAAGCTGGGTAACGACGAGGTGTCGGCCGCTGTGGATGGAGCTATTTCGCAGGCTCTGACAAACTACCTCGAGGAGCACCCCAAGGATGCCAAGGCTATTGTGGACAAGGTGGTGTTGGCTGCTACTGCCCGCCATGCTGCCCGCCATGCAAGGGAGTTGGTGCAGCGTAAGACGGTGCTTTCGGGCTCGGGTCTGCCCGGCAAGTTGGCCGACTGTGCTACACGCGACCGCTCGAAGGCGGAGATTTTCTTCGTCGAGGGTGATTCGGCAGGTGGTACTGCCAAGCAGGGTCGCAATCGCGAGTTTCAGGCAATCATGCCCTTGAGGGGTAAGATTCTCAACATCGAGAAGGTGCAGGAGCATCGTATGTGGGAGAATCAGGAGATTAAGAATATGTTTACCGCTCTGGGTGTGTCGATTGGTACCGAGGAGGATAGCAATGCGTTGAACCTTGAGAAGTTGCGCTACGACAAGATTATCATCATGACCGATGCCGATGTGGATGGTAGCCACATTGCAACCCTCATGCTCACCTTCTTCTTCCGCAAGATGAAGGCGCTCATTGAGAATGGCCATGTATATATCGCAATGCCCCCTCTCTATCTTGTTAAGAAGGGTAACGCCAAGCACTACTGCTGGACCGACGAGGAGCGTGCGAAGCTCACCGAGGAGCTCGGTACTAAGGGTGTGACTGTTCAGCGCTACAAAGGTTTGGGTGAGATGAACGAGCACCAGTTGTGGGAGACTACTATGGACCCCGAGACCCGTATTCTCAAGCAGGTGACCATTGAGAACGCTGCTGAGGCCGACAGGATTTTCTCGATGCTCATGGGTGACGAGGTTGGCCCTCGCCGCGAGTTTATCGAGAAGCATGCCAAGTATGCGAAAATCGACGCCTAAAAAGCGCCTCAACGCCTTTCTGGAGGTGGAACAAGCCTCGATTTAGATGATTGAGGGGTGAGGGAGAGAAAACTATTGACACTTGACAAACACAGATATATGAATGTGACTATCATTGGTGTTGCAGGCGGTACCGGTAGCGGTAAGAGTACGCTTGTAAAGCGATTGCAAGAGGCATTCGCCGGTGATGATGTGGCAACCATCTGCCACGACTACTACTACAAATCGTTCCCCAATCTCACTTATGAGGAGCGATGCAAACTTAACTATGACCACCCTGCGGCCTTCGATACCGACATGATGGTCGAGCACATCAAAGCGCTCAAGAATGGTGTGGCTATCGAGCACCCCGTATATTCGTTCGTGGAGCACAATCGTACCGATGAGAAGGTTGCGGTGGCCCCCTCGAAGGTTATCATTGTGGATGGCATCCTCATCTTTGAGAATAAGGAGTTGCGCGACCTGATGGACATTAAGGTATTTGTGGACACCGATGCCGACATCCGCCTCTCGCGCCGCATTCTGAGGGATGTGCAGGAGAGGGGCCGCTCGATGGAGTCGGTCATTACACAGTATACCACCACCGTGAAACCCATGCACGAGGAGTTTGTGGAGCCTTCCAAGAAATATGCGGATGTAATCATCCCCGAGGGCGGCTTCAATTCGGTGGCCGTAAATATGATTATTGAGAACATTAAGTCGCTCATTAGCGATAAATAGTAGATGGTGGTCGCCTTGTGTGGCCAACATCGGTTCACCAATGATAGTTGGTGGGTTGTTATGTAGGCTTTGAGAGTGTGTGAGAGATAAATGTAAAAAAGCCTTAAAGTAAAACTTAAGTATCACGAATTAGTTATGTTAGTAGTTAGGGAGATAACAACCAAAAGAGATAAACGCCGTTTTATTAAATTCCCTGTGCAGCTCTATCGCGACTGCCCCTATTTTGTACCCTCGCTCTATGTGGATGAGTCGAGTGAGTTTGACCCCAAGCAGAATGGCGCATTTGCCTATGCGGAGTGCAAAATGTGGTTGGCGGAGAGAGATGGCAAAGTGGTGGGTCGCGCAGCAGGTGTGCTCAACAAAGCCTACAACGAGAAGATGGGCGTGAGCCAGATGCGCTTCACCCGCTTCGACTTTGTGGACGATGCAGAGGTGTCTGACGCACTCTTTGCCAAAGTGGTGGAGTATGCTCGCGAGAAGGGTATGAATGAGATTATCGGCCCCATCGGTTTCTCCGACTTGGATAAGCAGGGTCTGGTCATCGAGGGTTTCGAGGAGGAGGATATGTATGTAACCCCCTACAACTATCCCTACTATGTTACCCATTTTGAGCGCTTGGGCCTCAAAAAGAAGATTGACTGGATGGAGTTCCAGATTACAATCCCCGAGAAGGTGAACGAGCGACTCGACCGTATCGCCGAGATGGCTATCCAGAGGTATGGCTACAAGGTATTGAGGTTCAAGAAGATTTCCGATATTAAGCCCTACATTATTCCTGCCCTTCAGATTCTTAACGAGGCTTTCGAGAAATTGTTTGGCACCGTGTGGTTGAGCGACAAACAGCTCATAGATTTCTCCAAGTTGATAATGCTGATTGGAAATCCCGACTATGTGGCTGTTGTGCAGGATAAGAATGATAATATTATCGGTTACAGCTTCATGGCCCCCTCTATTAGCAAGGCTGTGAGGGAGTCGCGAGGTAGGTTGTTCCCCTTTGGTATCTTCCGAATTTTCAGGGATTTGAAGCGTAGCAAGACCCTTGACCTCTATAGCATCGGTGTGAAGCCCGAGTATCAGAACAAGGGTGTGAATGCCATTCTGTTGAGGGAGGGCTTCAGGGGTGCCATTAAGAACGGCATGAAAATTGCAGAGACCGGACCCGAATTGGAAAATAATGTTGAGGTGCAGAGCCAGTGGAAACACTATGAGCACCGCAATCACAAGCGACGCAGATGTTATACCTACTCCTTGCAATAGTTGCAGCATCGACCTACTCGATATTGTTCAAGATTTTCGCTTGCAGAGATGTTGATTCTCTGCAAGCGATTGCTTTTAACTATCTGACAGCCACGCTGCTTGGTATATCGCTGAGCCTCGGTAGCTTAGGCTCGGGTGTGGTGCTCGGAGGAGGCGATTGGGCGATGGCTGTGGCTATGGGTGTGATGTTCATGGCGGCTTTTGTGCTGATGGCCCGCAGTACGGCCCGCTCGGGTGTGTCGGTTACCACTGTGGCGGCCCGCGTGTCGCTCACCATCCCTGTGGTGTGTAGCTACCTCTTTCTCCCCGCCCAAGTCGAGCCCCGCTGGGGAGCCATAGCAGTTATTCTGATTGCCTTGGTTATGGTTATTTGGCAACCCGGAAAGGGGGAGGCGAGTGGTGAGCACCCCAAAAAACAAGGGGGTGGGGGATTGCTTCTTCCCTTTGCTGTGTTTGTGCTCTTTGGCCTCAATAATTTTTGCCTCAAGTGGTGTCAGAATGGTCTGGAGGGCGAGGGTGGTGCATCGCAGTTGTCAGCAGCAATCTTTCTGTTTGCGGCACTCGCAAGCGGTGTTTACTACTTCGCAGTGAGTCCTACGCGCCGCTTTTCGTGGCAGGCGATGGTGGGTGGTGTGGCACTTGGTGTGGCCAACTTTTTCACCACCTACTTTATGATTTTGGCTCTTGAACTTCTGCCAAGCGGAGTATTTTTCCCCATCTATCATATTGGTATAGTGGCACTTGTCACCACATTGGGTGTGGCCTTTTTTGGCGAACGCCTCTCGTGGTTGCAGATTGGCGGCTTGGCTTTGGCCGCTGTGGGCATTGTTGCATTTTTCGTGTAGAATTAGTATATTTGTAGACTGACGCCACCGAACCTATGACTAACTATCGCGACATACTCCGTCGATTGGCCCTCGGAAACGAGGTGGGCTTCCGAGAACTCGAGGAGCTCGTGGCTCTTGTTGGGGATGAGCGCGTGCTCGACTATGTGAGGGGCTTGGCCCGTGAGGTGCGTACCGAGTGGTTTGGTAATAAGGTTTTTATAAGGGGTTTGGTGGAGATTTCCAATCGCTGTTCGGGCGGTTGCTACTACTGTGGCCTCAGGGCCGAGAATTGCAAGGTTACTCGATATGAACTCTCGGACGATGAGGTGATGGAGAGCTGCCGAGTGGGATATGGACTCGGCCTGAGAAGCTTTGTGCTTCAAGGAGGCGAGAGAAAAAGTATCACGGAACAGACAGCCCGTGTGGTGCGCCGTATAAAGGAGGAGATGCCCGATGTGGCAGTCACCCTCTCGTTGGGGGAGCAGTCGAGGGAGACCTATGAGTGCTGGCGAATGGCCGGTGCCGACAGATATCTGCTGCGACACGAAAGTGCCACCCCGGAGCACTACGCCACTCTGCACCCCGAGCGAATGGTGTGGGAGGAGCGTGTGGCATGCCTCGGTGTGTTGGCCGAATTGGGCTACCAGATTGGGGCGGGATTTATGGTGGGTACCCCGGGACAGACCACTGCAATGTTGGCCCACGAGGTGGAGTTTTTGGCGGAGATGGCGCCCCAGATGGTAGGTATAGGCCCCTTTATTCCGCAGAGTGATACCCCGTTGGGCAATATGCCAAGGGGGAGTGTGGAGCAGACACTGATGATGTTGTCGCTGGTGCGAATAGCTTTGCCTAAGGCACTTATGCCCTCCACTACGGCACTCGCCACCACAGCTGAACAGGGTACACACCTCGGTATTCTCTCGGGGGCCAATGTGGTTATGCCCAACATCACCCCCGCGCAGTATAGAGCCTCCTATGCCATCTACGACGGCAAGAAGAGTAGTGGCACCGAGGCGGCCGAAGGGCTCGAAAAACTTGTGAGGGAGCTCCGTGCCATTGGGTATGAGGCAACCTTCGGGCGAGGCGATCACCCCGATTTTCAAAGATGATATAATTAAAACACAATAAGTTATGAGTAACTACAACCCTCAATCGAGAGTGGCCGAAGAGTTTATCTCCCACAGCGAGATACTTGCCACTCTGGAGTATGCCGAGGCCAACAAACACAACAGAGAACTTATCGAAGGGCTCATTGAGAGAGCGGCCGATTGCAAAGGTCTTTCCCATCGTGAGGCCATGGTGTTGCTCGAGTGCGACATCCCCGAGCTCAACGAGCGTATGTTTTCGTTGGCCAAGCAGATAAAGCAGAGGCTCTATGGTAACCGCATAGTGATGTTTGCCCCTCTGTATCTCTCCAACTACTGCGTAAATAGCTGCACCTATTGCCCTTATCATATCGCTAATAAGACCATTCCGCGCAAGAAACTCTCGCAGGAGGAGATTGTGCGCGAGGTGACTGCGCTCCAAGATATGGGCCACAAACGCTTGGCCCTCGAGGCTGGTGAGCACCCCACGCTCAACCCCATCGAGTATATCTTGGAGAGTATCCAGACAATCTATTCGGTGAAACACAAGAATGGCGCTATCCGCAGGGTGAATGTGAATATCGCCGCCACCACGGTGGAAAACTATAGGCGACTGAAGGACGCAGGCATCGGCACCTACATCCTTTTCCAAGAGACCTACCACAAAGAGCGTTACGAGAAACTCCATCCCCGAGGCCCCAAGAGTGACTATGCATGGCACACGGAGGCTATGGATAGGGCTATGGAGGGGGGTATCGACGATGTGGGAATCGGTGTACTCTTCGGCTTGGATGGCTATCGCTACGACTTGGCGGGCCTGCTGATGCATGCTGAGCACTTGGAGGCAACATTCGGTGTGGGTCCCCACACCATCAGTGTGCCGAGGATTTGCCCCGCTGACGATATTGATGTGGCCGATTTTGAGGACGCTGTGCCCGACGAGATTTTCCATAAGATGGTGGCTGTCATCAGGATTGCTGTGCCCTACACGGGTATGATTATCTCCACCCGAGAGAGTGCTGCTTCGAGGGAGAGGGTGCTCGAGTTGGGTGTGTCGCAGCTCAGCGGTGGCTCCAATACGGGTGTGGGCGGCTATGCAAGTGGCGAGCCCGAGAAATCGTCGGAGACGGCTCAGTTTGATGTGAGCGACACACGAACCCTCGACGAGGTGGTGCAGTGGCTGCTGGGGCTCGGTTATGTGCCGAGTTTCTGCACCGCATGCTATCGTGAGGGGCGCACGGGCGATAGGTTTATGTCGCTTGTGAAGAGTGGACAGATTGCCAACTGTTGCCAACCCAATGCGCTGATGACTCTCAAGGAGTACCTCATGGACTACGCATCACCTGAGACCCTCCGCTTGGGATTGAAGGTGATTGCCGAGGAGTTAGAGCGTGTGCCCCACCAGAAGGTGAGGGCCATTGCCACCCGTAATCTTGAACTGATTGAACAGGGAGAGAGAGATTTTAGATTTTAAGATATACCATTTTCCTATGAATAGAGAACAATCGCCTCGAGGACTGCGCACCCATATAGCAGTTGTGGGTCGTTGTAATGTGGGCAAATCCTCGCTTGTGAACGCCCTCGCGGGGCAGAGTGTAGCCATTGTCAGCGATGTGGCGGGTACAACCACAGATGCTGTGTCCAAGAGTATGGAGCTCCGCTCGCTGGGTGCTGTGGTGCTCACCGACACGGCGGGTTTCGACGACCTCTCACCTCTCGGCAAGCAGCGTGTGGCCGAGAGTCGCAGGGTGGCCGAAAAGTGCGATATGGCGATTGTGGTGTGTAATAAAAACGGCGATTATGCTGTTGAGCAAGAGTGGGTTGCGGAGTTTGATAGTAAGGGAGTGCCCGTGGTTGTGGCGCTCACCAAGAGCGACCAGATTGCCGATGCAGAGGGTGCCGTAAAGGGGGTGGAGAATGCCTTGGGCCGCAGTGTGGTGACTGTGAGTGCCACCTCGGGTGAGGGGATTGAAGCCCTGCTCGAAGCGCTCCAAAGGGCACTGCCTAATGAGGGACGCGAACTGACAATCACGGGAAATCTCGTGGAGGCGGGCGATGTGGTGGTGCTTGTCATGCCACAAGATAAGAGTGCTCCTAAGGGGCGACTCATCCTGCCACAGGTGCAGACCATTCGTGAACTGCTCGACAAACGCTGCATCCCTGTGTGCTGCCAGCCCGAGGAGTTGGAGTGTACGCTCGCGGAATTGAGCCGGAGCCCCAAACTTGTTATCACCGACTCACAGGCATTTGCTCGTGTGGCACCACTTGTGCCCGAGGGGGTGGCCCTAACCTCATTTTCGGTGCTTATGGCTTGCTACAAGGGTGATGTGGAGGCTTTTGTGGAGGGGGCGAAAACGATTGACGGACTCACCGAGAACTCCCGAGTGCTCATTGCCGAGGCTTGCAGCCATGCACCAACCAACGAGGATATAGGTCGCGTGAAATTGCCCGCAATGCTTCGACGCAAGGTGGGTGCAGGGCTTAGGGTGGATGTTGTGGGAGGCAACGACTTCCCCGACGATTTGTCGCCTTACGACCTCGTTATACATTGCGGTGCCTGCATGTTTACTCGCCGTACGGTCCTCTCTCGCCTTGAGCGTTCTAAGGCGCAGAGTATCCCCATGACCAACTATGGCATCGCCATTGCCCACCTTACCGGTATCATTGGTAGAGTGGTGATGCCCTCGGAAGAGTAATTGATAAGTGAACTAACCCTTAATGCCTAAATGTATGATGATTAAACGAATGGCTCGAATAGTAGCACTCTTTGTGGCGCTGGTGGTTGTTGGTTGCAAGGAGGTGCCCGAACCGACACCATTGGAGTTGGGTGTGCCCGCGAATGTGGCTCTGTCGGAGGCTTCGCAGGAGTCGCTCACCTTTGCGTGGGAGGCTGTGGAGGGTGCCGAGGGGTACTCGTGGCGTCTTAAGTGGGCAGATGGCTACACTTCGGGCGAGTGTACCGAGGTGAGTGCGACCATTGGAGGACTAACTCCGGCCACCGAATACCAATTTGCCGTGAGGGCATCTGCGGGAGAGAGCTTGGGTGATTTCTCGGAGTATATCACAGCCTCTACTCTTGATAAGGCTGCGCCCGAACCCGAACCCGATCCCGAACCCGAA
>JAGBZI010000081.1 GCA_017628305.1 Tidjanibacter sp.
ACCCGGCGATATGTACCTTGTGGGTACGGCCGCAAAGATTCTCAAAATACTCGAAATGCCCAACGGAAACCTCACTGTTATCCTCCACGGATTGGACAAAATTGAGGTGGTGGAGTGGTTGCGTTCGGAGCCCTACATGAAAGCTTCGGTGCGTATGCTCCACGATGTTGCGCCAGAGGCTAATAATGTTGAGTTTCAGGCTCTTGTGACTTGCGTCAAGGAGGTTGCTCTCGACATTATCAACTCCTCGCCCGGCATTCCTAAGGAGGCAACTTTTGCCATTAAAAATATCGACTCCGACAGGGGTATTATCAACTTCATCTGTTCCAATCTCGATTTCAGCGATCAGGAGCGTCAGAAGCTGCTTGAGGCCCCCGGACTCATGGCTCGTTCGCGCAAGTTGGTGGAGATTCTCATTAACCAGCAGCAGCTCTTGCAGCTCAAAAATCAGCTTCAGAACAAGGTGAAGCAGGAGATTGACCAGCAGCAGAAGGAGTACTACATTCAGCAGCAGATACGCTCGCTTCAGGACGAGCTGGGTCACGATGAGGTGAGCGATGCTCAGAGGTTGCGCGAGCGCGCAGCCGATAAGAATTGGAGCGACGAGGTGGCTGCCGCCTTTGAGCGCGGTGTGCAGAAGCTCGAGCGACTCAATCCTGCTGTGGCGGAGTATTCGGTGGAGATTAACTACCTTGAGACCATGCTCGACCTCCCTTGGGGCGACCTCACCGAGGACAACATGGACCTCAATGTCGCTCGCGAGCAGCTCGACGCCGACCACTATGGCCTCGAAGAGGTGAAGGAGCGCATCTTGGAGCACTTGGCGGTCATCAAGCTCAAGGGCGACCTCAAGTCACCCATCATCTGTCTTTATGGCCCTCCCGGAGTGGGTAAGACATCGCTCGGCAAGTCGGTGGCGGCGGCTTTGGGCCGCAAGTTTGGCCGCATTTCGTTGGGTGGTCTGCACGACGAGTCGGAGATTCGTGGCCATCGTCGTACCTACATCGGCTCGATGCCCGGCCGTATTATCGACACCATCAAACGGTGCGGTGCCTCCAACCCTGTGATTATTCTCGACGAGGTGGATAAGGTGAGCCGTGCCAACCACGGCGACCCCTCGAGTGCGCTGTTGGAGGTGTTGGACCCCGAGCAGAACTCCACTTTCCACGACAACTATATCGATATCGACTACGACCTCTCGAAGGTGCTCTTCATAGCTACGGCCAACAATGTTGGTAACATCTCGCAGGCCCTCCGCGACCGTATGGAGATGATTAACATCGCCGGCTATGTGCTCGATGAGAAACTCGAGATTGCCGACCGTCACTTGGTGGCCAAACAGCGTGAGGCTCACGGCATTAAGCCCGAGCAGATGACCCTCTCGAAGGAGGTTGTGGCGGCTATCATCGATGAGTATACCCGCGAAAGCGGTGTGCGTTCGCTCGACAAGCAGATTGCTAAACTTGCACGCCATCGAGCCAAGCAGATTGGCTTCGGCGAGGAGTTTGAGCCTGCGATGACGGTGGAGCAGGTGAGGGAGATTTTGGGTGCCCGCAAGTTTACTCGCGACCGTTACGATGTGAGCGGCATGAAGGGTGTGGTCACCGGCCTTGCATGGACCGAGGTGGGGGGTGATATCCTCTACATCGAGTCGCTCCTGACGCCCGGTAAAGGGGGCTTGAGCCTCACGGGTAATCTGGGCGATGTGATGAAGGAGTCGGCCACCATCGCTTGGGAGTGGGTGAAAGCTCACCATGAGGAGTTTGGCATTCCTGCCGAGAAGTTCGAGAAGTTCGACATCAACATCCATGTGCCCGAGGGTGCGGTGCCCAAGGATGGCCCGAGCGCGGGTATTACGATGGTTACCAGCATTGTTTCGACCTACACGGAGCGCTGTGTGAAGGATGCGGTGGCCATGACGGGCGAGACCACGCTGCGTGGCCGAGTGCTCCCTGTTGGCGGCATAAAGGAGAAGATTTTGGCCGCCAAGCGTGCGGGAATCTCGGAAATTATCCTCTGTGAGGATAACCGCAAGGATATTGAGGAGATTAAGGCCGACTACCTCGAGGGACTCACTTTCCACTATGTGAAGAGTGTGGATGAGGTGCTCAAAATTGCCCTCGTGTAGCCCTCGGTTTTTGGCACAACAGAGATTAGAACAAAAGACCGGAGCCAACCCCATCGGGTTGGCTCCGGTCTGTTATCGTATGGACTTTTGGCCGTTAGCCCTCTGCGCAGAGCCCTTCGAGCTCTTCGGCTTTGATGTGCATAATCTCTCCATTTTCCTGCACAACGAGGTCGCCATTCTCTCGGATGGCTCGCTCGATGAGTCGCTGCTGTGCGAGTCGCACGCCACTATCTATCTTCTCCTGCAGGAGTTTCAGTTCCATTTCGCTCATAATTCCATAATTTTTTGGTACGACTCGGGCTCCAAAATCTCCATTGTGGTGCCCTTCTGTCCCCAAGCAACCTTCTTTACTCCCCCCGTGCCACTGTTGTCGTAGATGGTCCAAAAGTCACACGCGGACATGTAGAGTGCCTTGAAATTGCGGATGCCGCTGTCGTAACGACGGCGTATAACATCCTCGGGGATGTTGTGTCCACCCTCGGCCACACGGGTCGCCACTCGTTCGATTGCCAACTCAGGCGATGGGAGCCAGAAGAAGAGCAACGACACAAAGTAGCCCTTGGCATGGGCCTTCTCGATGAACTGTGTGTAGGAGCGGGAGGCGAGGGTGGTCTCAAAGGCAAACTCCTCGTCCTGACTGAGCAGGTCCTCCATGCGTTGCAGCATGATGCGACCCGCCTCAATGGCCATACGCTCCTGATTGAATGGCGAAAGTCCCTTGGCAATTTCGTCGGCATTGACGAACTCCCAACAATCCAGCATCTCGGGCAACATGGTGTAGGAGGCGGTGGTTTTACCCGCCCCGTTGCAGCCCGCTATGATGTAAAGCCTTCGCATATTCAGTAGGCAAATATAATAATTTTTTTCTACAAACCTTGCACCAAACAGAGATTTTCGGACAACCCTGCCCGCGAGCAGGCTCTGTGGAGTGGGCGAGTAGCGGCTACTTTTTCCTCATTGCAAGGAAGTCGCACATCATCTCCAACGACTCTCGGTAGTCGCTCTCGGGGTAGGCCGTGAGGGCAGCTCGGGCACTTGCCAAGAACTTCTCCATGACTCTCTCTGCACGCTCCATGCCATTGTGCTCCATCACTTTTGTGCGGATGATGGCTATCGCCTCGTCGTCGCCTCGGGCCACCAACTCTTTGGTGGCAGCCACCTCTTCGGGGGTCATGGTGGCAAAGGTCTCGAGCAGCGGGAGGGTGATTTTGTGTTCCCTAAGGTCGGCGCAGGTGGGTTTACCTGTCTGGTCGGCCGCCGCATAGTCGAGTATGTCGTCCTTAATCTGGAAGGCCATGCCGAGATTGCGACCAAACTCGTAGGCCGCATCTACCTCGCGCGCCGGAGCCTTCACAGCCAAGGCGCCTACGCCACAACTGATGGCCAGCAGCGACGCGGTCTTTTTGTCGATAATGTCGTAGTATTTTTCGTGGGTCATGCCCAATGTTTTCGTCTGCTCATCCTGAATTACCTCACCCTCGCAGAGCCACTTGATGGTGTGGGATACATAGGTTAGGATGTCGAACTCGAGGCTCTCCATGCCGAGCTCGAAGATGCGCGAGAGGATGAAGTCGCCCGTGAGAATGGCGTTGCGCTTGCCAAACTGACCGTTGATGGATGCCTTGCCATGGCGCAGGTCTGCGCGGTCTATGACATCGTCGTGCACCAGCGAAGCGGTGTGGATGAGCTCGATAAGAGCTGCCGACAGCAACACCCTCTGGGAGTGTTTGTGTTCCTTACCCGCCATCAGGCCCGCCGTGAGCATCACGAGAGTTGGGCGTACCCCTTTGCCTCGATTGTCGAAAATGTATTTGAGAATATCGTCGAAGTAGCGACTCTCCGAGTGAAGTGCTTGGCGAAGGAAGAGCTCATACTCTTCCATAGTTTTGCCCAGCGGAGCCTTGATTCTTTCGAGTGTCACCTGTTTGTTGTCTGCCATAGGAGCTGTGTTGTTAGTAGTGTCGCTGCAAAAGCAATGCAAATATACCTATTATAATTGAGAATTGAAAATTGAGAGGGGTGAGAGTAGCCCATCCTTTGAGTCATGCCATTTTTGAATAACAATTGTGCCAAACGGGTATTGCCGGCTGTGTGTTCATCGAAGATAGGGACTCCTACAACTCCCGCCACTCATACTCGCAACCCTCTTTGAGGATGCGTATACACAGATACTCCGGCTCCTCCGCCTCATCGCGAAGTGTACCTACAATGGTGTAGCGTACGCCGCCGAATGTGAGGTCTTCACGATGGTGGTCGTGACCTTGCAGGCAGAGCAGTATGTTGTTTTTGGTGAAGAGGTCGAGCAGTGTCATTGTCTCCTCGAGGGGGAGGTTGCCCGAGGTTTGCTGCGAATTGTCGGTGTAGAAGATGTTGGAGTGGGTGATAATTATGCAGTGGCGGTAGCTGTTGCGGTGTTGGGGCAGGAAGCTGCGCAGCCACTCCATCTGGAGGCTGCCAAGGGTGCCGTTTGCCGTGTCGAGCGAGATGAAGAGGTCTTTACCCGCAGAGTGGGCAACCTCAAACCAATAGACCGAGGGCCCCAGATATTTGCGATACTCTTCCCACTGCGAAAAGTAGGTGTCGTGGTTGCCGAGTACGGAGAATATGGGGAGGTCCTGCTCGGGATTTTTCTGCTCCACGGCCTTTGCATAGAGGGCCATGCTGCCAATTTTGTCGATGCAGTCGCCCAATAAGATGCCGAAACTCGCAGAAGAGTCGCCGCGTAGGTCGGCCACAAAGGTGTCCAGATTGTGGGTCGTGTCGCCAATATGGGGGTCGGTACCTACATAAATTAGGTACTCTTCCGGGCTATTTATGCAGGCCACGGGGAGCTCATTGTGCAGCTCGAAGCTCTGCTCAAAGCGCCTGTCGACCACATCGCCGGTGGGAACCACGAAACCCTTGAAATCCACTCGGTCGCACCCCACAAGTAGAGTTGCTATTGCCAGAATAGCTATATTTTTATTTACCATTTGTAACATACGCCTAAATTTGCATAGAGTTGATAGTAGGTGGTGGAGATGTGGAAGATGCCCGTTGGCTTGTAGCTGAGTCCGAGGGTCGCACCCAACTTTTCGGAGAGGTGCCACACTCCGTCAATGTTAAGCGAGGGCTGGTAGTGACGCTCCAACTCCAGAAAATGGCTGTTGGAAAAGGTGAGCATGAGGTCCCAGTCCGGATTGTTCGGCAGACAACTAACCCCAAACCTGTAGTAGAGGTTGAATGGCTCGGTCAGTCTGTCGGTTGAGTTTTTGAGTGTGCGGAAGTAGTAGCCGATGGTGACAAACAGTCGAGGGGTTGTGAGTCCAACGCCTCCGCCGAGTGCATGGGTGGAGTGGCTGCTTTGGGCTGCATAGTGCATCAAACCCTCAAAGTGGAGGACGCCAAAACCTAAATCGTGGCGGTATGATGTGCGCATCTCGGCTGCCATGCGTTCGTACGAACTGCTCAAAAGGCCACCTTTGAGCGAAACATTTGCCGCAAAATTGTGCTCGGCCTCAATCGTGATGGCCGAAAAATTGCCAAATGTTGCATTGTTTCCCCCTCGTAGGTTTGCCGAAATGTGGCCGTCTTGGGCATAGAGCAGTCCCGAAAGAGAGAGAAGTAGCAACAAAAGTGTGTGTCGTTTCCTGAGTTTCATCATCTCTGTTAGTTGTTTTTTTCTATGCGAAGGTACGGAGAATGCAACAAAAGAGCAAATCTGATTAACTTATTTTGTTGGTATAGCAGCTATGTCATAAGGGGCGAATTAGTGGCGGTAATATATACCTATATATTATATAGGGGGTTGTTTGGGTAGCCTTTCGAGCTGCTCAGAAATCCAATGTTAAGCGAATGTTAAAAGTGAAAAATGGCAAAAAGCGTAAATTGCGGATTTTCAGTAGTTTCTAAAAAATTTTAAAAAATACCCCAAAATTTTTTTGGCAAAACGCTTGCAGGTTTCAAAAAAGTCGCTACC
>JAGBZI010000082.1 GCA_017628305.1 Tidjanibacter sp.
AATAAACTCAACAAACAACATAAAGATAGGGGTGCCCATCATAATTGTAAGAGAAAGCAATAATGATAAAACGGAAGTAGAAATTCAAATATGGGCTAACGAGCATAGTGGCAGTGTGGTTTCTGTGAAGTTTATCAAGGATGAGTGGAATGGGTTCATGTTTCGCTTGGCCAAATTTGTATATACGCCTAATCTGGGAGATGAACAGATGCAAGATTTATACAAAATTATTGAACAGGCATTTGTTAATGTGTTGAGCAACTTCCTAATCAAGGAAACAACAAGGAATGTGATTGGAGCCAAGAAATATTTTTACTTTCACACCACAGATGGGCAAGATTGTAAATTTACAGAATGGTTTTCGGGTATAACGGCTAAAGATGGTGCTCAAGTATATGAAGCCTCATAAAAATGCTTACCACCCACGAGCCTCAAAAGCTTGTGGATGGGTTTTTATTGGGGGAAACTAATAGGCACAAGGGGGACTTCAAAAGGTCGCAGGTTCTCGTATCTGCACCACCACAAAAGACAAAGGGGTAGCAATCGCTACCCCTTTGTCTTTGAGCCGAAAGCGGGACTCGAACCCGCGACCTTTTCATTACGAGTGAAACGCTCTACCACCTGAGCTATTTCGGCGTCCGATGCCGATGTTAATTCGGCCTTTGCGGGCGCAAATGTAAGCATTATTCCGCACTTTGTGGCATTTCTCGCCAAAAATTTATTATTATATCCAAGACGGCGCAAATTTCCGAACCCACAAAAGATTGTCATTCGCGAAGTCTAACAGGGGTTGGAACCCTTGTAATCTTCCGGAATTTGTGGTGGTTTTGCGGGGGCGGGGGCTCCGCTGAATTGTTACCCTGCGAGCATGGCGCGCGGCTGAGGATTGTTACACCTTTGATATAACAATAAAAATTTGTACTTTCGTGACAAATTAGAAACCGTAAAGCGAAACCTTTGTTATGATTACCTTCATTATCTGTCTGGTGGCACTCGTGGCGGCATACTTCCTCTATGGTGCCCACCTCGACCGAGTGGCAGGCATTAGAAACACCGCCGAGGTGCCCTCCAAAACCCATTTCGATGGCGTGGACTACATCCCTATGCCTCGCTGGAAAACCTTTCTCATCCAGCTGCTCAACATCGCCGGCCTCGGCCCTATCTTTGGCGCGCTCCTTGGTGCGGCCTATGGCCCCGTAGCCTTCGTGTGGATTACGCTGGGCGGAATCTTCTTCGGCGCCATGCACGACTTCTTTGCGGGAGTCATCTCGCTGCGCAATGGGGGAGTGTCGCTCCCCGAGATTGTGGGTAAGTATCTGGGTGGCGGAACCAAGGCTGTTATGCGCTGGTTCTCGGTGGCCCTCATGATTTTGGTGGGTGCCGTCTTCATGTCCCAGCCGGCCGAGCTGATTGCCGAGCGTATTGATGCCCCTGCACTCTCGGATGTGGCGTTCCACAGCCCTGCGGGTCACACCTTCAGCACCCTGCTGATGATTATCCTTGGGGCCATTTTGGTCTACTACTTGGTGGCCACCCTCCTCCCTATTGACAAGATTATCGGCAAGATATACCCCGTTTTTGGCGGACTGCTCATCTTTATGGCCATGGGTATCCTATGGTCGCTCTTCACCGAGTATGGAGAGCAGATTCCCGAGTTCGACGGCTTCAGGAATATGAAGGCCGATGCCGAGCGCTTCCCGCTGGTGCCCATGCTCTTCACGACTATTGCCTGTGGAGCCATTTCGGGCTTTCATGCCACCCAGTCGCCCCTCATGGCTCGCTGTATGCGCAACGAGAATGAGAGCCGCGTGGTGTTCTATGGTGCGATGATTTCCGAGAGTGTCATCGCTCTCATTTGGGCTGCCATAGGCATGGCTTTTTGGGGTGGTGTTGAGGGGCTCAATGGGGCCGTTGCGGAGTATGGCGGCAAGGCGGCGTTGCTGGTTGACAAGATTGCCACCACCACGCTGGGTCAAACTCTTGCTCTTTTTGTGGTCTTTGGGGTGGTTGCATGTGCCATCACCTCGGGCGACACCGCATTTCGCAGTGCGAGGCTCATTGTGGCCGACATGTTCGGCATCGAGCAGAGGAGTTTGGGTAAGCGACTTCTGGTGTGCTTCCCCATTTTTGCCCTCGGATTGGTGATTATCTTCCTGCTCCCCTTTGGCACCATGTGGAGCTACTTTGCGTGGGCCAACCAAGCGCTCTCCGTTTTCACTCTGTGGACCATCTGTGTGTGGCTCCACCATAGGGGGCGCAACATCTGGATAGCTCTCGTTCCGGCGGTGGTCATGACCTATGTGTGCTCCAGCTACATCTTTGTGTCGCCGCTGATGTTTGGCATGGCTAACCGCACGGCGGCCTACCTGCTGGGGGGTGTGCTCACAGCCCTGATTTCGGCATCTATGCTCAAAAAAGTATTTGGATATGGCAAAAAACACTCTTAATCCCACACTCTCTCAAACCTTCCGCATCCTCCACGACGAGGATGCCCCCGGGAAGGACATCAACTTTGGCCGTGCCCTTGCCCGCTCACGCCGAGCCGAGGAGGAGGGGCGCTGGGAGGAGGCCTGCAACATTCGATTGGAGGCCATGCAGGCTCTGGCCGAGCTGCTTCCCGAGGAGGAGCCCGTGGAGCTCGATTGGGAGGACCGCACCACGCGCGAGGCGCTCACTGCGGCCTACTATTCGGCTGTGGACCACTTCCTTGTGGGTGACATGGAGATGGCGGCAGCGGCTTTGGAGATGGTGCTCGACGCCGATAGCGACGACCACTTGGAGGCCACCACACTCCTTGCCTTTGTCTATGTGGCAATGGGTGAGTGGGAGTGCTTCGATGATATTGTGAGCGACTTGGGCGACAAGAGCCCCGAGCGTTCGCTTCTGTTGCTGTGGAGCGACTTCGAGCGTAATGGGCGTATCTATGGCCCCGAGCTGGCTACCCTTGCTCGCTACCATAAACCCTACCTGCGCGAGTGGTGTGCCACGAGCCACCCTGCCGATGGGCACTACTTGGCAGATATTGCCTCCGAGCACCCCACGAAGGAGGCCCGCGCACGCGAGCTGTGGCTCCAGACGGAGCACCTTTGGAGTGCCCACCCCGAGTTTATCGAGGCCTTGCGCAAGGAGCAAGCCTAAGGGCCTCCCCGATGGCTTTGTGAACAGCGGAACTTACAACTAATAAACCCCCTCTGGCCAGAGGGGGTTTATTGTTTTAGAGTGATGCCTTAAATTCGGTTTACCTATGGCCGACAACTGCTGCCCGATAGCTAAAACACCTCCGAGAGGATGCGGAGCGACTCGACACGGTGGATGGTGTCGAGGTGGTAGCCGAAGTAGGTGAGAAGGGCGACTATGAACTCCTTGCGTTGGGTGCGGCTGAGGGCCACACGGCCCAATTCGCGGGGTGAGCACTCCATCATCTGGGCCAGCAGTCGGCTGTTCTCGGGGCCTATGCAGAGGCCACTGCGGGGAATAATGGGGGTGAACTGACCGGCCTCAATGTCGAACACATCGCCCTCGGCCCACGCCCCTGCAGGGTAGAAGCCGAGGTGGCGGCTGAGGGCCACCATAAACCACAGGTGGAAGTTGTGGACACCCTCCTCCATGGCGTCGAGAGCCACCACCGAGTCGAAGACAAAGTCGAACAATGGAGAGTTGGGCTCCACCTCGCGGATGAGCTTGTAGAGCAACTCCGACATGAAGAGGGCTATGGTGCTTTTGCGCACATCGAAGGGGATGGATTGAAGGGGTGTGGCGAGGGCCACCTCTTTCAGGCGGTCGAGCTCGGTCTTGTTGCTCTCGAGCCCCACGAAGTCGAGCAGAAACATGGGCTGGAAGAGCGCCCCTTTGCCGCGCGAGGCTGAGGAGCCCTTGCCGAGCCCCTGCACGATGTAGCCCTTGCGCCCGCCCACATCGGTGAGCAGGTGGGCGACCATCGACGATTCGCCATACTTGAGGGTGTTGAGGACTATTCCTCGGGCTTTATACTGTTTCACGCTCCTAATCTCTTGTTGCTAATAGTCGGTTTACTCCTTGGGGGCCGATTTGCACCATGGGCGCACGCCACACTCTCCGCAGCGAGGCTTGCGGGCGGTGCACACATAGCGACCGTGGAGTATGAGCCAATGGTGGGCGATGGGGAGCAGGTGTTTGGGGAAGCCGGCCTCGAGCTGTGCCTCGGCTTGCAGGGGTGTTTTGGCACCCACGGTGAGGCCAATCCTTCGCGACACACGGAAGACATGGGTGTCCACGGGCATAACCTCCCTTCCAAAGAGTACGGCGGCCACCACATTGGCGGTCTTGCGACCCACACCCGGCAACCTCTCGAGCTGCTCCACGGTGTCGGGCACCACGCCCCCAAACTCCTCCACCAGCATGCGGGCCATGCGGGCCAGATTGCGCGCCTTGTTGTTGGGGTAGGAGATACTCTTAATGTAGGGATATATATCTTCGACCTCTGCGGCGGCCATCGCGTCGGCCGTTGGGAAACGGTCGAAGAGTGCGGGGGTTGTGAGGTTCACCCTGCGGTCGGTACACTGGGCCGAGAGCATCACCGCCACCACCAACTCATAGGGGTTACGGAACTCCAACTCGCTCTCCGCCACAGGCATAGCCTCCGAGAAGTACTCCACCACTCCTCTGTATCTCTCCTCTCGTCGCATAACGGTGTTCTATATTATTTCCAATTTTGCATACTGTGCCAAGAGTGCCTTGCGGCCGGCTGCGGGGTCGTCGAAAAGCACAGTAATCTTGGTGTCGTTGGTAAGCCTCTCGAGTGCTTCGATGCGACCCACACCAAAACGGGCGTGGCGAACCCTCTGCCCCACAGCATAGGCTCCTGCGGCGGCCACGGAGGCTGCACCCTCGGGCTCGGTACGCACACCCACACTGCGCATCCTCGACATATCGGGCCGTTGGGGTGTGACGGCAGGTCGTGTGGTGGGTCGTTGGGGGGTGGGGAATGACGAGGGGACAGTGCGGCTCTGGAACTCCCTCTTCTCCACAATTGTTCGCCCTTGTCGCATGTCGTAGCGACGCTTCAGCTCCTCAATCTGCTCGCGGCCACGGCTGCGCTCGCCCTCCTCATCCTCCTCGTCGTCGTAGCGCACATCGAGGTAGCGGGGGTCAATCTCCTTGAGGAAGCGGCTGGGGCGGCAGAACTCGTTGCTACCCCACTTGAAGCGCGAGGTGGCAAAGGTCAGTGTGGCGCTCACCTTCGCACGGGTGACGGCCACATAGAAGAGCCTGCGCTCCTCCTCCACCTGCTCGGGAGAGGCTATGGAGTTGAGGCTGGGGAAGAGGTTCTCCTCCATGCCGGTCACAAAGATGTGGTCGAACTCCAAACCCTTCGACGAGTGGACGGTGAGCAGGGTGACCCAATTTTTCTCGCCATCCTCCTTCTCGTCCATGTCGGTGAGGAGCGACACGCTGTGCAACCACTCCTCGAGGGTGGGCTCGGTGACCTCCTCCTTCCCCACCTCCTCAATCATCTCGTGGCGGAACTCCTGCATGGAGTTGAGCACCTCCTGTATGTTGGCCAGAGCGTCCTCGTTTTCGGGCGAGGGGTTGAGCTTGTAGCCGGGGATTATGCCGCTGCGCACACCCACCTCCAAGCCAAACTCGTAGAGCGTCTTCTCGCTGCGGAGCAACGAGAGGGCGCAGATGAGCGCATGGAACTCCATCGCCTTCTTGCCAATGATGGCCTGCTCTTCGGGGGTGGCACTCTGAAGCGCCTCCCAAAGACTCACACGCTTGGCGTCGGCAATGGTTCGTATCTTGTTGATAGTCACATCGCCAATGCCTCGTGCAGGGTAGTTGATGATGCGCAGCAGCGACTCGTTGTCGCGAGGGTTGGCTATGGTTTTGAAGTAGGCCATGATATCCTTCACCTCCTTGCGGTCGTAGAAGGAGTGACCACCATAGATGCGGTAGGGGATGTCGCGCTTGCGCAGAGCCTCCTCCAGAGCCCTCGATTGGGCATTGGTGCGATAGAGTACCGCAAAGTCGCGCCACTCACAGCCGTGGGCCGCCTTGAGCCCTCGGATGCCGCTGGCCACCATCTGCCCCTCTTCGCCGTCGGTATAGGCCCTGAAGATCCTGATTTTCTCACCTCGGGCATTCTCGGAGAAGACCTGTTTTTTTATTCGGTGTTGGTTGTGCTCGATGATGCTGTTGGCCGCCTCCACGATGGTCTGCGTCGAGCGGTAGTTTTGCTCGAGCTTGTAGATGCGTGCCTTGGGGAAGTCGCGCTGGAAACGAAAAATGTTCTCAATCTTGGCTCCTCGGAAGGAGTAGATGCTCTGTGCATCGTCGCCCACCACACATATTTTTGCCTCGGGACTCCCCGCCAAACCCTTCACAATGAGGTATTGGGCCGAGTTGGTGTCCTGATACTCGTCCACAAGGATGTAGGGGAACCTCTCGCGGTACTTTTGGAGCACATCGGGGTGGTCGCGGAAGAGTATGTTGGTCTGGAGCAGCAGGTCGTCGAAGTCCATGGCGTTGTTCTTCTTACACTCCGTGCAGTAGTTTTTGTAGAGCTGGTAGAATTGGGGCTGTCGGCGCTTCTTGTCGTCGGCCATCAGCGAGGCGTTGGCCTCGTAGGCCTGCCATGTCACAAGGTTGTTCTTGGCCAGCGATATGCGCGAGCGCACATCGCGAGGTTTGTAGACCTCGTCGCTCAGCTGCATCTGCTTGATAATGCTCTTTATGAGGCTCTCGCTCTGGGCGGTGTCGTAGATGGTGAAGTTGGGCTGGAAACCGATGCGCTCCACCTCGGCATAGAGTATGCGCAGGAAGATGGAGTGGAAGGTGCCCATCCAAATGTAGCGGCTCTTCTGTTCGCCCACCATGGCGGTTATACGCTCCCTCATCTCGCGTGCGGCCTTGTTGGTGAAGGTGAGGGCCATGATTTGCCACGGAGCTACGCCCTGCGAAATCATCCATGCTATGCGGCAGGTGAGTACACGGGTTTTGCCCGAGCCGGCGCCCGCCACAATGAGCGAGGGCGATGTGTAGTCCCTCACGGCGGCCTCCTGCGCAGGGTTCAACCCACGGAGTATCTGCATCTCTTCGTTTGTCATTGTCGGTGTGTTGGTGTGAGTAGTTGGGGGATTATTTGGCAACCTTGCCGAAGGCGGGGGAGCGGTAAATCTTCATCTTACCCCCCTCGTCGTAAATAAATAGGGCTGCAATACCCTCCCTCTCGGCCACCTCCATGGAGCGCTCCAGACCGAGGGCTATGAACATGGTGCCATAGGCGTCGGCCAGCGCACAACTCTCCGCCACTACGGTGGCCGAGAGGAGCGACGAGGAGGTGTTGGCTCCGGTATGGGGGTCGATGATGTGGGTGTATTTGTTGCCCTCGGCGTCGGTACGGAAATTGCGATAGTTGCCACTTGTGGCCATGCCTACCTCCGACACCCTTACGATGGTGGTGAGGTGCTCGCCATTGATGGAAAAGTTGCCCTCAATGGGGGTCTCGATGCCCACTCCCCAGCTCTCGCCGCGAGGGTTGGTGCCGCGACACATAATCTCGCCACCTATGTCCACAAGGTAGTCGGTGCAACCAAGGCTCTCGACAAGCTGCGCCGCCAAATCGACCGTGTAGCCTTTGGCTACCGAGTTGAGGTCGATGGTCACACGGGGGTCGCTCTTCACAATCTCAAGACCGCGGGTGGCGAGTTTCTCGTAGCCCACGAACTCCAGCAGGGAGTCGATGTTGACCTTGAAGTTGGGGTTCTTGCCCGCAAAGCCAAAGGCCTCCACCAAGGGGCGTATGGTGATGTCGTAGTAGCCGTCGGAGAGGGCGCTCACCCGCTGTGCAATCTCTATGCAGTGGATTATGTGGGGGTCGGCAGTGGTTGTCTCCCCACGATTTATGCGGCTCAGCAGGGAGCCTTTGTCGAAGATGCTCATCGAGCGGTTGGCTACGCCAAAGAGAGAGTCGAGCCGACTCTGGAAATCGCCGGGGAGGGAGCCCACAACGGTTATCTGATAGAAGGTGCCGAGAGCCTCACCACGCAAGGTGATGTGGGGTTTGGCGGGGGCGGAGGCCTTGCGGCGGCAGTCCACCACAACGAGAGCCACCACGGCAGCCAATAGGAGGGGTATGATAATTTGGTTTCGTTTCATCCCACAAAGATAGGGGTTTGAGTTGAAAGTTGAAAATTGAAAATTGGAAAGTTGCGGCAGGGTGTCCGTTTTGTGCTGCGATTTCTTGGCCATGGCACCAATGTCGCCGGCGATGCCAAATATTTCCCTGTCGAGGATGAAAAATGTGGCAAATCAAGGGTTTGGAGCGATAATTTTGGGCTTTGAATTTTGTAATACGAAAAATTTGCGTACTTTTGCGCCACGCTTTGGCGATATTCGAATAAGGCGGATTCGTCGTAAAGTGGAACATAACTAAATTTTTACAACACAATGAGTTATTTGAACGCAGAGAAAAAGCAGGAGCTTTTCGGTCAGTACGGCGCTTCGAAAGTAGACACTGGTTCGCCTGAGAGCCAGGTGGCACTTTTTACCTACCGTATCAACCACCTTACCGAGCACATGAAACAGAACCGCCACGACTACGGCACCCAGCGTGCCCTCCTCCGTCTGGTAGGTAAGCGTCGTCAGTTGCTCGACTATCTCAAGCGTGTAGACATCGAGCGTTACAGGGCTATCATCAAGGCTCTCGGTATCCGTAAGTAATCTACACTCTGTGGAGAATCGTAACAGCAAAGGCAATGTTCTGAACAAGGGACTTGCCTTTGCTTTACATTTGGGAGGTGGGTTTTTGCCTCCCGCGCGCACAAGGGCGATGGCGAGTGCTTGGTGTTGATAATCAGGAATTTGCGCCCATGGCAAAAAGGAATGAACATACAATTTTTGGATGCAATAAAAAAGACGAAAAAAAGATGCTTTACAACGAAATCAAGAAGGTTATCAAGCTCGACGACGAGCGCGAGATTACCATTTCGACTGGCAAGTATGCCAAACAGGCTGACGGTTCGGTAATCGTTCAGCAGGGTGACACTATGTTGCTTGCTACCGTGGTGGCAGCAAAAGATGCAAAGGATGATTGCGACTTTATGCCCCTCTCGGTAGAGTACCGCGAGAAATATGCAGCTGCGGGTCGCTTCCCCGGTGGCTTCCTCAAGCGTGAGGCACGCCCCTCGGATAGCGAGATTTTGGTGGCAAGGCTCATCGACCGAGCTCTCCGCCCCCTGTTCCCCTCCAACTACCACGCAGAGGTATTTGTGACCGTGAACCTCATCTCGGCTGCTAAAGATATTCAGCCCGACGCATTGGCTGGTCTGGCCGCTTCGGCCGCTCTGGCAGTGTCGGACATCCCCTTCGAGTGCCCCATCTCCGAGGTGAGGGTTGCAAGGGTGAATGGCGAGCTTATTATTAACCCCACCTTCGAGCAGAATAAGGATGCCGACATCGACCTGATGGTGGGTGCAACCTACGACAACATCCTCATGGTTGAGGGTGAGATGAAGGAGGTGAGCGAGGCCGACATGCTGGAGGCTATCAAGTTTGCTCACGAGGCTATCAAACCCCAGTGCTTGGTGCAGATGGAGCTTGCAAAAGAGCTCGGCAAGGATGTTAAGAGGGAGTACTGCCACGAGGTGAACGACGAGGAGCTCAAGGCTAAAGTTATCGCCGAGACCTACGACAAGGCATACGCTATCGCCACCGGTGGCACCGCTAAGCACGAGCGTAGCGAGGCTTTCGAGGCTCTCGAGGCAGAGTTCTGCGAGCAGTTCACCGAGGAGGAGCTCGAGGAGAAGAAGAGCATGATTCATCGCTACTTCCACGACGAGGTGATGAAGAAGGCGATGAGGAATATGATTCTCGACGAGGGTAAGCGTCTGGATGGTCGTAAGACCGACGAGATTCGCCCCATCTGGTGCGAGGTAGGCGTTCTTCCCTGCGCTCACGGTTCGGCAGTCTTCACCCGTGGTGAGACCCAGTCGATGACCACCGTAACTCTCGGTACCAAGCTCGACGAGAAGATGATTGACGAGGTGCTCACTCAGGGTAGCGAGCAGTTTGTGCTCCACTACAACTTCCCTCCCTTCTCGACCGGCGAGGCTCGTCCCGCACGCAGCCTCTCGCGCCGCGAGATTGGCCACGGCAACTTGGCTTGGAGGGCTCTGAAACCTATGGTTCCCGTGGGCGAGGATAACCCCTATGCAGTGCGCGTAGTAAGCGACATTTTGGAGTCGAACGGTTCGTCGTCGATGGCAACTGTTTGTGCCGGTACTTTGGCACTCATGGACTCGGGTCTGAAGCTGAAGAAACCTGTGTCGGGTATCGCTATGGGTCTGATTTCGGAGGGCGAGCGCTACGCTATCCTTTCGGATATTTTGGGCGATGAGGACCACTTGGGCGACATGGACTTCAAGGTGACCGGTACCGCCGATGGTATCACCGCTACCCAGATGGATATCAAGGTTGATGGCCTTTCGTACGAGGTGCTGGGCAGGGCTCTCGAGCAGGCTCGTCAGGGTCGTATGCACATCCTCGGCAAGCTCACCGAGTGTATTGCCGAGCCCCGTGAGGACTTCCGTCCCTTCGTACCCCGCATCGTTCAGATTACCATTCCTCAGGACTTCATTGGTGCTGTTATCGGCCCCGGTGGTAAGGTTATTCAGGACATCCAGAAGACTACCGGCACTACCATCACCATCACCGAGGTGGACAATAAGGGTATCGTTGACATCTTTGGTCAGGACAAGGAGGGTATGGATGCCGCTTTGGCTCGCATCAAGGGTATCGTAGCTGTTCCCGAGGTTGGCGAGGTTTACAACGGTAAGATTCGTTCGATTGTTGACTTTGGTGCATTTATTGAGATTCTCCCCGGCAAGGATGCTCTGCTGCACATTTCGGAGATTGACTACAAGCGCTTCGAGACAATGGCAGAGACCGGTCTGAAAGAGGGTGATATGCTTGAGGTTAAGCTGATTGGTGCCGATCCCAAGTCGGGCAAGTTGAAACTTTCGCGCAAGGTGCTGTTGCCCAAGCCCGAGGGTTATGTGGAGCCCGCCGAGAGGCCTGCACGCCCCAAAGGTGAGCACAAGGGTGGCCACCGTCCCGACCGCAAGGAGAGGAAGTAGTAACTTTGAGTGATTTTTTACACCTTTGGTGTATTGAAATCCAAAAAATATTTTTACCTTTGTTAGTCGTAGTGGTGTAGAACGGCATTTGCCGGGCTAAACCACTATCGGCATGAAGGGAAATAGGAACAAAGAATTACAAACAAAACAAATAAAAACATCAGTAAATCAAAAAGTTATGAAAAAATTTGCAATTGTAGGTTTGGTGCTCACCATGATGGCTACCTTGGTAGGTTGCGGCGAGTGCTACGAGAAGATGCAGAAGAAGCAGGACCAGATTCAGGTAACCTGTGTTCCTGAGGTGCTCACATTGAAGGGTTCGACCGTTGATGCCGACATCACCGTTACTTTCCCCGAGATGTATTTCAATGAGGAGACCGTCCTGAAGATTACCCCCGTATTTGTTTACGGCGAGAACGAGATTGCTTGCGCACCCAAGTATGTGCAGGGCGAGGATGTTGTAGGCAACTACACCGCCATTAGCCGCTTCGAGGGTGGTTCGTACACCCAGCACATCTCCTTCCCCTTCGAGAAAGCTGCTGTTGGTACTCTCGAGCTCCGCATTGAGGCTAAATGCTTCGACGAGTGCAAAGAGACCGCAGACTTCACCCCTTGGGCAACCATCGCTGCTGCTAAGGGTGTGAGCGCTGTTCAGGCTCTCGCAAAGGGCGTAGGTGCTGCTGCCGCCGCTACCACTGCTACCACTACCACTACCACCGAGGGTGCTGCTACTCCCGCACAGGAGGAGGCTCCCAAGACCATCAAGGCTGAGGAGGGTAAGATTAACGCACATGGTGTTGACTATAAGATGTCCGAGGGCAACTTCGAGCGCAGCTCTGTGAAGAGCGCTGAGGCTGAGATTAAGTACCTCATCAACTCGTCGGTTGTTCGCAAGAACCAGCTCACCGCTGAGCAGATTGCTCTCTTCAAAGAGTTCGTTGCTGCCAACAGCGCCGCTGAGCGTACCACCCTTGGTAATGTTTACGCTTCGGGTTATGCTTCGCCCGATGGTCCCGAGAAATTCAACAACAAACTCTCCGAGCAGCGTAGCCAGACCGGTGCCAAAGCTATGAAGAAACAGCTTAAAGGCGTTGAGGGTCTCAACTACGAGATTGCTTCCTATGGTGAGGACTGGGACGGTTTCAAGACTCTCGTTGAGAACTCCAACATCGAGGACAAAGAGCTCATTCTCAATGTTCTTCAGATGTACTCGTCGCCCGTTGAGCGCGATCAGGAGATTCAGAATATGAGCGCTGTATTCAAAGTGTTGGCAGAGGAGGTTCTTCCCGAGCTCCGTCGCACCCGCTTTGCTGTTGAGGCTACTTACGCCGGCCTGACCGACGAGGAGATTCTCGCTGCTGCTAAGGCAGGTTGCACCAAACTCGATGTTGAGCACATGCTCCACGCTGCAACTCTCACCGAGAACCTTGCAGATAAGACCGCTATCTATGAGCTCGCAGCTAACACCTACGGTGACACCCGTGCTTACAACAACCTTGGTGTATGCTATGTAGCTGCCGGCAAGTATGAGGCTGCTAAGGCTGCCTTCGAGAAGGCTGGCGACCAGCCCGAGGTTGCAGGTAACCTTGCAGGTGTAGCTCTCGCTATGGGTGACCTCGAGAACGCTAAGAAGTACCTTGCAGGTGCCAACAGCGAGGCTGTTAAGGCTGCCGAGGGTGCTCTTGCACTCGCTGAGGGTAACTACCAAGAGGCTAAGGCTAAGCTCACCGGTTACAACCTTGCTATTGCCGAGCTTTGCGACAACAACATCGAGGCTGCTAAGGCTGCTATCGCCGAGGTTCAGGGTGCTGACGCCGACTATGTTCGCGCTATCATCGCTAACCGCGAGGGTGATGCTGACAAGGCTCTTGCTTACCTGAAGAGCGCTGTTGCTGCTAAACCCGAGTTGAAGGCTCAGGCTCAGAACGACATCGAGTTCTACGAGCTCCTTCAGGCTAACGAGTTGTAGTTAGACAGATAGGGTGGGGCTTTTGTGCCTCCCACAGAATAGATGCGACCTCCACAATGTGTGGGGGTCGCATTGTTTTTTGTGCCTGTTTGAGAGGGGAGCCTTGCGGGTGTGGCGACAAATAGGGAGGGGAGAGTGGAATTGTGATAAATTTTTTCTACCTTTATGCAACATTTCGACACCTTAATGCATCTATTTATAAAGCCGAGAGTTGATAACGGACAACCGAGAACTCCAAACTGCTACACCTATATATAATATATATACACGATGAAATCGACGCTACGATACATTGCGACCCTGCTGCTCCTTGTTGCGACAACGGCGGGAGCCAACGCCCAACAACGATTTACCATCAGTGGCTCGGTGATGGATGCCGTGAGCCACGAGACACTCCTCGGTGCCACCCTCTACGATGAGGGGTCCGAGATGGGCACAACCACCAACGAGTATGGCTTCTTCTCGCTCACCTTGCCGGCCGGTCGGGTGATGCTCGAAATCTCCTATGTGGGCTATGCACCCCAGCGGAAGGAGATAGAGCTCACGGGGAACACCTCGATGAATTTTCTGCTGGAGCCCGCTGTGGGCATCGAGCAGGTGGTGGTCTATGGCGATCGTCGCAACAGTGGTGCCCTGAGTGCCCAGATGGGAGCCATTGAGGTTCCTCTGGCACAGATTAAGGCGGTGCCTACGATGTTTGGCGAGCAGGATGTTATGAAGGCGCTCCAGTTGTTGCCCGGTGTTCAGGCCGGCACGGAGGGTTCGTCGGGAATCTATGTGAGGGGTGGCGGTGCCGACGAGAACCTCACGCTGCTCGACGGTGTGCCCATGTATAATGTCAACCACTTGGGCGGCTTCTTCTCGGCCTTCAATCCTGATGCTGTGAAGAGTGTGACGCTCTTCAAGGGAAGCTTCCCTGCGAGGTTTTCGAGCCGTTTGTCGTCGGTGGTGGATGTACGCACCAAGGATGGCGACATGTATGCCTACCACGGCAATGTGAGCCTTGGCCTCATTAGCTCGCGCATCAACCTCGAGGGTCCGCTGTGGAGGGGTAAAACCTCCTTCAATGTGTCGTTCCGCCGCACATATAGCGACCTTATGACCTCTGCTGCGCTGGGGGTACTCTCCGCCACGGAGCTGGATACGGGGTCGATTTATGGCGGCTACTATTTCTACGACTTCAACGCTAAGATTACCCACCGCTTCTCGGACCGCGACCGACTCTTCCTGAGCCTCTACACGGGCGACGATGCCGTTTACTTCAATGTGAGGGATAAATACACCTATGGTGATGACTCCACCGAGGAGTCGAGGCTGAAGATGAATTGGAAGTGGGGCAACCTTGTGGCCTCGGCCAGATGGAACAGGGTGTGCTCGCCCCAGCTCTTTATGGACGCCTCGCTCACCTATACCCGCTATCGCAACGACCTCAGTGTGGGTACCATCCTCAATAGCACCTCGAGCTTCGGCAAGGAGAGCACCGACATCGAGCTGGGTGCCAACTCGGGCATCAGCGACCTCACAGCCAAGGTGGATATGAGCTGGAACCCCTCGACGGAGCACAAGGTGCGCTATGGTGCCTCGTGGACCGGCCACACCTTCAGGCCCGATGTTATGGTGGCCCGCATGAGCATGAGCGCCGACTTTACCGACCCCGATAGTGGTGCCGTCATCGACACCCTCATCGAGATGGATGAGATGATTGGCGAGAAGGTTGTGAGGGCTCATGAGTTGGTGGCCTATGCCGAGGACGAGATTAGCTACGACGATTGGCTTCAGGCCAATGTGGGCCTCAGCTACTCGGGATTTGCTGTGCAGGGCAAATACTACCACTCTCTGCAGCCTCGCGTGAGTGCCCGAGCCCTTTTGGCCGACAACCTCTCGGTGAAGTTGGGATATGCCTACATGACCCAGTATGTTCACCTGCTGATGAATAATGCCATAAGCCTCCCCTCGGACCTCTGGGTGCCTGTGACGGAGCGTATCAAGCCCATGTCTTCGTCGCAGGTGGCTGCGGGTGTGTTCTACGACATCCCCGGCCTCTTCGACATCTCTGTGGAGGCATACTACAAGGATATGAACAACCTTATGGAGTATCGCGATGGAGCGTCGCTGATGGCCACCACCTCGGGTTGGGAGGATAAGGTATGTTTGGGTCGTGGCTGGGCCTATGGTGTGGAGCTGCTGTTGCAGAGGAGTGTGGGCCGTACCACGGGCTGGATTGGCTACACATGGTCGAAATCGATGAGGCTCTTCGACCGCCCCGGTGAGGAGATTAATGGTGGTAGGCCATTCCCCGCCAAGTATGACCGTCGCCACGACATCAGCATCACCATTGCCCACAAACTCACCGACAACATCGACATCTCGGCCACTTGGGTCTACAACACCGGTAACTGTGCAACTCTCGCTATGCAGTACTTCCAGTCCATGCCGGGTGAGATGTTGCCTGCCGGAGGGTATTACTACGGCGACAACCTCTCCCATGTCCCCTCGCGCAACAACTATCGCTACGACCCCTACCACCGACTCGACCTCGGTGTGAACTTCCACAAGCAGAAGAGATATGGCGTGCGCACATGGAACATCAGCATCTACAACGCCTACAACAATATGAACCCCTTCATCATGTACCCTACGGAGGAGGCGGTGCACAACTACGACGGGCAGGGCAACCTCTCGGTTTCGTGGAGGAAGAAGTTTGTGAAACTCACCATCTTCCCCATCATCCCCAGCCTTACCTACTCCTATAAATTCTAAACTGCACACAACTATGAAAAAGATAATCCGACAGATAGCAATGCTTGTGGCAACCGTCGCAGTGGCAATGGGTTGCGAAACCGAGGTTGAGTTCAGGGGCGAAGATATGGCAAGCCTTCCGGTGCTCTACTCGGTGGTGTCGCCCGAGGAGCCTGTGAGGGCATATTATAGCCAAAGTGTCTTCATCCTCGACAATGGCACCCCCACGGATATTGCCAACGGTACCGTGGAACTCCACATTAATGGCACCTTCCGCGAGCGCCTGAAGATGGTGGAGGAGCGCTCCGAGTATGGCAATAGCAGGCTCTACTACCAAGGAGAGACTATGGTGAGCCCCTTGGACAGGGTGATGGTGCGCGCATGTAGTCCCCGGTTCCCCGAGTGGGTGAGTGGCACCACTGTGGTCCCCGAGGCCATCAGTGTGGGCGAATTTGAGGTTGCTCGCGGCAACACTTCGGAGGAGGGGCGTGTGGCGGGCAAGGCAACCCTCCCCATCAGCGACCCCGAGGGTGAAAACTACTATTGGCTGGAGAGCACCTTCTATGTGACCCGAGATCCCTCCCATCCCTACGGAGGCTACTCCTACCCCATGAACTACACCGATGTGGCCTTCAGCAGTGGCCGCACGAACGACATCCTCATGGACTACATCAACGATTCGCCCGACTTTGCCCTCTTCGACGACTCGCTCATTGAGGGTGTTGAGGAGTATACCCTCTCGATGGAGTGGGATTTTGGCGAGTACTACCTCCAATACCCCGTGACCTTCAACATGAAGTGTTGCCAGCTCGACGAAAACCTCTTCAAGTACTACCGCTCGGTGGAGTTGGTTCAAAACGGCTTAGAAATGTTTGGCGAGCCTGTGCAAATTCACACCAACATCGAGGGAGGTTTGGGCCTTGTGGGGTCGCGCTCGGTGTGTGCCGTGGCCGAGGTGGATGGCGCAACAATATTTGGTGAACCCACGGGCCCTTCGGAGGAGTGGTAAAGAATATGGTATCTATTTTGTGCGTGGTTCAAAAAAAATTACTACCTTTGAGAACGGATTTTTCAATAAGGGAATAATTTAGCTAAAAGATATACGACTATGGAGTACACCAATTTACTCGCCGAGTATGGCCCCGCAATGAGCGCAGAGGAGGTTGCACAGGTGGTGGAGAGCTGCCGCGAGAAGTCTGTTCGCAACCAGAATAAGGATGTCTATAAACTCTGTTATAGCACCATAGACCTCACCACTCTCACCGAGAAAGACTCGGTGCAGTCGGTTGGGAAGTTTGTTGGGAAGGCTGTGGATTTCCAGAGCCACTTCCCCGAGATTCCCAATGTCGCCTCCATTTGTGTCTTCCCCTCCTTTGTGGATGTGGTAGGCTTGGGCGTTGAGGGCACCGACATCGCTGTGACGAGTGTGGCGGGTGGCTTCCCCGCATCGCAGACCTTTGTGGAGGTGAAGATGTTGGAGGTGTCTATGGCTGTGGAGAATGGTGCCGACGAGATTGATGTGGTAATCAATGTGGGTCAGATGTTGGAGGGCGACTATGAGCCCATGGCTAACGAGATTGCCATGCTCCGCGAGGAGGCCGGCGAGGACACTGTCTTCAAGGTGATTATTGAGAGCGGTGCGCTCCAGACCCCCGAGCTTATTCGCAAGGCTTCGCTGCTGGCCATGTTTGCCGGTGCCGACTTTGTGAAGACCTCCACAGGTAAGATTCCCGTGGCTGCCACTCCCGAGGCTGCGGTGGTGATGTGTACTGCCATCCGCGACTACTACGAGAAGACCGGCCGCAAGGTGGGCTTCAAGGCTGCGGGCGGCATCCGCTCGGCCGAGGAGGCTGCGCTGTTCTACACCATCGTGGAGGAGATTTTGGGTAAGGAGTGGTGCACCCCTGCGTTGTGGCGCATTGGTGCAAGTTCGCTTGCCAACGGCCTTATTTCGGCCATCCAAGGCGAGAAGGTTGCCTATTTTTAGTTAGGCTACGACAATATGAAGAGTGGCAGGAGAGTATCCTGCCACTCTTTTTTTTATGGTGTGGTATTAGAAGAATAGTCCGAGGGTGCAGATCGCCGAGCGGCTCATCATGTTGTCGCCTGCGGAATAGAGAGGCGAGAGGCCATATCTGCGGGTGGCCTCGAAAAAGATGTCGGCAACACGCATTCCCACCGACCATTGGAGGCCCCACTCATTGGGGTTGGCCGCCATTCCCGCCGAGCCTCCATGGCCACTAAGCAGGCGCGAGTAGTAGCCGCCCACCCCCAAGTAGTAGGAGAAAATCGACAGGTTGGTGGTTGCCATCACCTCTACGGGTATGGTCACACGGTGTGTGATGAGCTTTGTTCCCTCACCCGAGGGGTTGGCCATGTCGGAGGGTACGATGGTCTTGCGGTGGTCATAGAGGAGCCCCGTGCGTGCCCCGAAGTGGCCCCTGACATACTGAAGCGACAGGCCCAACTGCACGGCTCCCAACTCCTTACCCACAATGGCCGACGAGGGGTAGAGCGCATAGTTGGAGCCAAAGCCTGCGGCTATGCCCATATCGAGCCCGTCGCGCCCCGCACTATGTTTGCGGGCAATGCGGCCCGAGGGGGTGATTTCGGGGGTGTTGTCAATGGCCATTGTTAGCTCTGCAACGCCTTTGACAATGGTTGCAAGCCCCTCATAATCAATCTGGTCGCTGGTGTCCTGAGGCTTGTGGTATGGGGAGTTGCTGCCTGTGTTGAGTGTGAGGGTGGGGAATCCGCGCTTGGCAAAGGGCTCGGTGTCGGTAGCAGTTGCAATGCCACGCTCAAACTCCTGAGGGGCCACCGCAAGGTTGTGCTTCTCTGCAATGTGACTTATGAGCTCCTCGGCACCATTGAGGGTGGCGGTGCCCTCCACTCGGAGCGCCCCCTGCTTCAGCCATCCCACCATGTCCATGTTTATCATCACCGTGACACTCCCTTTGGGTAGTCGCTCGGCGAGGTCGTGGGAGCCATACATACCAATCTCCTCTGCATCAAAGGCGGCAAAGAGGAGTGTGTGGCGGGGTGTGTGGCCGCTCTCCTTAATCAGCCTTGCAACCTCCAGCAGGGCTGCTGTGCCCGAGGCGTTGTCGTCGGCGCCATGGTATATCTCCCCCTTTTTCACTCCGAGGTGGTCGTAGTGGGCGCCTATGACTATGTAGCTGTCGCTCTCCTTGCCCTCGATGCGACCCACAACATTGCGGAACACGCCACTCTCCCATGTGGTGGCAAAGTTGTGGAAATAGTCGGCCCTCTCGAAGGTGAGAAGCCCCAAGCGGGAGAAGTGCTCCCTCACATAGTCGCCCGCAAGATAGCCCTCGGGGGTTCCGGCCTTGCGACCTGCGAGCTCCTCGGAGGTGAGGTACTCTATGTGGTTCCGCAGCCTTTGTGAGAGATTGTCGGGTGCCCCAAAAGCAAACAGTAGCGATGCCGTAAGCATCGCTACTGTAAGAGTAAGTCGCCTCATAAATTACTCAACGATAATGAGATAGTTGTTCTTCTTTCCCTTGCCTACAAGCAGATATTTGCCGGCAATAAGACCCTCCGTGTTTACCACCTGATAGGGGTCCGCAACCTTCTCCTTGTTGAGTGACACGCCACCACCTTGAATAAGCTTGCGCAGCTCACCCTTGGAGGGGAAGATGGGGGCCTTCTCCACACACAGCGAGAGGAAATCAACGCCCTCGGCCAACTCGGCAGCTGCCACCTTATACTGGGGCACGCCCTCGAATACCTGAAGGAAGGTCTGCTCGTCGATGGTTTTGAGCACCTCGCTGGCGTTGCCACCAAAGAGAATGCCGCTGGCTGCCACAGCCTTCTCGTACTCCTCCCTCGAGTGAATCATTACGGTCACCTCCTCGGCCAAGCGTTTCTGGAGCTTGCGCTCGTGGGGTGCGGCCTCGTGGTCGGCGATGAGGGTGTCGATGGTCTGCTTATCGAGCAGGGTGAAGATTTTGATATAGCTCTTGGCATCCTCGTCGCTCACATTGAGCCAGAATTGGTAGAACTTGTAGGGGGAGGTGTAGCGTGTGTCGAGCCACACATTGCCGCTCTCCGTCTTGCCAAACTTGGTGCCGTCGGCCTTCTTGATGAGGGGGCAGGTGAGCGCGTAGGCGTCGTTTGCACCCTTCTTGCGGCGGATAAGCTCCGTGCCGGTGGTGATGTTGCCCCACTGGTCGCTGCCGCCCAGCTGGAGTTTGCAACCATGTGCCTCGTAGAGGTGGTAGAAGTCGTAGCCTTGCACGAGCTGGTAGGTAAACTCGGTGAACGACATGCCGTCGCCCTCGCCATTAAACCTCTTCTTCACCGAATCCTTGGCCATCATGTAGTTCACGGTGATGTGTTTGCCCACATCGCGGATGAACTCGAGGAAGGAGAACTCCTTCATCCAGTCGTAGTTGTTCACAAGAATTGCTGCATTGGGAGCGTCACTGTCGAAGTCGATGAGCTTGGCGAGCTGGCGTTTGATACACTCCTGATTGTGGCGCAGGGTGGCCTCATCGAGGAGGTTGCGCTCCTGCGACTTGCCTGAGGGGTCGCCAATCATGCCGGTTGCACCACCCACAAGAGCGATGGGCCTGTGGCCGCAGTTCTGGAGGTGTTTGAGAATCATTACACCCACCAAGTGGCCGATGTGGAGCGAGTCGGCTGTGGGGTCAATGCCGAGGTAGGCGGAGGTCATCTCCTTCTGGAGCTGCTCCTCGGTGCCGGGCATCATGTCGTGGATCATTCCTCTCCACCTGAGTTCTTCTACAAAATTTGCCATTGTTTCTTTTTCCTTGTTTTTATGTATTCTTTTATCGTTGTTAATCAATCTGTTGCCAGCCATCGCGCGTGTTGCGACTACTGCACATCGAGGTCGAGGTCGTTGATGAGTTTCTGCACCTCGGCGTTTATCTCCGTCAAGAACCTCACGCGGTCCACAGGCCTTGTGGGGAGCGTTTTGTTCTGCTCCTCGCTCACCGTCACATCCAGAATGATGCTGCCATCAATGCCGCAACACTCCTGAAGCAGGGCGGTGATTTCGGGCTGGCTGCGCAGCACCTCCTCCCTCACAAAGTCGGTGGTGACGGCTACCGAGAGGGTGTGGCCACTCACCCTCGTCTCCTTGAGGGCATGGCCGAGCCTTGGGTGCTCCATGGTGAGTCGCTCGATGAAGCGCTCCCAACTCTTCACTATCTTCTGTTGCGACTGCGAGTCGTAGTGGATGATAGCCTTTTCGCCCTCCTCCTCGTCGGTGGCTCTGCCGCGCATGATGTCGCTAATGGAGCCTCCGAAGATGGAGCTCTTGGCCTTGGGGCTCATGGGAGCAACGGGCTTTGGAGTGGTAGCCTCGGGCTCTTTGGCTGTTGCCGAAGTCGCCACAGAGGGGGCTGCCGTTGGGGCTGTTGCCACAGTTGCCGCGGGCTGTGCCACCACCTGCTCCACCCTACCCATCGTAGGCGCGGGGGGTGTTACTTGGCCGGTGTGCGCGGGAGTGGACACCTGTGCGGCCGTGGCGGTTGCTGTGGCCGCGCTTTGCGCCGCAGGGGGGATTATTGTTGTTGTCGCACCCTCCCTATTGAGCTCGGGAAGGGTGGGGACGGCTACTTCAAAGTTTTTTTTTTGACACATGCCGGCCAGCCTCATCAGGCCCAACTCGACATGCAGACGCTGGTTGGTGGCTGTGCGGAAACCGCCATCGACCGCCGCCAAATGGGCAATGGCCCCGAAGAGGAAACCAATGTCACAGGCAGAGCACTGCTCCTTGTAGCGCTCCAGCAGTGAGCCCGTAATCTCCAACAGGGGGAGCGTCTGGGGGTCTTTACACATCAGCAGGTCCCTGAAGTGGCTTGCCAAGCCGGCCGCAAAGGTCTGGCCGGAGAAGCCCTTACGCAACACCTCGTCGAAAATCATCACGGCACTCTTGTAGTCCCCCTCCAGAATGGCGGAGGTGGTGGTGAAGTAGGTGTCGTAGTCGAGCACATTGAGCGTTGCGGCCACCTCCTTGTACTCCAAGTTGCCGCCGCAGAACGACACAGCCTTGTCGAACATCGAGAGGGCATCCCTCATGCCGCCGTCGGCCTTGCGGGCAATCAGGTGGAGTGCCTCGTCGTCGAAGCTCACACCCTCCCTCTGGGCGATGGTCTTGAGGTAGGCTACGGTATCCTCGATGCGTATGCGCTGGAAGTCGTAAATTTGGCAGCGCGAGAGGATGGTGGGTATAATCTTGTGTTTCTCGGTTGTTGCGAGAATGAAGATGGCGTGCTGTGGGGGCTCCTCCAGAGTCTTCAGGAAGGCGTTGAAGGCGGCCTGCGAGAGCATGTGTACCTCGTCGATGATGTAGACGCTATACTTGCCAATTTGGGGCGGGACTCTCACTTGGTCCGTGAGGTCGCGGATGTTGTCCACCGAGTTGTTCGATGCGGCATCGAGCTCGTGGATGGTGAAGCTCCTACCCTCGTTGAAGCTCCTGCACGACTCACACTCGCCGCAAGCGTCGCCCTCGGCGGTGGGGTGTAGGCAGTTGATGGTCTTGGCAAAGATGCGGGCGCAAGTGGTCTTGCCCACACCTCGGGGGCCACAAAACAGGTAGGCATGGGCGAGCTGCCCACGGGCAATGGCATTTTTGAGGGTGGTGGTGATGTGGCTTTGGCCCACAACCGTCTCGAAGGTCTGTGGGCGGTACTTGCGTGCCGAAACAATGAAGTTATTATCCATCTTGTGCTCTCTTTCTTGTGAGGTATAACCTCACAAAGATACCGCGAAAAATTGAGAATTGAAAATTGCGAATTGAGAATTAGTGGAAAGCGGTCAGCAATCGGCTCTCAGTTGTATGTTTTGTGGGGATATTAGGGCTCCGACGGCCCTGAAAATCGGTTGTCGGTCGATGTTATTCCACTATGCAAACACCGTGTGTTCGAGGACTATTTTGAGCCCAATGAGGATGAGGATCGCTCCGCCTACAAGCTCCGCCTTCGACTTGTAGCGGGTGCCAAAGAGGTTGCCAATCTTCACACCTCCAAAAGAAAAAGCAAAGGTGGTGACACCTATTAACGCTGCGGGAAGCCAAATGTCGGTGCCCAGAAATGCAAACGAAACGCCCACGGCCAGAGCGTCGATACTGGTGGCCACAGCCATAGGGAACATTTTGCGGGCCGATAGCTCCTCCCTCTCGCACCCCTTGTACTCCTCGCTCTCCTCCTCTTTGCCGAGCGCCTCCCTAATCATGTTGGCGCCGATGAGGGCCAGCAGTGCGAAGGCCACCCAGTGGTCGAAACTCTCGATGGTGTGTCGGAATTTGATGCCCGCAAAGTAGCCCACAATGGGCATGAGGGCCTGAAAGCTGCCAAACCACAACCCCACAACGGAGCAGTTGCGAAGAGTGGCGCGGCCCATCGAAAGCCCTTTGCAGATGGCCACCGAAAAGGCATCCATCGAGAGCCCTACGGCTATCAAAAAGAGGGTCAGTAAATTCATTGTTTACGGGTTGTTTGGGGTGTCGGTTTTGGGTGGTCCAAAAAGCAGTTCGGTGGGCCTTTGGTGCCCACCGAACCAGTTCTGTTACAACACGATGTTGATAATCTTTCCGGGAACGATAATCACCTTCTTGGGGCTCTTGCCCTCGGTGTAGCGGAGGGTCTGCTCGTCGGCCAGCACAAGGCTCTGAATCTCCTCATTCGAGATGCCCAGAGGCAGCGATTTCTTGAACCTCATCTTGCCGTTGAACGACACGGGATACTCAAACGAATTCTCCACCAGATACTCGGCATTGAACTCGGGGTAGCTCGCCTCGCACACCGAACCCTCGTTGCCCAACAGGTGCCACAACTCCTCGGTGATGTGGGGGGTGAAGGGGGAGAGCAGTACGGTGAGGGGCTCCAAAATGGCCCTCTTGTTGCAGTTGCCCAACTCGTTGAGGCATATCATAAAGGCTGCAATCGAGGTGTTGAACGAGAAGTTCTCGATATCCTCCCTCACCTTCTTGATGGTCTTGTGGAGGGTCTTCAACTCGGCAGCGGTGGGCTCCTCGTCGGTCACAGCGAAGTTGCCGGCCTTGTCGAAGAATTTGCTCCAGTAGCGACGCAGGAACTTGTGAACGCCATCAATACCATTGGTATCCCAAGGCTTGCTCTGCTCCAGAGGGCCAAGGAACATCTCATACATGCGCAGTGTGTCGGCGCCGTAGTTCTCCACAATATAGTCGGGGTTCACAACATTGAACATGCTTTTGCTCATCTTCTCGATTGCCCAGCCACAGATATACTTGCCATCCTCGAGAATGAACTCTGCATCGGCAAACTCGGGCCTCCATGCGCGAAAAGCGTCGAGGTCGAGGATGTCGTTCTTTACGATGTTTACATCGGTGTGAATCTCCTGTGTTTCGTATTGGTCTTTCAGGCCGAGCGACACAAATTTGTTGGTGCCCACAATCCTGTAAACGAAGTTCGAGCGGCCCTGAATCATGCCCTGATTTACCAGCTTCTTGAAGGGCTCGTCCTCGCAGATGTAGCCCAAGTCGTAGAGGAACTTGTTCCAGAAGCGCGAGTAGATAAGGTGGCCGGTAGCGTGCTCAATACCACCAACATAGAGGTCCACATTGCGCCAATACTCGTTGGCCTCGCGGCTCACCAGAGCCTCGTTGTTGTGGGGGTCCATATAGCGCAGATAGTAGGCCGAAGAGCCTGCAAATCCGGGCATGGTGCTTGTCTCATAGGGGTAGCCCTCGGCGTTGGCCCAACTCTTTGCGCGAGCCAATGGGGGCTCACCCTCGGCGGTGGGGGTGAACTTCTCAACCTCGGGCAACTCCAGAGGCAACTCCTCGAGCGAGAGGGGGTGTGCAATGTCCTCCTTATAGTAGATGGGGAAGGGCTCGCCCCAGTAGCGCTGGCGGCTGAAGATGGCGTCCCTCAGGCGGTAGTTCACCTTGCGCTGACCAAGGCCGCGGGCCTCAATCTCGTCCCACATGCGCTCGATGGCAACCTTCACATCCAACCCATTGATGAAGTCCGAATTGATAAGTTTTCCCTCTTTGGCATCGTAGCTCGCCTCCTCAACATTGCCTCCCTCTACAACGGGGATAATCTCCAGACCGAAGTGCTTTGCAAAGGCCCAATCTCGCGAGTCGTGGGCGGGCACAGCCATGATGGCACCTGTGCCATAGCCTGCCAACACATAGTCACTCACATAGATAGGAATACGCTTGCCGGTAAAGGGGTTGATGGCATAGCTGCCGGTAAAGACGCCGCTCACACGCTTTGTCTCGGCAATACGCTCCCTCTCCGAACGCTTCTTGGTGGCCTCAAGATAGGCCTCCACATCAGCTTGGGCATCGGAGATTGTGAGCTCCTTCACCCACTCGTGCTCGGGGGCGATAACCATGAAGGTCACGCCAAAGATAGTGTCGGGGCGAGTGGTGAAAATCTCGAGCTTCTTGTCGCTACCCTCAATGTCGAAAAATACCTGCGCACCGGTGCTCTTACCAATCCAGTTGCGCTGAATCTCCTTGAGCGACTCGCTCCACTCGAGCTTGTCGAGACCCTCCAACAAGCGGGGAGCATAGGCGGTCACGCGAAGCAACCACTGTTTCATCCTGCGCTGAACCACGGGGAAGCCGCCGCGCACCGAAAGACCATCTTTCACCTCGTCGTTGGCGAGCACGGTGCCCAACTCGGCACACCAGTTTACCATGGTGTCGGCACGGAAAGCCAAGCGGTAGTTTTGTAGCACATCCTCCCTCTGCTTCTCGCTCCAGCTGTTCCACTCCTCGGCGGTGAAGTTCATGGGCTGGCTACAAGCCGCGTCCAAGCCCTCGGTGCCCTGCTTCTCGAAGCGGGCTACCAGAGCCTCAATCTTCTCGGCCTTGTCGAGGGTGTTGTCGTAGTAGTGGGAGAACATCTCGAGGAAGGCCCACTGGGTCCACTTGTAATACTCGGGCTCGCAGGTGCGCACCTCTCGTGCCCAATCATACGAGAAACCGATTTTATCGAGCTGGCTGCGATAGCGAGAAACATTCTGCTCGGTGGTAACTGCGGGGTGCTGACCCGTCTGGATGGCATACTGCTCGGCAGGAAGGCCGAAAGCGTCGTAGCCCATGGGGTGCAAAACATTGAAGCCACAGAGGCGTTTGTAGCGCGAATAGATGTCGGAGGCGATGTAGCCCAGAGGGTGGCCTACATGGAGTCCCGCACCGGAGGGGTAGGGGAACATGTCAAGCACATAAAACTTTGGTTTGGAGCTATCTACCTCCACACGGTAGGTCTGCTGCTCCTGCCATTTGGACTGCCATTTGGCCTCGAGTTCCTTGAAGTTGTATTCCATGGTGAGTATGTTAAATTTTGATTTTTCCTAAAAATCTGAGCTACAAAGATAAGAATATTTGTTTGGGTTTTGAAAGTCTCGGAATAAGTTTTTTGTAACTGCCACTATTTTAGTGCATTAGGTTGGGGGTTGTTGAAAATCAATAATTCGAGTAAATAGTTTTGTGAAAAGTATAAGAAAAAAGAATGGGTAATTGGGGTCAAAATGGGGTAAAATGCTGAAAAATCGGCCCAAATAGGGGTGAAAAAATTGCTATATATATTGTAGGAAAGAAAAAATGCTGTATCTTTGCAGGCCCAAAAATGGGAAAACGAGAATAAAAGTTTAACAAAAACAAGGACTAAAAGAAAAGTAAAGATGCCAACAATTCAGCAGCTTGTACGAAAAGGAAGGGTTCAGTTGGAGATGAAGAGTAAATCTCCCGCCCTTGACGCTTGTCCCCAGAGGCGCGGTGTGTGCGTGCGTGTTTACACCACCACCCCCAAGAAGCCTAACTCGGCAATGCGTAAAG
>JAGBZI010000083.1 GCA_017628305.1 Tidjanibacter sp.
TATCCTCGCAACGGATGGTAGCCACGCCCAGCTCCCCCTTGCTCTGCACGCAGTCAATGGTTGCCCTCTTGTAGCCCACCACGCTCACAAGGTTTTGGAGCCTTCGGGCGGTGCGCTTATCGACCCCTCGGGCCACGAGGGAGTCGTGGAGCTCGCGGCTCTCGCTCACAATCCTCCGCGGCATCATGGCCCCCCGCACAACCTCATATAGGAAAGGGGAGTGAACGCCATAGCCACAGCGGTGGCGGAGATGTCGCCATAGCCACATGGGGAGTCGTCGTTAGTCGGTGAGCATCACATCCTTGCTCTTGCGGAGCTGACCCGCAAGGCGACCGGTGGAGAAGGCAATCTGGAGGTTGTAGCCACCCGTATTGGCGTCGATATCCATCAACTCGCCTGCGAAGTAGAGGCCCTCCACCCTGCGCGACTGCATGGTGTGGGGGTCAATCTCGGCGAGGTCGACACCGCCGGCAGTGACAATGGCCTCCTCGAAGGGGCGGTAGTCGCTGATGGGGAGCACAAAGTGTTTCAGGGCATCCACCAGACGCTCAATCTTTTCCTCCTTCAGTTCGCCCACCGAGTGTTTTGCATGGGCACCGCAGGCCTTGGCCATGGGCACCACCAACTCGCGGGGCATAATCTTCCTCAGCAGCTCGCCCACTGTGATGGTCGAGGGCTGCTCGGCAATCTCTCGGAGTATTCTTTCGCGCAGTTCGTCGTGGTCCATGGCGTGCTTGAGATCCACAACAACCTCCACACGCTTCTCGTCGATGAGTGCGTCAACAGCCTTGCGGCTCATGCGGAGAATGATGGCACCCTCTACGCCGCGCTTGGAGAACAGCATCTCGCCAAACTCGCTCTGCACCTCCTCGCCATCAACCACCAGCTTGGCCTCCACATTCTTCAGCAGCAGTCCTGCCATATAGGGGGCCTCTTCGTAGGATGTTTCGAGGGGAACGAGCGAGGGACGGATGGGGGTGATGGTGTGGCCCACATTGTGTGCAATGCGGTAGCCGTCGCCTGTGGAGCCCGTAGCGGGGTAGGAGGCACCTCCGGTGGCGAGAATAACTGCTGGGGTCTCCACCTTGCGGCTGAAGCCCCTCTTGTTGCGGTATGTGACGCTGCGTACCTTGCCGGCGATGACGGTGATATCCTCCACCTTGGCCTCACACACAACATCCACGCCCTCCTCTCTACACCAGTCGACGAGTGCTTGTGCAATGTCCCATGCCTTGCCGCTCTTGGGGAATACGCGACCGCCGCGCTCTGTTTCGAGCTTCACCCCCTTGCGCTCCATGAAGCGCATGAGGGCTCGGTTGCCCCACTGGGTGTAGGCATAGGTGAAGAATCCTGCGCCGTTCTGCACCTTGGCGAGGAACTCCTCGTCGGTACACACATTGGTGAGGTTGCAACGACCTTTGCCACTGATGCGCACCTTGCGACCTGTTTTCTCCATTTTCTCGAGCAGCAGCACGCTGTTGCCGTTCATTGCGGCCGTACCTGCGGCCATGAGTCCTGCGGCTCCGCCGCCGATGACTACTACATTATACTCCTTAATCTCCATAATTGCCACAAAAATACCGAGAAAAATTGAGAATTGGGAATTGGGAATTGAGAATTTTCAAATAAATGACTAATTTTGTTACAAATGAACCCAAGGCGTGCAGAAATGAGGAGATGTGTTACTCTTTCTGTGCCGTTATTGGCGACGCACCCAGTGTCTGTGAATGATGTTGTTGTAAACTGCTGAAAAACAGAAAAGTATGAAACGAAAATATATTACGATTGTGGCGGCCGTGTGTGCACTTTTTGTCACCTCGTGTGGTGGGGGATGGAGTGCGGCCGAGGAGGAACTCATCAACAGCTCCCGCATGTCGCGCATGAGGGTTACGACGGTGGATAATGAGGCCGACTCGTTGTTGTTGCGTTCGGAGTGCCTGCCGCTGACAGCTCGCGAAGTGGCATCGCCCATCTTTGGCCGCCTTGTTGCCTCCATGGTGGAGAGTGTCAACGACCCCGAGAATAGGGGAGTGGGCATTGCTGCTCCACAGGTGGGGGTGCTCCGCCGAGTGGTTGTGGTTCAGCGATTTGACAAAGCAGGAACGCCATTTGAGGTCTATGTTAATCCCGTTATCGAGAGCTATGGCGAGGAGTGGTCGGTGGGCAGCGAAGGGTGCCTTTCGGTGCCGGGGCTGCGTGGCGAGGTGAGGCGTGCAACATCCATCACCCTCGGCTGGCGTGACCCCGTGGATTTCGAGCCGAGGAGGGAGGTTATAGAGGGCTTTACGGCGGTGATTTTCCAACACGAAATAGACCACCTCGGCGGGGTGCTCTACACCGACCGCGCCGATAGTGTAAACGAAGAATAAACCGAGATAATTATGGCAAATTACCAACGATTGGCGCTGGCAATTAGCGCATTAGTGAAATTTGTTGTGGGGGTGGCTGTGGTTGCTCTCCTGCTGTTGTGGCCTGCCGGCACCATACACTATGTGGGCGGATGGCGACTTATGGCGGTGCTATTTGTGCCTGTGTTGATTATGGGTGTCATGATGCTGATTTTCTCCCCTGCGCTGCTCGAACGACGACTCAAATCCAAGGAGCAGAGAGCCGAACAGAGCGTTCTCATTCGCCTTTCGGGGCTGATGTTTGTGGTGGGGTTCGTGGTGGCAGGCTTAGATTTTCGCTTTGGCTGGAGTGTTGTGCCACAGTGTGTTACAGTGATAGCGATGGTGGTATTTGTGCTATCCTATCTGCTCTTTGCGGAGGTAGCAAGGGAGAATGAGTGGCTGTCGAGAGTGGTGGAGGTGGCCGAGGGGCAACAAGTGGTAACCACGGGGCTCTATGGCATTGTGCGCCACCCCATGTACCTCGCCACCGTATTGATGTTCATTGCGATGCCCTTGGTGCTGGGGTCGTGGTGGGCGCTGCTCCCCTTTGGCCTCTACATCCCCGTGATTGTGAGCCGCACCCTCGACGAGGAGCGCCTGCTGCGCAAGGAACTTGCCGGCTATGACGACTACTGCTCCAAGGTGCGTTGGCGCATCATACCCTTTGTGTGGTAGCGATTTTTTGCAGCCCCGTGCAACATTTTTGAGCCCCAATGCGTCTATCAGGAAAGAAACCCACTAAATACTTATTAAGCAATGAAACTCAAACACATCTCTATTGTCGCACTCCTATCCGCTTTTGGACTTGCGGGGTGTGTCACAACAAAGTCGGTAGATGCGCTGCTAACGGAGGTGTGGAACGATGATCAACAACCTCGTCAGCAATTGGTGGAGCTGACAAAGGCTGTTACGGTTGAGGGGCGCACAGATCTTATCGACTCGCTGATACTTGTAAACGATATCGTTGAGCGCAATGATGCAAAAAATATCAAGGTCATAGATAAGATTTTGAAAAATGGCTTACCTCAAGGATTGACAGAGGAGTCATATAAAACAATCTGGATTGTGATAGACCACGCCTCATTAGAAAAGCAGGAGCAATACCTGCCTCTTGTTGAGCAGATGGCAACAGAGGGTTATGTAGGCGTTGATGAGTATGCAATTTTATATGACCGTGTGGCGATGGGACAGAACCGCCCTCAGCGATATGGTAGCCAGCTTGTGCAGTTTGGTGCTGTTGATGCCCAGAAACTATATGTATGGCCTATCGAGGATGGCGCAAAGGTAGATTTATTGCGTAACACCGTAGGAATGTCACCGTTCTCGGACTACCTCAAAGATATAGAGGAGGCAACAGGGATAACTCCGATATATGATTCTTCTCTTACAATCGAAGAGTTAAATAAGATGCGAGGTAATGAGTAATAACAATGGTGTAAATTCACTTTTCTACTCGAAAATTTGGAAAATTCGTGGGGGGGGTAAATTTGTGGCAGAAATCTAAAACTTAACGATTATGAATATCAAAAGTTATCTTATCGTAGCAATGGTTTTGTTGGCTACCGCTTGCGCCAACTCCACAGCAAAGAACCAGCAAACAGAGGAGAAACAGCCTATACCGGAGGGCGCTGTTGAGATGAAGTATAACAGACACGCCTATTTCAAGGTGATGCTCCGTGACTCGATCCCTGCAAGGATGATTTTCGATACAGGAAGTAACAACCTACTTATAGACTCAACATTCTATGCCTCGACCTTTGGCGAGGGTAAGAACCTGCGTAGGGCTATGTTAGGAGGCGCAGGTAATGGTCACGAGTTAACAACCCTTGATGCGAGTGGTTGGAGTTATAGCGTAGGTGA
>JAGBZI010000084.1 GCA_017628305.1 Tidjanibacter sp.
ACCTCCACCTCACGGGCAAGCAGCTCATTCTCACCTCGGATAAGCGTCCATCGGAGCTCTCCGACATCAACGAGCGACTTTTGACCCGCTTCAAATGGGGACTGGCCGCCGAACTCAAGCAGCCCGACTTCGAGACCAAGGTGAAGATTATTCACAACAAGGCAGAGAAACTGGGTGCCGAGATTCCCGAGGAGGTTGTGACCTACTTTGCGGAGAATATCAATGCCAACATCCGCGAGATTGAGGGTGCACTGTCGGCACTTGTGGCCAATGCATCGTTCCTCAAGCGCAAGATTACCATAACCCTTGCCAAAGAGGTGCTCAAGATGTATGTGAAGATTAGCCCCAAAGAGGTTACCATCGAGCAGATTCGCAAGATTGTGTGTGACTATCTTAACATTGACGAGGAGGTATTTGATTCGCCTAAGCGTACAAGGGATGTTGCTCAGGCACGCCAGATTGCCATGTACCTCTGCAAGCAGCACACCAAATCGCCCCTTTCGACCATTGGCGCCGCGATAGGTGGCAAGAACCACGCTACGGTGCTCCACGCATGCAAGGCTGTGACAAACCTGATGGAGACCGACAAGGCCTTCTTGCAGATAGTGGAGGACATCGACCGCTTGGTGCAGGCCAAGTAGGGTAGGGCGAAGAGAAAAGAGAATAATGAGAGTGAAAAAACGCAGTTGCCATGTTTGGTAATTGCGTTTTTTTTAGTACTTTTACAAGTAAATTACCTAAGAATGTTTTAACCGCAAATGACCATGCTGAAGATTGGCGAAAAGGCCCCCGCATGGGAGGGCCTCACACAGGAGGGCAAGTCCATAAAACTCTCTGACTTTGAGGGGAGAAAACTGATTCTCTACTTCTATCCCAAGGACAACACCTCGGGCTGCACACTCGAGGCCAAGAGCCTGCGTGACGGCAAGGAAGAGTTGGCCCGCATGGGATTTGAGATTGTGGGAGTGAGCCCCGATAGCGTGAAGTCGCACGAGAATTTCTGCGCCCGACACGAACTCAACTTTCACTTGGTGGCCGACACCGACAAAAGCATCGCCGAAGCCTACGGAGTGTGGAAGGAGAAGAGCATGTATGGCAGGAAATACATGGGTATCGTACGCACCACTTTCATCATCGATGAGAAGGGACACATCCTCCACATATTCGACAAGGTCAAAACCGCATCGCACTGGCAGCAGATTGCCGAGTGGGCCCAGAAAGAGCTGACAAAGGAAGAGCTACTTGCTTTGTACAACATTAAATAGATGCCTCTCGGGCGGACAGCCGCCACTTGGGGGGGCAAAAAATGAGTAATCGAACAATAAAAACATAAAACTATGGCAGAAAAAATCACTGTTAATCCCGACAAACAGAAAGTGTTGAGCGCTGTGTTGGACAAAATCGAGAAGGATTTTGGCAAAGGCTCCATCATGAGAATGAACAATGAAAGCATTGAGCCCGTGGCAGTTATCCCCACAGGCTCGATTACCCTCGACCACGCACTCGGAGTGGGCGGCTACCCCAAAGGTCGCGTAATTGAGATTTATGGCCCCGAGTCGTCGGGTAAGACCACTCTGGCAATCCACGCCATTGCCGAGGCGCAGAAAGCGGGCGGCATTGCAGCATTCATCGACGCCGAGCACGCTTTCGACAGCTTCTATGCTGCCAAATTGGGTGTGGACATCAGCAATCTGTTGGTGTCGCAGCCCGACAGTGGTGAGCAGGCCCTCGAGATTGCCGAAACACTTATTCGCTCGAGCGCCATCGACATCATTGTTATCGACTCGGTGGCTGCACTTACCCCCAAAGCAGAGATTGAGGGAGAGATGGGCGAGTCGAAGATGGGCCTTCAGGCAAGGCTCATGTCGCAGGCCCTGAGGAAACTGACCGCCGCCATCAGCAAAACCAAGACCGTCTGCATCTTCATCAACCAGCTGCGCGACAAGATTGGTGTTGTGTATGGCAACCCCGAGACCACTACCGGTGGTAACGCACTGAAATTCTATGCAAGTGTGCGTATCGACATTCGCAAAACTTCGGTTATTAAGGATGGCGACGAGCAGCTCGGTACTCGCACAAAGGTGAAGGTGGTGAAGAATAAGGTTGCGCCCCCCTTCCGCAAAGCAGAGTTTGACATCATGTATGGCGAGGGCATCTCGAAGATTGGCGAGATTCTCGACCTCGGTGTCGACTTTGGTGTAATCAAGAAGAGCGGCTCGTGGTACTCCTACGCCGACAGAAAACTCGCACAGGGTAGGGATGCAACCAAGGAGCTCCTCATTAACGACGAAGCACTCTGTGCCGAGGTGGAGGAGAAGGTGCGAGCAGCTCTCAAAGAGGTAGGTAATAACTAATTGAGCCACAATGTGTATACTCGGCATCGGCCGGGTATACACCCCTCATATTTATCGACACCCTACCGCTATTGATAGGGTGATATTCAAACAACTCTAAACACACACAACTATGGCCGGCTACACAGCTGAAGATGAACAGATAATCGGTCAGCAATTTGACAAACTCCTGCTGTCGTGCAACAAGATTTGCAAAAGCGAGAGCGATTGGGAGATGATAAACAAAGCCTTCCTATTGGCAAAGGAGGCCCACAAGGGTGTGCGTCGCCGCTCGGGCGAACCCTACATTTTACACCCCATTGCAGTGGCTCAAATTGTTGTGAGTGAGGAGGGTTTGGGTGTAAAGTCAACCTGTGCAGCCCTGCTCCACGATGTGGTGGAGGACACGAGCTACACGGTGGAGGACATCGAGAACCTCTTCGGCGCCAAGGTGGCAGCAATGGTTGACGGCCTCACGAAGGTGGCCGCTGCGCTGAACGACGATGTGTCGGCACAAGCGGAGACTTTCCGCAAAATACTGCTCACCTTGTCGGATGATATCAGGGTGATTATCATCAAGATAGCCGACCGTCTGCACAACATGCGCACCCTCGGCTCCATGCCCCGCCACAAGCAGATTAAGATTACGAGCGAGACAATGTACCTCTTCGCCCCCTTGGCCTACCGCCTTGGTTTATACGCAATTAAGACCGAGCTGGAGGACTTGTCGCTCAAATATATGTACCCCGAGCAGTATGAAGAGATTGAGGCCAAGATGGCAGCAACCGCAACCGAGCGCAACGAGTTTATCGATCGCTTCATAAGCCCAATTAAGGAGAAACTTTCGGCTGCGGGCATCAATTTCACCATCTCCGGAAGGGTTAAAACAGTCTACTCCATCTGGTCCAAAATGCAGCGCAAACAGATTCCTTTCGAGGAAATATATGACCTGTTTGCCGTGCGCATCATTTTCAAACCCAACGATTTATCACCCGAGAAAGCACAGTGTTGGCACATCTATTCACTGCTGACCGACATCTACGCCCCCAAGCCTGACCGTATTCGCGACTGGGTGAGCTTCCCAAAAGCTAATGGCTACGAGGCGCTCCACGGCACATTTATGCGTCCCGACGGTATTTGGGCCGAGGTGCAGATTCGCTCGGAGAGGATGGACGAGGTGGCCGAGAGAGGTTTCGCCGCCCACTGGAAATACAAACAGGAACACGACACCGAAGATGAGTTTGACAAGTGGCTCAAGGATGTGCGCCATGCAATGTCACAGCCCACAGGCAATGCCGCCGACTTCCTTGAGAATGTGAAGATGACTCTCTACATGAACGAGATGGTGATTTTCACGCCCAAGGGTGAGAGTCGCAAGTTCCCCATTGGTGCCACAGCCCTCGACTTCGCCTACGACATCCACACAAATGTGGGTAACACGGCGATTGGCGCAAAGATCAACCATAAGATTGAGTCTATTTTCACCAAACTCAAGAGCGGTGACCAGGTGCAGATACTCACAGCCGAGACTGCTCATCCCAACATCGAGTGGCTCGATCATGTGGGCACCATGAAGGCTCGCCAAGCAATCATAACCTACCTTAAGCGTGTAAGACCGAACAACATAGAGCGAGGAATCTCCATCTTCGACAATCGAATGAGGGAGTTTGGAATTACACCCAGCGCGCGTCTGTTCCGCAAATTGCTCCCCGCCTATGATTGTAAAAATAAAGACGAGTTCTACAGCAAGCTCGGTTCGGAGATTATAAATCTCAACGACATCGATCAGGTACTCCACCAGAATTCCCAGAACAAGGTGCTGAAGTTCTGGACCTTTGATTTTGCCGGTAATAAACCCAAAGACCTCGTGGTGAAGAAGCGGGATGTGGACAACCTCGAGGAACAAAAGTTTATGGCTGCCGAGTGCTGCAATCCCATCCCCGGCGACAACATCACCGGTTACCGCGATCCCCGCACCGGCGCCATCGTCGTGCATAAGACGGATTGTCAGGACCTTATCGCATTAGCTGCGCAGAAAGGCGAGAACCTGGTTGGCAACATCAAGTGGTCGACATATAAGGCAGAGTCCTATCTGGCCGAGATTAAACTGCGCGGACTTGATAGGGTGGGCATCCTTCGCGATTTGTCGCAGGTCATCACAGTTGAGCTCGACATCAACATTCGCGAGTTGAAAATACAGAGTCACGACGGCATTTTCGAAGGCAAGATAAGCCTCTATGTCCCCGACACAGATAGCCTTTACTCTCTCATCGACAAGGTTGGCAAGATTAAAGGAATAGATAAGGTTGAGCGTGTTTAATAACTAATTATCAAAAATATGGCAACAATTTTTAGTCGCATAGCACAAGGCGAAATCCCCAGCTATAAGGTGGCCGAGGATGACAACTACTACGCATTTCTGGACATCAATCCACTGATGGAGGGACACACTCTCGTTATACCCAAACGCGAAGAGGACTACTTCTTCGACCTCTCGGACGACGAGCTTGCAGGCATGGTGAAGTTTGCAAAGAGGATTGCAGCTCGACAAAAAGAGGTGTTCGGTTGTAAAAAAGTAGCAATGATAGTGCTCGGCCTCGAGGTTCCTCACGCCCACATACATCTTATTCCTATGAATAGCGAGGCAGATGTTGATTTCCGCAAAGAGAAATTGCAACTCACCGCAGAACAGTTTGCAGAAATAGCGGCAAAAATCAAAGTAGAGTAGGGGAGTACCCACCATTTTGAGCATATCAATTTTACAAAGTATCGCACTTTCGTGCGATACTTTTTTTTGTCACTAAAACACACCCGAACACACAAATTCAAAAAGTAAAATATTGCAACTCAATACACTGCAAACCAATAAATTAACATGGTTTACTTAAAGTAAACTATGCGACAGCACCAAATATACTGCCCAAAATTCAAATAACACATCCCAAACAAACACGCCCAATGCTTTAACATAGTAAATATCAATCAATTAACCTCTTTTATTTAGACCTATAATTTATATCCATAAGACGCTGACAATCTGCTATATTTGAAGCATAATGCTTTCGAGGGATTTTGCTACAATTTGCACATTCAAATTATTAATATTACATTTGTAAAGCGTTTTAAGATGTAAATATTTTTCACATGAGGACAAGATTATTACAGTTGATAGAAACCGAGGGGCTGACTAAGCAGCAATTTGCACAAAAATTATCAATCAGCCCTGCAGCCGTTACCCACATTCTCTCCGGGCGCAATAGTCCAAGCTTGGAAATTATCGCCAAAATTGCAGCCACATTTCCCCAGTGCAACCTCCGCTGGCTAATTCTTGGCGAGCTACCTATGCTAATAAACAATACTGCCGAGGCAGATATGGCCATAGAGTCGACTCCCGAAACAATCCTGCA
>JAGBZI010000085.1 GCA_017628305.1 Tidjanibacter sp.
ATGTAAAAATTTGGTTGGTTGTTCGGCAAATAGGAAAATTTATTTACCTTTGTGGCGAAAAGCAGGCGGAGATGGCGTAATTGGTAGCCGCGCCAGACTTAGGATCTGGTGGCGAGAGCCGTGTGGGTTCGAGTCCCACTCCCCGCACAAAAAAGACGAGCAGCTTTCGCAGCTCGTCTTTTTTTTGTGCGGGGAGAGAGTGTTCGACCACCCCTCCAAACCTCCCCTTTCGTAGGGGAGGCTTTTTTTGAGGTTTGCGGAAAGGTTTTTGCGATGGGCGAAACCCTTTTTTGTGAGGGAGAGAGTGTTCGACCACCCCGTGATAATACCCCCCGTGAGTTGCTCGCAACCATCCCGTTATCGCCTCTTCGACACCGCCAGCAGCACGCCGAGGGCGATGCCAAGGAGGGCGGCGAAGAGCACCCTCTGCTCGGCGGGAAGCAGGAAGGTGATGGTGTGAGCGGGGTACCAAAAGAGGGGTATGGTCCTCTTAAACACAAAACCCCACTGCGCCTGCCAATTGATGGCTGCAAAGCGTTCGGCCATAGGGATGGGGGTCACAAGTGCCCTGAGCGAGCCTCCGTGGGCTGCAATGTGGGCATCGGTAATCTTGTGGAGGGTCATAAACACCGGCGCAAAGATGGTGTTCATGGCCACCGATACCGCCAGAGCTACCCACAGCTTCTCCATCGAAAAGCCCTCGGCCGTGAAGCTTGCCACGGCGTTCTCCATGCCCATATACTCCATAAACATCGGTGTGCCCTTCGAGAAGATAATCATCGCCATGTTGATGCCCATGCCGAGCACGCCCCACACAATCATTCGGGGCAGCAGTCCAAAGTTGGGGGTGAGGTAACGCCCTGTGGATATGCGACATCCGAGCATTTCGCCCATGGTGGAGAGAATGCCGAACTTCAGGAAGCTCATGACCATCCCGTGTGCGGCGTTGAAGGCCTTGTACCACTCATAGAGCGGCTCACACACAACAAAGGGGAGGAAGATGGCAACGATTGCCACGGCGAAATAGAGGTCGGTGCGTTTCATGGTGTTAAGGTTTTTTTGGTGGGTTATCTTGGAGTGATGCAGGTGCCGTCCCACGAATAGAAGCCTGTGAGGGTGGTGTTGTAGGCTTCATAGGTGAGTTTTATGGTGTTGTAGGGGCTCAGTAGCGCCGTTACGCGGTCAGTAGTGCCTTCGCTGAGCACCGTAATCTCCATCTCTCCTGAGCCCGCCCCTGTGGGATACCCCGAGGTGTCGAAGGCGAAGCGCAAGGGCTCGGTGATGCGATACTCCACGCGGTAGCCCTTGGAGGGCTCTGCGAGCATGCCGTGGCCGGTGATGGAGAGCATCAGGTCGGGGGTCTCGCCACTGCGGAAGTCGGAGTTGTTGGTGGCCACGGTGAGGTTGCACGAGGTAGAGGTGGTGTCGCCGTAGCTGTCTTTCACAAAGTTGAAAATATTCTCGCCATAGAGTGTCATGAAGAGCCTTGCATCCTCGAAGTCGAGCTTGAAGGCGTCGCCACCTATATTTTCGAGGGTTAGATTGTTGTCGGGGTAGTTGCCACCAAAAAATCGGGGATTGCTCTCCACGCTCCACACGGCGCCGACTTGGTTGAGCTCGCTGCCCGAGAGGTTGTTGTAAATCTCCACCCAGCGGTCGTTGAATACGGTCCAGCGTCCCTCCTCCAGCTCCCTAATCTTCAGGTTGGGGAAGTAGATGTCCTCCACCTCCCACTTGTTCTCCTCGGGGGCGGCGATGTACTCGCTGAGGTTGAGAGCCATAATGAGGCTGCCGGTGCTGTTGGTCACGCACTTGAAGCTCTGGAGGAAGGCTGCAAAGGCGGGCTTGGTGGTATCGAGCGAGTCGAGAAACTCCTCATTGACCTTGTTGTTGCATCCCACGGCGATGGCCATCAGCCAGCCGAGGGCTATGTATTTCAGAATCTTTTTCATGGCTCACAGAGGGGGATTAGAAACGATAACCAATGCCGAAATTTCCACAGTAGAACACTCCCGAAGCTCGGCACTCGCTGAGGAGGTATACCCTTGCGCCCAAGGTGGCTCCGCAGCCCACAAAGGGGCTTGCTTCGGCGTCGATGCTGGTGGGGCGTTTGGTGACTGCGAAGTCCATGCCCGTCATCAGGTAGAGGCGTATGTATTTGGCGTAGACCATGTTCCAGCGCACCGTGGGCGAGAACAGAAAGTCGGAATCTTTGTGGGTTTTCACCACCTCGCGGGTTATGATGTTGTAGGTGTTGCTTCGGGTGAAGGAGGCAGTTGTGGATAGGCCCCACTCGATGCGGGGAGAGTGTTTCACGGTGAAGGTGACATAGGGGAGGAGGGTGTTGATGTTGGGCCCCCGTGTGGTGTGTGCCTCTTTGTAGGCGGTAGCGGGGGAGCCGCTCAGCCTATTGTTGTAGTCGCCACCGGTGACTCCGTTGCCCATAGTGAGACCCAAGTGGCAGATTGAGATGTCATACTTACACTCCAAGTTGGGGAGCCTGAAGTCGACAATGCGTCCCCAGAAGGTGTCTGCCGGCTCGATACCCGAGGCGTCGAGGTCGAGGTAGGTCTGCTTGTCGAGGTCCATCACGGGGCGCTTGGGATTGCTCTGTGCACAGAGTCCCGTGGCAGCAAGCAGCAGTAGGGCGAGTAGTAGAGGTCGTTTCATAGCCGTTGTTCCTATTAGGGTTGTTTGATTGGGCCTCCCCCCCTGCGTGTGCAGGGTTGCGGGTGTCTATATGGTATAGATGCACAAGGGGGGCAAAATGTTGCATCCGCCCCACAATATTTTCACCTTTTTTCGCAAAGAATTATTTTATACCCAGTTCGGCGAAGTATTCTGCCACGGCACTCTTGAAATGGTCGATGGTCTTCTCCACCGACACAAACGACTTGCCGCCCGCAGCATTTTTGTGGCCGCCACCTCCGAAATAGCGGCGAGCAAAGATGTTGACATCAACCTCGTCGCCTCTGGAGCGCAACGACACGCGGATAAACTTGCGTGTCTCGATGAAGATGGCCGAAATCTTGACGCCCACAATGGTGAGGGGGTAGTTCACAAAACCCTCGCTGTCGCCCAGCTGGAAGTTGTAGCGACGCATCTCCCTCTCGGTGAGCGACATGTAGGCGGCCTTGCCCTCCTCGATAATCTCCATCTTGCGGCCGAGCGAGTAGCCCAGCAGCTTTACACGCGAAGCGGAGTAGGAGTTGTAGACGGCGGTGTAGACCTTGGGGATGTCGAGCCCCTGCTCGATGAGCACAGCCACAGCCCTCATGAGGTCGGGGGTGAGGAAACTGAAGGCGAAGTTGCCAGTGTCGGTCATGATGCCCGCATAGAGGTTCTCGGCCATGGGGCGGGTGATGGCCTTGGTGCCACACATGGCCTCAATCAGCTTGTAGGTGACAAAGGCGGTGGAGCATAGGTCGGGGTAGGAGAATTGCAGCGAGAAGTCGTCGGGCGGCATCAGGTGGTGGTCAATGAGGATGCGGGGGGCCGACGATGCCTCCAGCGGCTCGGTCATCGAGTCGAGTCGGTCAATCTTGTTGAGGTCCATCACAAAGATGAGCTCGGCGGAGGTTATGGCCTCGATGGCCTCCTCGGTGGCCTCCTTGGCGATGATGACCTCGCCAATGCCCTCCATCCAGTCGAGGAACGAGGGGAAGCGGTTGGGCACAAGGCATTGCACGGTGTGTCCCCACCCACGGAGCGTCTCGGCCCAAGCGAGTGCGGAACCAATGGCGTCGCCATCGGGATTGGTGTGGGTGACGATTGCTACGCGCTTCTCGCCCCCGTCGAGATACCCTCTGAGGGCCTCGATTTTGCTCTGAAATTCTACCATCTTGTGAGCAAAGATAGGAAAAACATTTGGAAAAGTGTGTTTTGGTGTAGAATATTGAAAAAAAATATCTACCTTAGAGGGCTCAAAAGCGAGCACACCAGAAACTAACATAACTAAACAATAACAACAAATGAAAACTTACCAAACTCAAAACCTCCGAAATGTCGCTATCGTTGGCGGCACAGGTAGCGGCAAGACCACTCTTGCCGAAGCATTCGCATTCGAAAGCAAACTCATCGACCGTAAAGGTACTGTTGAGGCCGGCACCACCCTCTCGGACAACACCGAGCTCGAGCACGCTCAGGGTCGCAGCCTCTACCCCGCAGTTATCTACACAGAGTTTGCGGGCCACAAGTTCAACTTTGTAGACACTCCCGGTGTGGACGACCTCTGCGGTGGCGTATTCTCCGCCTACAAGGTGTGCGACTTGGCCGCCCTCGTAATCAATGGCAATCAGGGTTTCGATGTTGGTAGCGAGATTCACAGCCGCTATGCAGCACAGGCTAAGATGCCTGTTGTGGGTATTGTAAACCAGCTCGACAAAGAGAACGCTAACTGGGAGAAGATTATCGACACCATCAAGAGCGGTTCGCCCATCAACCCCGTAGTTGTTCAGTACCCCGTTAACCCCGGTCTGGGCTTCGACGCCATCATCGATGTGCTCACCATGAAGATGTACAAGGCCAAAGATGAGAACGGCAATCAGGAGGAGCTCGAGATTCCCGCTTCGGAGATGGACCGTGCAGAGGAGTACCACAGCGAGCTGCTGGAGGCTGCTGCCATCAACGACGAGGCTCTCATGGAGAAGTTCTTCGAGACCAACGACCTCTCGCCCGATGAGATTCGTCAGGGCCTCAGGGATGGTGTTGCAGGTCGCGACTTTATGCCCATCTTCTGCTGCTCGGCAAAGAAGAGCTTTGGTCTGAAGCGCGTGATGGAGTTCATCATCAATGTTCTTCCCGATCCCGCACACGCAAACAACTTGGTGGATGTTGAGGGTAACGAGGTTAAGGCCGACGCTAATGCTCCCACCTCCATCTTTGTGTTCCGCAACGCTGTTGAGCAGCATGTGGGTGAGGTTAGCTACTTCCGCGTAGTTACCGGTAAACTCACCGAGGGTATGGAGCTTACCAACCCCCGCAATGGTAACAAGGAGAAGATTTCGCAGATTTTTGCTGTTGCAGGCAAGAAACGCGAGAAAGTTTCGGAGTTGGTTGCCGGTGAGCTCGGTTGCACCGTGAAGCTCAAAGGTACCAAGGCTAACGACACTCTGGGTGTTGGTGATGTTGCCGAGATTTCGCCCATCAGCTTCCCCGCTCCCCGCTATAGGGCAGCCATCCGTGCTCTCGATCAGAACAACGAGGAGAAACTTGGCGAGATGCTCAACCGCATCAAACAGGAGGACCTCACCTACAAGGTGGAGTACTCGAAAGAGCTCAAGCAGACCATCGTTCAGTGCCAGGGTGAGATGCACATCAACCTGCTGAAGACCATCATCCAGAACAATAAGATTGAGGTAGAGTTCTTGGCTCCCAAGATTCCCTACCGTGAGACCATCACCAAGGTGGCTGCTGCCAACTACCGTCACCGCAAACAGTCGGGTGGTTCGGGTCAGTTCGGCGAGGTTCACATGGTTGTTGAGCCCTACTATGAGGGTATGCCCGAGCCCAAGCAGTACAAGGTTGACGGCCGTGAGCTCTTGGTTAACATCAAGGGTAAAGAGGAGTTCGACCTCGATTGGGGTGGCAAACTCATCTACTACAACGCCATTGTAGGTGGTGCTATCGACGCACGCTTCATGCCCGCTATCCTCAAGGGTATCAAGGATAAACTCAACGAGGGTCCTCTGACCGGTTCGTACGCTCGCGACATCCGCGTTGTGATTTACGATGGTAAGATGCACCCCGTAGATTCGAATGAGATTTCGTTCGTTTTGGCTGCTCGCAACGCATTCAAGGAGGCCTTCCGCAATGCAGGTCCCAAGATTTTGGAGCCCATCTACAATGTGGAGATTTTGGTTCCCAGCGAGAACATGGGTGATATCATGAGTGACCTCAATGGTCGTCGTGCCCAGATTATGGGTATGAACGCCGAGGGTGCTTACAGCCGCCTGAACGCAAGGGTGCCTCTGGCAGAGCTCTATCGCTACTCCACCACCCTCAGCGCACTTACTCTGGGTCGTGCAAACTACACCATGGAGTTCGCATCCTACGAGCAGGTTCCCGCCGATGTTCAGGATAAACTTCTCAAGGCTTATCAGGAGGAGGAGAAAGACGAGTAGTCTTTGGCTCCAAGTTTCCAAATCAAACAAACCGCCCACCGCCCGCTTCGGACGGTGGGTTTTTTGTGCTCCGTGGGTTGGCAACTGCGATGTCGTAGGAGTGGGTGAGTAAGGGGTGTAGAGGGGGGCGAGTGGTGCGATGGATGGGGGTATTATATATAGGTATATGGTGGTTGGGAAGTTTGGAAAGTCGTGTAGTGTGTTCAAAAGTGGTGGGGGTTGCCCCAAAAAGGGGGTGATGTGTGGCGCTTTCAAAATAAATTGCTAACTTCGCAATGGGAGTTTTCCCTCCGAGAAGGGGTGGGTAACCCCCAAATATGTTTAACTAACCACAAAAAACGCAAAGAAAACCATGAAAAAACTTATTGTAACTTTGGCAGCTCTGGTGGTAGCCAGCGGTGCCTTTGCTCAGCTCAACTATGGTGTCAGGGCTGGTGCAAACCTTTCGTCCATCAGCGGCATGGTGGAGGAGGAAAACCTCGATTATGGCGACCTTGTGACCGCTTCGGCAACTCAGAGCTCCAAGCTGGGCATGAACTTCGGTATCTTCGCCGAGTATATGCTGATGCCTATGCTGGGTGTTCAGGCCGAGGTAAACTTCTCGATGCAGGGTGTCAATACCCATGTCAATGTTAGCGGCACACTCCTTGGTGGCGAGCTGAAGAACAAAAACAGCTTCATGGCCAACTATGTGAATGTGCCCGTGTTGGCTAAGTTCCACTTTGCTAACATCCGCCTGTTTGCAGGTCCCCAGCTGGGCTTCTTGGCTGGCGACATCAATGTGAAGAGCAAGACCACCAGTGGCGAAGAGACCAAGATTGAGAAGGATGACCTCGACGACGATTTGTATAGCGGTGTTGACTTCTCGTTCGTAGTAGGTGGCCAGTATAAATTCACCGAGAACATCGGTGTGGATGCTCGCTACAACATCGGCCTCACCAATGTGTTCCCCACTCAGAAGAACGACAAGGGTGTGGTACTCTCCGAGGGTTACGGCAAACAGGGTGTGCTCCAGATTGGCGTATTCTACGAGTTCTAAGGGGATTTCCTTTTGTTCGCACACACTCCGACAGCCACAGGTTTTGTGGATGTCGGAGTTTTTTGTACCTTTGTTCACTGAGTTTTAGGAACAATGGCTATGAGAAGAGGATTTTTTGTCGCCTTGGCGATGGTTGTTATAGCAGGCTTTGTGGTGCCCCAGAAGGTTGAGGCACAGGGGTTTGTGTGTGGTGTGAGGGGAGGGGCCAACCTCTCGTCGCTCATCGGTGTGGACAACACCTCGCCCCGCGTGGGCTACAATGTGGGCCTTGTGGGTGGCTACTTTTTCGGCGAGAACTTGGGCCTGACCCTCGAGGTGGGATACTCCGAGCAGGGTACGCTCTGCAATCCCAATGAGCAGGGTGTGGCCTTCGAGTACCGATATAACTATCTGAATGTTCCGCTGTTGCTCAACTATAGGCTCCCTATTTCGGAGCTCGACCTGAGGGTGGTGGCGGGTGGTCAGCTGGGGCTCTTTCTTAATGCCGACTATGAGTACACCGCCCCCTCCATTCTGGGAGAGGGGACCATTGGTGGCAGGGGCTCGTTCGACAAGGGGTCGTTCCACCCCATGGATGTTGGCGTAGCCCTCGGTGTGCAGTGGTTCCCATGGGAGAGTGTGGCCCTCGATGTGCGCTACACCATGGCTGTGACCCAAACTCATGACGGCATCTCCAACACACTCAATGGCTACTACTACATCTCCGTGCCTGACAATCGCAACTCTGTGGTTCAGCTCGGCCTCTCTGTGCTGTTTTAGCAGAATGTTGTAAACGAAATACGAAAAGGGAGCTCCGTCTTTGCGGGGCACCCTTTTAGGTGTTTGTGGGTAGGCTGCTACTTGAGCGGCTTTATATCCTTCACCCTCAGCTGGGGTGTTGTGGCTCCTCGGTAGTGGTTCTCCACAATCGTGTAGCAGACATCAATGGGGCGTCCGTTGCGAATCCACTCGAAGTGAGTGGGCTGCTGGAAGGCGATGGCACCAATGGTGGTGTTGGGCTTCTGCCTCTGTGTGAGGTCCATCTTGAGGTGCTCCCTGTCGGCACCCACCAGCTTGGCATCGCCTCGGTTGCTCACACCGCAAGTCTTGAACACAGGCGCGGTATTGCCGGGACCGAAGGGCTGGAAGCGCGACAACACGGCCCTGAACGATGGTGTGATGTCGCTGAAGAGCAACTCGGAGTCAATATCCACCTGTGGCACAAGCAGCGCAGGGTCGATGTGCTCCTCCACATAGGCGTGGAAGCGACGGGTGAACTCCTCGATATTCTCGGGCTTCATGGTGAGGCCCGCAGCATACATGTGGCCACCAAAGTTCTCCAGCAGGTCGGAGCACGACTCCACAGCCTGATAAAGGTCGAAACCTGCCACACTGCGAGCCGAACCTGTGGCGAAATTGTTGCTCATGGTGAGCACCACGGTGGGCTTGTAGTAGGTCTCAATCAACCTCGAGGCCACAATACCCACAATACCCTTCATCCACTTGGGGTTGTAGATTACAATACTCTTGTGTGACTTCATCTCCTCGCTGCTCTCGATGATGTTGTGCGCCTCGATGGTCACATTGCGGTCGATACTCTTGCGGCTCTGGTTGAACTCGTCGATACTCTTGCTACACTCCTTAGCCATGGCCTCGTCGCGCTCGATGAGCATCTCCACAGCCTTGTGGCCGCCCGAAGGTGCTGCATCGGGGTCGTCGGGGTCAACCTTCATGCGGCCCGCAGCATTGATGCGGGGGCCAATCTTGAAGACGATGTCGTCGATGGTGATGATGTGTTTGTCCAGGCCACAGATGTTGATAATCGAGTGCAGACCTTTGCGGGGAGCCTCGTTGAGCCTCTTGAGTCCGTAGTAGGCCAAGATGCGGTTCTCACCCACCAGAGGAACGATGTCGGCGGCGGTGCTCACTACCACCAAGTCCAACAACTTCTCCACCTCGCTGAAGGGGATACCCTTCCTCTGGGCGTAGCCCTGCACAAGTTTGAAGCCCACACCGCAGCCCGAAAGTTCGTCGAAGGGGTAGTGGCAGTCCTCCCGCTTAGGGTCGAGAACTGCTACTGCCTCGGGAATCCTGTCGCCGGGCAGGTGGTGGTCACAGATGATGAAATCAATCCCTTTGGAAGTGGCATAGTCAACCTTCTCAACGGCCTTGATACCGCAGTCGAGTGCGATTACAAGGCTCACACCTTTACGCTCGGCATAGTCGATACTCGATATCGAGATGCCGTAACCCTCCGTGTAACGGTCGGGGATGTAGAAGGTGAGGTTTTCGTGTCCTCTGCTGCGCAGGAATGTGTAGACCAGCGCAACGGCCGTACAGCCATCCACATCGTAGTCGCCATAGACCATAATCTTCTCGCCGTTCTGCACGGCTCGGTCGATGCGCTCCACGGCTCGGTCCATATCCTTCATCAGGAATGGGTCGTGGAGATCGGACAGCTTGGGGTTAAAGAACCGCGTTGCCTCGTTGTAAGTCTCTATGCCTCTTTGTACAAGCAGGTTGGCAAGGACAGGGGGGATGTTTAGTTGAGCTGCAAGGTTTGTCACCTTTTCGCTGTTGCCCTGCTCCTTGATTACCCAACGTTTGTCAATTGGCATAATCGTTTATTTTTTATTTTATAATATTTAATTTCTCTGCCAAGTGGTCGAGGAGTCGCTCTTTGACCCTCTCGACACTGATTTCGCCACCCAGCTCCTCGGCCATGGAGGTCGCCGTGCGGTCGGTAAACCCACAAGGGTTTATGTGGCGGAAGTAGCCGAGATTGGTGTTCACATTCAGCGCAAAGCCGTGCATTGTCACCCATCTGGAGGATTTCACCCCTACGGCACATATCTTCCTCATCGGCCTGTGGGGCTCTACAATCCACACCCCCGAGGCACCTTCGACCCTCTGACACCTAATGCCCCACTCGGCCATGGTGTCGATAACGGCACCCTCAATGGCATCAATGTAGCCCTTGAGCCCCAGCCCCAAAGCTGAGAGGTCCAAAATGGGGTACCCCACAATCTGGCCCGGGCCGTGGAAGGTGATGTCACCTCCGCGGTCGATGTGGTAGAACTCCGCACCAATGCTCCTCAGGTAGGCCTCGGTAATCAGCAGGTTGCTCTCCTTGCCACTCTTGCCGAGGGTATATACGGGTGGGTGCTCCACCAAGATTATCTTTTGTCGGGGTGTACGCCCCGCCTTTTTCTCCCCGATAGCCTCCTCAAAGAGCCTCTGCTGCAGCTCCCAGCACTCGCCAAAGGCCATGGTGCCCACATCTACAACTTCCCACTCTGCTGCCATCGGTTCTCGGTTATCTCCCTGTTGTTCTACTTTTCTACTCCTTTTTGCCCGCTGTGCAAGCGTCCACAGCCTTGTCGGCCAAGTAGGACGACCTCACAAGGGGAGCACTCGCCACATACTTGAAGCCCATAGCATAGGCCTCCTCCTTGAGCTGATCGAACTCCTCGGGGGGCATGTATCGCGCCACGGGGTAGTGCTTTGCCGTGGGTCGCAGATACTGTCCGAGGGTTACAATCTCCACGCCAGCCTTGCGCAGGTCGGCCAACGCTTCGAGTATCTCTTCGTGGCTCTCGCCGAGTCCCACCATCAGTCCACTCTTTGTGGGGATGCCGCTCTGCGCCATCAGGTTGAGGCTCTGGAGCGATGTGTGGTACTTGGCCCTCGAGCGCACCATAGGGGTTATGCGCTCCACAGTTTCGAGGTTGTGTCCCACGATGTCGGGCTTGGCGCTGAGCGCAATCTCTATGAGCTCCTTTCGCCCGTCGAAGTCGGGCAGAAGAACCTCCACAGTTGTGTTTGGATTAATAGTTTTGATAGCCTCTACGACCCTCTTCCAATGGTGTGCGCCTGCGTCGGGCAGGTCGTCACGATCGACAGAGGTTATGACTGCATGGCGGAGTCCCATCAGTCGGATGGACTCTGCAACCCTTTCGGGTTCGTTGGGTTCGATGGGTAACGGCTTGCCCGTGGGTGTGGCGCAGAACTTACATCCTCTGGTGCAGATGTTTCCCAGAATCATGAAGGTCGCTGTTTTGCGACTCCAGCACTCCGACTTGTTGGGGCACCTTCCGCTGCTGCAGATGGTGTGCAGGCCGTGTCGCTCAACGATGTGAGCCACTTCGGCATACCCCTCTCCGTCGTGGAGCTTGATTTTGAGCCATTCGGGTTTGATTTGGCGCGTTACCTTGTCATTAAGATTAGGCATTTAAAATTCACTATTTTTCCAATTAGCGCAAAAGTACACATTACTTTTCGATTTTCAAAATTTCCCCGCCTCTATTTTATAGAGGCTCCCGATTTTTTTCCTCTATTGGGGGTTGGGGGTGTGGTGGTTGGCCCAGAGAAATGTGCATTTTGTCGGCGAAAAAGCGGTCACTCGTCGGAGAGGGGTGTGGTGGTTTGGAAAATTATCACTACCTTGCGCCTTGCGCAAGAGTGACCAATGATCAGCATGGGCACTCTGTGCAGTGTGGAAGAGAAACAATAAACTCTTTTAACATATTATGAAAACTATTCTTAAACTTGCTGCCGTTGTGTGCGGCGTGATGACTATGGCTTGCAAAACCCAAACAACCGTAGGTGATTGGACAACCTATCCCGAGTACACCAAGGGCGACCTTGGGCTCACCTACACCCCCACAAGCTCCACCCTTCGACTCTGGGCGCCTACTGCCGAGAGTGTAACCCTCCGAATCTATGCTGAGGGGCTGGGTGGTGAGGCTCTGGAGAGCATCGCAATGACCCCCTCCACCAAGGGTACTTGGGTAGCCAAGCTCAATGGCGACCGTAAGGGTCAGTTCTACACATATCAGGTGACCACCAAGGAGGGCAAGAGGCTTGCCGAGACCCCCGGTGTGTGGAACAAGGCTGTGGGTGCCAACGGCCAGAGGGCTGCCATCATCGACCTTGCCGACACCAACCCCGAGGGCTGGGAGAATGACCAGCGCAAGGAGGTGGAGAACTTCACCGATATCATCATCTACGAGATGCACCACCGCGACTTCTCGATTGCTGACAACAGCGGCGTGACCAACAAGGGTAAGTTCCTTGCTCTCACCGAGGAGGGTACCCTCACCCCTCAGGGGCTGAAGAGCGGTATCGACCACCTCAAGGAGCTGGGTATCACCCATGTTCACATACTCCCCTCCTACGACTACGGCTCGATTGACGAGACCCGCCTCGAGGAGAACAACTACAACTGGGGCTACGATCCCAAGAACTACAACGCTCCCGAGGGTGGCTACTCCACCGACCCCTTCACCCCCGAGGTGCGCATCCGCGAGATGAAGCAGATGGTTCAGGCCCTCCATAAGGCAGGCATAGGTGTGATTATGGATGTTGTCTACAACCACACCTTTGTGAACGACGGCTCCAACTTCTCGCTCACCGTCCCCGGCTACTACTATCGTCAGACCGAGGATGGCGACTATTCCAACGCTTCGGGCTGTGGCAACGAGACTGCTTCGGAGCGCCCCATGGTGCGTCGCTACATCACCGAGTCGGTGAAGTATTGGGCCAAGGAGTTCCACATCGACGGATTCCGCTTTGACCTTATGGCCATCCACGATATTGAGACTATGAACCTCATTCGCAGCGAGTTGGATAAGATTTCTCCCTCCATCTTCGTCTATGGCGAGGGGTGGATGGCAAGTAGCACTCCTCTGCCCGTAGAGCAGCAGGCCTCCAAGCACAATGGTCCCCAATTCCCCCGCATTGCAGTCTTCAGCGACGATGTTCGCGACGGTCTGCGCGGCGAGTGGATGAGTGCCGGCGAGGGTGGCTTTGCAACGGGTGTTGTGGGTAACCGCCAGAAGGAGAGCATCAAGTTTGGTGTGGTGGGTGCCACCCAGCACCCTCAGGTGGACTATGAGGCTGTGAACTACTCGTCGGCCCCCTATGCCAACGACCCTGTGGAGGTTATCAACTATGTGTCGTGCCACGACGACGAGTGCCTCAGGGACAAGATTGATGCTGTTGCCAAGGATGCAACGCCCGAGCAGCGTAAGCGTATGGACCTGCTGGCCCAGACGGTGGTTTTGACCTCGCAGGGTGTACCCTTCATCTTCTGTGGAGAGGAGCTCTACCGCACCAAGCAGCACATCCGTAACACCTACAACCTCCCCGACGAGGTAAACCGCATCGACTGGAGCCACAAGGTAAAGTATTACGATGTCTTCACCTTCTACAAGGAGTTGATTCGTATGCGTCGCAACCACCCCGCATTCCGCATGGCCACCACCGAGCAGGTTGCCGAGAACCTCAAGTTCTACGACTCGCCCGAGGGTACTGTGATGTACACCCTCAATGGTGCTGCTGTGGGCGACGAGTGGAGCGAGATTTTGGTTGTTTACAATGGCTCGCGCTACGGTGTGGATGTCGACTTCCCCTATGGTGAGTGGAACATTGTGTGTGAGGATGCCAAGATGCAGCTCGACGCACCCCGCCCCTTCACCGGTGGCAGCTTCTATGTTCACGGCTCGAGTGCCATCATCGCGTTCAAGAAATAGGCGTTAGGGCGCACAAAAATTTTTTTCGGGGCGGGAGGATAGTCTCGCCCCTATTTTTGTACCTTTGTGATCGAAAATACGGATGATATGAACGAGCAACCCACACAAACCACCGAGGTGGTGCACAAACTGTGGAACAGCAACTACATAAAGACGCTGCTCTGCAATTTCATGATATATTTTTCATTTATGTTGCTCACCCCGCTGTTGCCCATATACCTCAGCGAGAGTTTCGGGGCCAACAAGGATGTCATCGGTTTGGTACTCTCGGGCTACACACTCACAGCCCTTCTCATCCGCCCCTTCAGTGGCTATTTCGTGGATAGTTTCCCTCGTAAGTTGGTGCTGCTCATCTGCTTCTCGCTCTTTGCGGTGCTCTTTGGCGGCTACCTTGTTGCGGGGTCGCTGGTGGTGTTTGCCGTTGTGCGCACTCTCCATGGCGCACCCTATGGGGCAACAACCGTGGCCAACAGCACAGTGGCCATTGATGTGCTCCACTCCTCGCGCAGGGCCGAGGGCATTGGCTATTATGGACTGAGCAACAATGTGGCCACAGCCATTGCTCCCGCCGTGGCACTTGCCATCTATGCTGCGTGCGACAACTTCAGTGTGCTTTTTGCCCTCTCGCTTGTCACCGCCTTGGGAGGTGTGGCCATCGCTGCCACCATCAAGATGCCCGAGAAGGAGATTGTGCGCAACAAGGCCCCCATGAGCCTCGACCGCTTTATCCTCACGCGAGCACTCCTGCAAGGCGGCAACCTCGGCTGCTTCGCCTTCTCCTATGGAGTGGTCTCCACCTACCTTGCAATCTATGGCAAGGAGGAGCTGGGAATTGTGGGTGGCTCGGGTCTGTTCTTTGCACTCCTTTCGGTGGGCCTCATCTGCTCTCGATTGGTGGGAAGTCGCTCACTCAGAGATGGTAAGATTACCCGCAACGCCTGCCTCGGAGCCCTCATTTCGCTTGTTGGTTACCTCCTTTTTGCCGCCTTCCACAACCCCTTTGGCTACTACACTTGTGCCCTTGTTGTGGGCCTCGGCAATGGCCACATGTATCCCGCTTTCCAGACCATGTTTATCAATCTTGCCGAACACTCACAGCGCGGTACGGCCAACTCCACGATGTTGGTGTCGTGGGATGTTGGCGTAGGACTTGGCATTGTCGTTGGCGGTGCTTTGGCCGAGTATTGGGGCTATGGGGCCGCTTTTTGGGGTGCGTGGATTGTCAATCTGGCGGGTGTGGTGCTGCTCTTTGCGGCCACCCGCAGCCACTTCCTCCGCCACCGCCTGAGGTAGCAGCAATAGGAATTAGATGGAAATAATCAAGGGGTAAGACAAAGCTGTCTTACCCCTTGATTTATAGGTCGATGCAAAGGTTGCTAATTGCCGTTGAGCCACTCGAGGAACTCCGCCGAGCGCGAGCGGGAAACGAACAAATCCTCCCTGTGACCACTCTTTAGCTGCACCTTCAGGCGCGAGCCGAAGTGGCGGCTTACTACCTGAATCTGCTCGAGCGAGATGATGCCCGAACGACCAATGCGGAAGAAGTGTTTGGGGTCGAGCTTGGCCTCGATGGCATCGAGCGACTCGTCTACGATGTACTGTCGGTTCTCGTCGGTCACAAGGAAGGTGGTCTTGCTCTCCGAGTAGAAGAGGGCGATGTTCTCGGCCTTCACGAGGATGATTTTGTCGCCTACCTTCACCAGAAAACGGTCTTTATACTGGTTCTTGGGGGCGAAGAGCTCCGCAAGGGCCGCGTAGTCCACGGCGGCAGCAGGCGAGGGTGCCGAGGTTGATGAGGTGGGGGTGAGCAGTGTTCGGCAGTGCTCCACGGTGTTGCGCAGGGCCTCGCGTTCGATAGGTTTGAGCAGGTAGTCTACCGAGCGAACACGGAAAGCGTCGAGTGCATAGTTGTCGTAGGCGGTGGTAATCACCACCTTGCCCACCACCTTCGTTCGCTTGAAAATGTCGAAGCAGAGGCCGTCGCTCAGCTGCACATCCATAAATATCAGGTCGGCTCCGTTGGGGTGGCTCTCGAACCACTCCACAGCTTCGGCCACCGAGCCGAGTGTGCCCACAATGGTCAAGTCGGGGGATATGGTGCCGAGGGCTCGCTGAAGGTTGAGCCTCGAGGGTATCTCGTCCTCTATTATCAGAACATTCATTTGGTTAATATATGTTGTGGTTAATATTTTCCATTCTTCGCAGCGGAGTTCTCATCGCTACTTTAGCAGCGGAATCTTCACGGAGAAGAGCCTGTCAGTCTTGGTGACTACAATCTTCGAGCCCGAGAGCAACTCATACTGTGTGTGCAGGTTTTTGAGTCCGAAGCCGGTCGATTCGGGTGAGCTGTGTTTGTCGTGCAGATTGTTGCTCACCACAATGGAGTCACCCTCTGTCCGTATGGTTATCAGCAACTTATCGGTGGGCGACACGGCGTTGTGCTTGAAGGCGTTTTCCACCAACACTTGGAGCGAGCAGGGGACAACCTTGTGGCTCATAGCCTCCTCGGCGAGCTCCATTGTCACCTCAAATCCGTCGAGGAAACGCTCCCTCATGATGTCGATGTAGAGTCTCAAAAAATCGACCTCTTTGGAGAGTTCGATGGTGTCATACTCCTCCTGTTTGAGCAGGTAGCGGTAGATGTTAGCCAGCTTTTTAATGTAGTCGCTGGCCCTCTCGGTTTGCTGCTCCTGCACCAAGTAGTCGAGGATGGAGAGGCTGTTGAAAAGGAAGTGGGGGTTGAGCTGTCGTTTGAGCTGTGTGTACTGATACTGAGTGCGTTCGCTCTTAGCCATCATCTTCGACACACGCCTGCGCGAGGAGAGAAACCACATCCAAACATAGAGCGCCACGAGGATGATGATGCACAGCGTGGCGGCTGTGGCGAAGAGCGAGTACCACTCGGCGCTCCACACACCACACTCCGCATTGTTGGCCGCAATGAGGGTCGAAACCAAGGAACAGCAGACGATAATCACAAGGTAGGCACCCATGCGTGCGATGGGGTGGGTGGAGAACCACTCAACCTTGTGGACGATGAAGCCAAGCAGCAGGGTGGAGGCGAGGGTGAGGGGGAGGTTGATGGGGTCGAAAATGATAAATCCGATGGCTTCAAAGATGTCGAAACCGCCCAGTACCTCGAAGTGTTCGTAGAGGTTGACAAAACCAATGCGAAGCAATAAAATGGCAATAACGACGGCCGCCAAGCGCACCAAATCCTTATTCATAACACGCGGAATGCTAGATTGTTACTGCTTGCGTTTGACGGCAATGAGGGCTGCGGCCCAACCAACAATTTCGGTCACCACGAAGGTGCAGATGGAGCTGGAGTACTCAATCAGCAGTGGCGAACCCGAAGCCTCGAGCCACAGGCCACCATAACTTCCCATGTAGAAGCCCGCAAAGCAGAAGAGAATGGCAATGGCTGCCGACACCTCGAGGGGCACTCCATAGATGTGGGTGACCAGCACAATCATGGTGATGGTGAGTAGCGAGAGCACCATCTCATCGCTCACACCCCAGCGTCCGAGCAGGAATGTGGAGAGTGCGTGGGCCACCGCAAAGAGGTGGATTATCCAGCTGCATTTATTGAGTTTTGCATCCATTTTTGCAGGTTGTTTTGTGGTTTCAGGTTTTCAAAGATAGGTATTTTTGTCGAAAATCTGCAAATTTCACACTCTTTTTCTCCAAACTCATCACCAAATATCCGCCATTCGTCAAAAAATGTTGCGATGCTCCACAAAAAAACACTAAATTGCACGGCTATATTTTTTAAATATAGGTGGGCAGAGATAATAGCCGCAAAAACAATTAAACAAATCAATAATAAACTAAACAAACAAAAATGAGTAACAAACGCAACCTTTCGTTTTGGCAGATGTGGAATCTGAGCTTCGGTTTCTTCGGAGTACAGATTGCCTACGCGCTTCAGAGTGCCAACATCAGTCGCATCTTTGCGACCCTTGGCGCCGACCCCCACACCCTCAGCTTTTTCTGGGTGTTGCCCCCTCTGATGGGTATGATTGTTCAGCCCATCGTGGGTGCCATGAGTGACAAGACTTGGTGTCGCCTCGGCCGCCGCAAACCCTACCTCTATGTAGGCTCCATCGTGGCAGTAATCGTCATGGCTCTGCTGCCCAACTCGGGTAGCTTCAACCTCACCGTGAAGGCCGCTCTCGGCTTTGGTGCCGTGATGCTCATGTTGCTCGACACCTCCATCAACATGGCTATGCAGCCCTTCAAGATGATGGTGGGCGACATGGTTAACGAGGAGCAGAAGACCAAAGCATACTCCATCCAGAGTCTGCTCTGCAACGCCGGCTCGCTGGTGGGCTACCTCTTCCCCTACTTCTTCACTTGGATTGGCATTAAGAACACCGCTCCCGAGGGTATGATTCCCCCTTCGGTTACTTGGTCGTTCTACATCGGCGCCGCCATCCTTATCCTCTGTGTGATGTTCACCGGTGTGAAGGTTAAGGAGATGAACCCCGAGGAGTATGCCGAGTTCCACGGTATCGAGCCCGCCAAGAAGGATGAGCCCAAGGAGAAGACCAACATCATCAAACTCCTCAAGGAGGCCCCCGCGGCCTTCTGGCAGATTGGCCTTGTGCAGTTCTTCTGCTGGTTTGCATTCCTCTACATGTGGAACAACACCACCGGAGCCATTGCCGAGAATGTGTGGGGCACCGTGGATGCCAAGTCGGCAGCCTTCCAGAGCGCCGGCGACTGGACCGGTGTGCTCTTTGCCGTTCAGGCTGTGGGTTCGATTTTGTGGGCCCTTGCTCTTCCTCTGTTCCGCAACGAGAAGGTGGGCTACTCGGTAAGCCTTTTGTTGGGTGCTGCTGGTTTCATCTCGACCTATTTCATTGCCAACCAGTATCTCCTCTTTGTGTCGTTCCTGCTGATTGGTTGCGCTTGGGCCGCAATGTTGGCTATGCCCTTTGCGATGCTCACCAACTCGCTCTCGGGTAAGGCTATGGGTACCTACCTCGGCCTCTTCAACTGCACCATCTGTCTGCCTCAGATTGTGGCAGCCTTGGTGGGTGGCTTCCTCTTCAAGACCTTCGGTGGCGACATGGTAACCATCGATAGCGGTGCAATGGTACAGAGCGGTCAGGGTGTGATGCTTGTGATTGCAGGCATCTCGCTGGTGCTGGGCGCCATTGCTGTTTTCGGCATCCGCACCAAAAGGGTAAACAGATAAAAACAACTAAAAATCCAAATAGAAGCGTATTATGAAAAGAACTTTTGTTAGCACGATGAAGTGTTTGAGCCTCTTGATGGTTGCTGCCGCAACCCTCATGATGGGTTGCAAGGACCCTGTACCCGAGCCCGACCCTACGCCCGATAATGACATTGAGGTGGTGATTCCCAATGTTGACGATATCGACCTCAACGCCGTGTGGCCCCTCATATCGACCATGCCTTCGTTTGTGTCGGACGACACCACCGAGAATGTTGTGGTGGTTGTGAATGTCAATGGCAGCACTGTTACCGAGGGCGAGGAGCTCTATGCCCACACCGGTGTTATCACCGACGCAAGTACCGGTGGTGGCGACTGGAAATATGTTAAGCATGAGTGGACCGTTAACTCTCCCGAATGTAAGCTCACCCATGTGGGTGGCACCATCTACGCTATGGTTATTGCGGGTGGTCCCAAGGCTTTCTACGGTGTAGGCGAGGATGAGGAGATTCTCCAGATTGCTTTCGTGTTCCGCAATGCTACCGGCACCAAGGAGGTGAAGAACAATGGTCAGGATATCTACATCGACCTTGTACCCTCCGACGCACTCGTTGTGAAGGTTCTCTCGCCCGTTCACGGCACCATCTACCCCATCGGTGCGGAGGTGGATGTTGTGGCTGTGTCGCAGAATGCCAAGAACCTCCAGCTCACCCTTAATGGTGCAGAGCTGAAGAGTACCGAGGGCGATAAGCTGACCTATACCCACACGGTTTCTGCCAGCGGCGATATGGTCTTTGAGGCTGTTGCCACCGCCGAGGATGGCGCCGTTGCCAAGGATGCAGTGACTGTGGCTGCCCTGAAGGGCACCGAGAGCCAGAGCCGTCCCGCAGGTGTTAAGGATGGTGTGACTGTCGATGGCTCCGACGCCACCTTCGTGCTCTATGCCCCCGGCAAGCAGCAGATTGTGCTGCTCGGCGAGTTCAACAAGTTTGCCGCCAGCAACGACTATGTTATGTACAAGGATGGCGACTACTTCTGGACCACCGTGAGCGACCTGAAGCCCAATACCGAGTATGCTTACCAGTACCTCGTGGATGGTAAGGTGAAGGTGGGTGACCCCTACTCGGAGAAGATTCTCGACCCTTGGAACGACAAGTGGATTGAGCCTTCGGTTTACCCCAACCTCAAGGCCTACCCCGCCGAGACCACCGAGATTGTGTCGGTGTTCTCCACCGCTGCCGACAACTACAATTGGCAGGTGACCAACTTCGAGCGTCCCGACAAGAACTCGCTCGCCATCTATGAGCTCCTTCTGCGCGACTTCACCCCCGAGGGTTCGGTGAAGGCTGCCACCGCCAAGCTCGACTATCTGGCTGCTCTCGGCATCAACGCCATTGAGCTGATGCCCATTCAGGAGTTCGATGGCAACAACTCGTGGGGCTACAACCCCTGTTTCTACTTTGCTCCCGACAAGGCCTACGGTACCGAGAACGACTACAAGGAGTTCATCGACGAGTGCCACAAGAGGGGCATTGCTGTGATTTTGGATATCGTTCTCAACCACGCTACCGGCCAGTTCCCTTGGATGAGGATGTGGAGCGACGACGGTAGCTATCCCAACTCCAAGAACCCCTTCTTCAATGTGAAGGCTAAACACCCCTTCAATGTCTACAACGACCTCAACCACGACTTCCACAAGACTCGCTCCTACTTCAGCGATATGCTCAAGTTCTGGCTTACCGAGTATAAGGTGGATGGCTACCGCTTCGACCTTGCAAAGGGTATCACCCAGACCAACTCGGGTGATGACGACGGTCGCTGCCGCAGCTACGATAGCAACCGTGTGGGTCACTTGAAATACTACTACGACGCAATGCAGGAGGCCAGCGCAGGCAGCTACATGATTCTCGAGTACTTTGTGTGCGATCAGGAGGAGAATGAGATGGCAGCCTATGGCGCACTTCCTTGGCGCAACTCCATCTACGGCTATCAGGAGACCGTGATGGGCTGGACCGGCAACAATAAGAGCTACTTCGGTGGTGCTTATGCCTCGAACCGCGTGAGCTACATGGAGAGCCACGACGAGGAGAGGGTGGCCTACAAGGCTCTTGCCTATGGTGGCGCCGGTGTGAAGGATTGGGCCAACCTTTCGAACCGCCTTCAGGCTTCGTTTGCATTCCACTTCCTCACCCCCTATCCCAAGATGATGTGGCAGGGTGGTGAGTTGGGTGACGACCGCGAGCTTACCGAGACGGGCCGTACCGATCCCAAGCCCTTCCGCTGGGAGGATATGAACGATCCCCACCGCAAGGCTCTCTATGATGCAGCCAGCAAGATTATCTCGTTCCGTACCGACCACCCCGAGCTCTACGGCGACAATGCTACCAACAGGCTCACCACCTACAATGTGAACGACGCCGATATGGGTGGCAAACACATGGTCTACACCTCCGGCAACTCCACCGTTATGGTGGCTGCCAACTTCCTCACCGATGGCGACAACCCCACAACCCCCGGCGGCGGAACCACCACCGGTGGCGGCTCGATGGTCTACACTTCGCCTTCGGTTGTTAGCGCCACCACCACCGAGGATGTCATCGTCTACCTGAACACCGCAAGCACAGCCTTGAAGGGCTTCAGCGGCGACCTCTATGCCCACACCGGTGTGATTACCAACAAGAGCACCGCCGACAGCGATTGGAAATATGTGAAACACGACTGGACCGAGAATGTGGCTGACTGCAAACTCAAAAACCTCGGTAACGACCTGTGGAGCCTGACCATCAAGGGCGGTCCTCGCGCATTCTACGGTGTTCCCTCGGGTGAGAACATCCAGAAGATGGCCTTCGTGTTCCGCAATGCCGATGGTACCAAGGAGGTTAAGGACAATGGTGCCGATATCCTCATCCCCCTCTCGACCCTCACTATCTACACCAACCCCGCTACTGTTTACAACGACACCACCACCGATGTGGAGCTCTTTGTAGATGCTACCGGCACCGCTTTGGCCGGCCTCAGTGGCGACATGTATGCCCACACCGGTGTGCTCACCGACAAGAGCGCAACCAGCAACGACTGGAAGTATGTGAAGTATGAGTGGACCGTGAATAACCCCGAGTGTAAGCTCACCAAGGTGGAGGGTAACCTCTGGAAACTCGTTATCAAGGGTGGTCCTCGCGCCTACTATGGTGTGCCCGCAGGCGAAACCATCAAGAAGATGGCCTTCGTGTTCCGCAATGCCAACGGCACCAAGGAGCTCAAGGACAATGGCAACGACATCTTCATCGATGTGCTGGGCAACCAGCCTGCCAAGGTTATGGCCAAAGCTCCCACCCAGTTCACTATTGCTGTGCCCAATGGTACCTACACCAACCTCATCACCGACGAGAAGGTGGAGATTACCGGCGGCCACTACAACGCTTCGCTCGAGCCCCACAGCTATGTAGTGCTCGTCAAGACCAACTAATCCTCAAAGCACTTCTGTAGCGATGAAGAAAATCTATCTGACCCTTATGGCAGCCCTCTGCGCACTCTCCCTGAGCGCGCAGAAGGTTGACCATGTGGAGCCACTCTCGTGGTTCACCAATATGAAGACCCCCCTGCAGTTGATGCTCCACGGCGACACCATCGCCGACTGCAAAGTGACTGTGGAGGGTGAGGGCCTCGCACTCCGAGGTACCGTTACTACCGACAACCCCAATTACCTCTTCCTCGACCTCGAGGTCCTGAAGGCCGGCGATTGGAACATCACCCTCACCAAGGGCCGCAAGAAACACACCTTCGCCTACCACATCGACAACCGTCGTGAGGGGTCGGCCGAGAGGGAGAGCTTCAGCTCAAAGGATGTCGTTTATCTTATTATGCCCGACAGGTTTGCCAATGGCGACGAGAGCAACGACAATGTGGAGGGCTATGGCGATGTGTGTAACCGTCAGGAGCCCTTTGGCCGCCATGGTGGCGACATTCAGGGTATCATCGACCACCTCGACTACTTGGCCGATTTGGGAGTGACCGCCATCTGGAGCACCCCCCTTACCGTGGATAACGAGAACTTCGCCTCCTACCACGGCTACTCCTGCTCGGACTACTACCACATCGACCCCCGCTATGGTACCAACGAACTCTATAGGGAGATGGTGGCCGAGGCACACAAGAGGGGTATTAAGTTCATCTTTGATGTGGTTACCAACCACTGTGGTACTGCCCACTGGTGGGCCGGCGACTTCCCCTCGAGCGATTGGGTGCACAATGCCGACAAACCCCTCATCACCAACCACGGTTGGATGATGCAGGCCGGCCCCGACAACCGCTCCGTGCGCGACCAGAAGATGATGGAGGAGGGTTGGTTCGACTACTCAATGCCAGATATGAATTTGGAGAACCCATTGGTGTTCAACTACTTCCGTCAGCTCTATTGCTGGTGGATTGAGTGGGCCGATTTGGATGGTCTGCGCGTGGACACCTTCCCCTACAACGAGAAGTGGAGCATGGCCCGTTGGACCCGTTCGATTCTGGAGGAGTATCCCAATCTCAATATCGTGGGTGAGTGCTGGAATGCAGTTCCCGCCATCTGCGCCTATTGGGAGGGTGCTGCCAACAACCGCGACGGCTACTCGAGCGGACTCCCCTCGGTGATGGACTTCCCCTTGCAGGAGAAGATTGCACAGGGCCTCTCGCATCAGCCCGACGGCTGGATGTGGGGTGGCCACGGTGTCTACACCTCCATCCTTCAGGATTTCCTCTATGGCAACCCCAATACCATCCTCACCTTCCTCGACAACCACGATATCGAGCGCTTTGCCGACACCATCGATGGCGACCTGAGGAAGTATAAGATTGGTATGGCCATCATTGCCACCACCCGTGGCGTGCCCCAGCTCTTCTATGGCACCGAGATTATGATGCGCTCAAGCGACATGGCGACGGGCCACGGCGGCGCACGCAAGGAGTTTGAGGGTGGCTGGAGTGGCGACAAACTTAACAAGTTCACTGCCGAGGGTCGCACCGCCGACGAGCAGGCTGCCTTCGAGCACACCCGAACACTCGTGCGCTATCGCACCTCGGAGCCTGTGGTTCAGAGTGGCAAGCTCACCCAGTTCTACCGCACCGACAACCTCTATGTCTTCGCTCGTCACAACGAGGAGAAGGTGGTGGTGACCATCACCAACTTCTCGCCCGAGGGTCGCACCGTAACTTGGAGCGACTACGCAGAGCTGTTGCCCGATGGCGCCAAAGGCCGCAGCATCCTCACCGGTGGTGAGGTGGTGGCTGAGGGCGAGATGACCGTGGAGGGCTACTACTGCGATGTTGTGGAGTTTGTGAAATAGAAAACAGATTTACGCTCAATAATTTACATCCATATTTTTATGATGAAGAATATATATGAAACTTCGCCCTTTGGCACCTTCTTCCCCGCTGAGAAGGCTGCCATATTGAGAGCCAAACACCAGCTCTCGTTCCGCGTCTATGCACCCACCGCACGCCCCTCGCAGAGGCTCTACATTGTGGGCAGCTCGGAGCAGTTGGGCGGTTGGAATACCGACAAAGCGGTGCCCCTCACTATCGACTCCTATCCCCATTGGAAGGTGTCGCTCGACCTCGCCAAACTTGGTGACGAGTTTGAGTACAAGTTCATTGTCAAGGAGAATGGCAATGTGTGGTGGGAAGAGGGAGGCAACCGTCGCTACTATGTGTGTGGCGAGCTGGAGAGTGAGCACATCGAGGCTACCTTCCGCGGCAATTTCGATTGGAAGGGTGCCGGTGTGGCCATCCCCGTGTTCTCGCTTCGCACTGCCCAGAGTCAGGGTATCGGCGACTTCGTAGACCTCAGGAAGATGGGTGAGTGGGCCGTGGCAACCGGTCAGAAAATCATCCAGATTCTCCCCATCAACGACACCACCCAGAGCTTCTGCTGGAGGGACTCCTATCCCTATAGCGCCATCTCCATCTTTGCACTCAACCCCCTCTACCTCTCCATTCGCGAGCTGGGTGCCGAGGGCGAGGAGATTGATAGGCTCAACTCGCTGGAGCTGTGCGACTACGATGCTGTGGTGAAGCTCAAATTCGACTTCTTCAAGAAGGAGTTTTCGCGCAGCGGTAAGCGCACCCTCAAGACCAAAGCTTTCCAGAAATTCTATGAGGCCAACAAGGATTGGCTCGACAAATATGCCGTGTTCTGCTACCTGAGGGATAAGAAGGGTACAGCCAACTTCCACGCTTGGGGCAAGGAGAGCGAGTACTCCGACAAACTCGTGGCCAAGTATATCAACCCCGAGGGCAAGGAGTACAGCAAAGTGGCTATCTACCTCTGGTTGCAGTACCACCTCGACCGCCAGCTGAAGGAGAGTGTGGACTACTGCCGCTCGATTGGCGTGGTGCTCAAGGGTGATATCCCTATCGGTATCTCGCGCGACTCGGTGGAGGCTTGGAGCGATGCACGACTCTTCAATATGAACTGTCAGGCGGGTGCTCCACCCGATGACTTCTCGGCCGACGGCCAGAACTGGGGCTTCCCCACCTACAATTGGGAGGTGATGGCTCAGGATGGCTATGCATGGTGGAAACGCCGCTTCGAGAAGATGGCAGACTACTTCGACCTCTACCGCATCGACCACATCCTCGGCTTCTTCCGCATCTGGGAGATTCCTATGGAGAGTGTTGTGGGCCTGCTGGGCTACTTCAACCCCGCAATGCCCTTCAGCTATGACGAGCTGGCTATGAGGGGTATGCCCATGAACCGCGAGCGCTATGTGGAGCCCCAGATTCACTGGGACTACCTCGATGAGTTCTTCTGTGGCGAGGATTGGACCCCCTATTTGGACCCCAAGGATAACGGATACTTCTCGCTGAAGGAGGGCTACCGCACTCAGCGCGAGATTTTGGAGAAGCTTGGCGGCAAGAACGAGAAGGCCCTCAAGGCCCTCTATGGCCTCACCGGCGAGGTGCTCTTCATTGAGGACCCCCGCAAGCCCGGCTACTTCCACCCCCGCATTTCGGCACAGCACACCAAGAGCTACCAGTGGCTCAGCCAGTGGGAGAAGGAGAGGTTCAATGAGCTCTACAACGACTTCTTCTACCGTCGCCACAACGATTTCTGGGGCGCACTTGCAATGGAGAAGCTCCCCGCACTTGTGGATGCCACCCAGATGATGTGTTGCGGTGAGGACCTCGGTATGGTGCCCGACTGCGTTGGTCCCGTTATGACCAACCTCGGCATCCTCTCGCTCGAGGTACAGCGCATGCCCAAGAACCCCGAGCATAAGTTTGGCTTCACCAACCGCTACCCCTACGCTTCGGTCTGCACCACAGGTTCGCACGACACAAGCACCCTGAGGGGCTGGTGGCAGGAGGATAGGGCCACCACTCAGGACTTCTACAACGAGATTCTCTGGAAGAAGGGCCCTGCACCCATGGAGGCCGATGGCGACATCTGCCGCACCGTGGTGGCCAACCACTTGGCCGCTCCCTCCATTCTCACCATCCTCCCCTTGCAGGATTGGCTCTCGATGGACGAGAGTGTCCGCAAGGCAGATGTGGAGAGTGAGCGTATCAACATCCCCGCAATTGCCAACCACTATTGGCGCTACCGCATGCACCTTTCGGTGGAGGAGTTGCTGGAGAAGAGGGAGCTCAACGACCTCATTAAGGGTATGATTGAGAGCTCGGGCAGGTAGTCCGGAGATGGATAATGGCGAATCCACCCGTCGGCAAAAACGGGTGGTTCGTCGCCATTCTCCCCCAGTTCAGCAAGTGAATATACCTATATTAGATTATAAATATTATTTTTGCCAATGGCCAATTGGCAAAAGTGGATATTTGGAGAGAAAAGGAGAATAATTAACAACATAAAAAAACTCTAATTAATCGCTTATGTTAAAACATTTACTCAGTTTTAGGAAAGCAGTCCTCACATTGGCAGCCCTCGTGTTGGTTGCCGGTGGTGCTTTTGCACAGAAGGTTACCGTTAAGGGTACCGTGAGGGATGCTGCAGGCGAGGCCATTGTTGGAGCAACCGTTGTTGAGGCCGAGAGCGGTCTTGGCGTGGTTACTGAGGCAAGTGGCTCGTACACCATCAATGTAGACAAAAACTCTACCCTTTGGGTGAGCTATGTGGGCTATGCCGACGCTTTCGAGCAGGTAGCAGGTCGCACCGTCATCAACATCACTCTCGAGCAGAGCGCACACGAGATCGAGGAGATTGTGATGATTGGTTATGGTGTTGCCAAGAAAGATGACCTTACCGGTTCGGTTGTGGCAATCAAGGCAGAGGACCTCAACCGTGGTGCAGTGGTATCCACTCAGGATATGATGCAGGGTAAAGTTCCCGGCTTGCAGATTATCCCCGGTGATGGTGGTCCCAACTCCGGTTCCACTATCCGTATCCGTGGTGCTGCGTCGTTGAACGCATCGAACGATCCTCTTATCGTTATCGACGGTGTGCCCATCGCAAGCGATGCAGGTTCGGGTATGGCCAACCCCTTGTCGCTGGTTAACCCTAACGACATCGAGTCGTTCACCGTCTTGAAAGATGCTTCGGCAGCTGCTATCTACGGTTCGCGTGCTTCGAATGGCGTTATTATCATCACCACCAAGAAGGGCTCGGGCAGCAAACCCACCATTTCGTACAATGGTTCGTATAGTGTCTCCACCAACTCCAGCACTATGCAGGTTATGACCCCCGAGCAGTTCCGTGAGCACATCAACAACACCTTCCCCGAGGGCTCGAGCGCTCGCAACGAGGCTAATAAGTTCATCGGTACCGCAAACACCGATTGGCAGAGCCTTGTTTTCCGCCCCGCCCTTTCGCACGACCACAATGTGAGCCTCTATGGCAATCGCAAGGGTGGCAAGGTCTATGAGGAGCTTCCCTATCGTGCTTCGGTGGGTTACACCAACCAGCAGGGTACTTTGCAGACTTCGGATTTCGACCGCGCAACTCTCGATATCAACCTCTCGCCCAAGTATCTCGACGACCACCTGACCGTGCAGATTAATGCCAAGGGTGTATATACCCACCAGACCTATGCAGATAGTGGCGCAGTGGGTGCTGCAGCATTCTTCAACCCCACCGTAGACCCCTATTGGTACAATGAGGATGGCTCGATTGACTACACCACCACCAACGGTTTCTACAATGTTGGTGAGGGTCGTGGCGAGTCGTTCGCTTCCAACTCCCTTGCAGGCCTCAACCCCCTTTCGATGCTCTACGATGTAGATAAGTACTCGAGCACCTACCGTGGTCTGGGTAACATCACCTTCGACTACAAAGTTCACGGCCTTGAGGCTCTGCGCTTCAACCTGAACCTCGGTGGCGACTGGTCGAAGACCCAAGAGCACGACGGTGTGAAGATTGGTTCGATTCAGGCTTACAGGGATTCGGATGCAAAGGGCTTCGGTAAGTACACCAAGAAGATTTGGCAGCGCCAGAACAAGGTGCTCGACCTCTATGCCAACTACAACGAGAGCCGTGGCGACCACACCTTCGACACTATGCTTGGTTACTCGTGGCAGCACTTCTACAGCGCAGACCGCAGCATCACCTACTACAACGAGACCAACGAGCAGTATGAGAAGAGTACCGGTGTTTGGGGTCGTGAGGAGAGCTACCTCGTGTCGTTCTACGGCCGTTTGAACTACTCCTACGCTTCGCGCTATCTGCTCACCGTTACTTTCCGTGCCGACGGTTCTTCGAAGTTCGCTAAGGGTAACCGTTGGGGCTACTTCCCCTCGGCTGCGTTTGCTTGGAACACCCTCAACGAGGAGTTTATGCAGACTCAGGAGCTCTTCTCGACCCTGAAAGTTCGTTTGGGCTATGGTGTGACCGGTCAGCAGGAGATTGGTAACTACAAGTTCCTTGCTCGTTACAACCTCTCCGAGAATGACGCTTCGCACCAGGTGATTATGGGCTACGACGAGAATGGCAACCCCATCTACTCGTATATGCTCTCGCCCTCGGCATACGATCCCAACATCCGCTGGGAGAGCACCACTACCTACAATGTGGGTGTAGACTTCGGCCTCTTGGATGGTCTGTTTGAGGGTAGCGTTGATATCTATCGCCGCGACACCAACGACCTTCTCAACTGGGTTACCGTACCTATGGGTTCCAACTTCGGTACCAACCTTCTGACCAATGTGGGTTCGATGCGTAACGAGGGTGTTGAGTTCTCGCTGAGCTTCAACCCCATCCGCACCGCTACCCAGAGCCTGCGTATCGGCTTCAACGGTACCTTCCAGGATACCTACTTCACCAAGCTGAACAAGACCGACGATCCCGACTATGCTATCTTTATGAACTCGCCCGGTACCGGTACCGGTGGTAACGACCTTCAGATGCACACCGTTGGTTCGGCTCCCTACACCTTCTATGCTTACAAGCAGGGTTACACCGATGGCAAACCCGTTCAGGACGGTTTCTATGACCTCAACGACAACGGCAAGATTGACGAGGGTGACCGCTACAATACCGGCAAGAGCCCCGCTCCCGACTTCTTCTTCGGTGTGAACCTCAAGTACTCCTACAAGAATTGGGACTTCGGCTTCAACGGCCACGGCTCGGTAGGCAACTATGTGTTCAACAGCTTCTATGCTTGCCACGCTGCCTCGACAATCGACGCTCGTGGTGGTTTGTCGAACTTTGCGACCACCGTTCTTCGCACCGGTTGGACCAAGCCCACAAGCGAGAAGCAGGACCGTTCGGACCTCTACATCGAGGATGCATCGTTCTTCCGTTTGGATGATATCAACCTCGGTTACACCTTCAACAAGTTGGGTAACTCCGGCATGAAGATGCGTGTAGCAGCCGGTGTCCAGAATGTATTTGTTCTTACCAAGTATAGCGGTGTTGACCCCGAGGTTTCGGGCGTTGCAGGTATCGATGGCACCATCTGGCCTCGTCCTCGCATCTTCTCACTGCGTCTTAACCTTAATTTCTAATTGACTAAAACGCAATAACGATGAAAGCAAAACATATTCTTGTTGTAATTGCAGGTGCGCTTTTAACTCTGACCTCGTGTATTAAGGATCTGGAGACCTTGCCTCTGAATGAGTGGGACAAGACCTCGGAGACTGTCTACGGCAATGAGAAAGAGCCCTATGTTCAGGGTCTTGCGCGCCTCTACTTTAACTTTGTTACAAACGACACCACCGACCTTCTGGTAAGTGATGGTGGTGCATCCGAGCTTATCCGTTCGTTCTGGAGCTGTCAGGAGGCTTCGACCGACGAGGTGAAGGTTGCTTGGGGTGATGCTTGGTGTAACGCCATCAACAACAACGCTTGGGACGATAGTGAGAACGATATGGTTTACGCTGTGTTCGTTCGTACTCTTCAGGGTATCACCTTTGTGAATGAGTATCTTCGTCAGACCGCTCCCGAGAAACTCGCAAACCGTGGCGTAGGCGAGGAGCTCGCAGCAGAGATTGAGGGCTTCCGTGCCGAGGCTCGCTTCCTGCGTGCATACTTCTACTGGATGGCAATGGATGTCTTTGGTGATGTTCCCTTCACCACCGAGGATTCGCCCTTTGGTGCCGAGGCTCCCAAGCAGAAACCCCGCAAGGAGGTTTATCAGTTCATTGTTAATGAGCTGACCGAGCTTGCATCCGACAATTCGGCTATGCCCGAGGCAAAGAGCCTCCGTCCTCGTGCCGACAAAGGTTCGGTTTTGGGTCTGTTGGCTCGCGTATATCTCAACGCAGAGGTCTACACCGGTACTCCCGCTTGGAGTGAGTGTAAGGCTGTTTGCGAGGATATTTTCAGCCTTGGCTATGCGCTCTGCCCCAACTACGAGCACCTGTTCCGTGGCGATAACGGCGAGAACCCCAAAGCCTACAACGAGTTCTTGTTCTACGCTCCCTACGATTGGAACTATGCTCAGTCTTGGGGTGGTGGTACCTTCCTCACCTGTGCGGCTATCAACTCCACCGAGTTGACCGAGGATCTTGGTGATGGTACCTTCAGCTCGCGCATTGGTGCCGGTGGTGGCTGGCTTGGCCTCCATGTTCACGAGCACTTTGTGAATACCCACTTCAACCCCACCAATGTAACTTGGGGTGAGGATGGCACCTGCACTATTGCCGACAAGCGTGGTGCCTACGCATTCATCACCGCTCGTCGCGAGAAGGGTGACTTCGCGGAGCTCTTGAACACCTTTATGCAGGGCTATGGCTGCTGGAAGTTCAACAACATTCCCTCCTCTGAGAATGGCTTGGAGTACTGGCAGCGCACCAAGAATGTCGACAGGTCTACCGACATCGACTATCCCCTTATTCGCTTGGGTGAGATTTACTTGACTTATGCCGAGGCTTGCTCGCGCTTGGGTCAGGGTAGCACTGCTCAGGCTAAGATGAACGAGTTGGCAGAGCGTACCGGTGTTGCAGCAATCTCTGTTCCTGCAACTTGGAGCGACGATGCCATGAAGCTGTTCCGTGAGGAGCGTGCTCGTGAGTTGTACTGGGAGGGTCACCGCCGTACCGACCTCATCCGCTACAACAGCTTCACCTCGGCCGACTATGTATGGCCCTTCAAGGGTGGCAGTGTTGCCGGTCAAGCTTTCGAGGACTACAAGAAACTCTTCGCGATTCCTTCGTCGCAGATTCTTGCCAACCCCGAGTTGAAAAACCCCGAGGGATACTAATCAGACTTTTTATTAAACCCATTTTTTTATTAACTTTTTTAAAACATTTACATTATGAAATTGGCAAAATTTCTTGCACTTTCGATTGCTGCCCTTTCGATGGTAGCATGCGGTCCTGACAATCAGGGCGACGAGAACAATGATGAGGATGACAACGGCTTCCTCACCCAGGAGTTCGTAAAAGTTTATTCGGATGTTTCGGCAACCGGTTGGGAGGCCGTTGGCGTATGGGCTTGGAGTGACGAGTTGGGTGAGAACTACACCGGCGGTACTTGGCCCGGTCAGGCTCTTACCGTTGTTGAGAGCGTAGACGGCAAGTCGTACTATGTATGGGAGGCTCCCAAGGAGCTTATCGGTCAGACCATTGGTTTCATCGTTAACGACTTTGGTGCTGGCGAGCAGACCGTTGACCTCACCGTAACCATCAAGGCTGAGGGTAACTTCGTTGTTCTCACCGAGAAAGGTGCTGATGGCAAATGGTTGGCAAGCGTTGACGGTGCTGATGTAGTAGTTCCCGAGCCCGAGCCCGAGCAGCCCGCTCCCGAGATGGCTTTGGCAGATCACACTTGGGGTGTTATCGGTTCGTTCACCGATTGGTCGACCGACATCGCAATGACCATCACCGACGGTTGGGCAGTTGCTAGCTTCGACGCTCCCGAGAACGCTGAGTTCAAAGTTCGCGCTGACGGTGCTTGGACCGACAGCTACGGTGTTGAGGACAACTCGAACCTCCCC
>JAGBZI010000086.1 GCA_017628305.1 Tidjanibacter sp.
CCCACCCACAGCCAGAGCCTATGTACCACTTCTGCGAGAGCATATCCGACCCGCGGCCCGACCACTACCTGCCCCAAATATGCGGGGCGGCAATGGCGGAGTTGCGCTGCGACCTGATGAAGCTCTCGCCCTCCGAAGTGGAGGAGTTGGCGGGCAAAGGGGGGCGCATAATCGTCACCTGCCGCACCAACGACACCGCCCACGCCGAGGCTATCTACACGGCAGCCGTGAGAGGTGGTGCTTGGGCCATCGACCTCGATATTACTATGGGTGAGGAGTTTATAACATCCCTTGGGGCACTTGCCCACACCTCGGGCACCAAACTTATAATCTCACACCACTACCCCACTACCCCCACATTGGAAGAGCTCCGTGGTGAGGTGACCCACATCTACTCTCTTGGTGGCGACATTGCCAAGGTGGCGACCACTGCCCACACAGCGGAGGAAGCACTCGCGGTACACGCGCTCTACCGCCACCACCCCGCCGAGCGTTTGGTGGCCTTTGCCATGGGCAACGAGGGGGCATTCACCCGCCGCCTATCGCTTCTCGCAGGAGCACCCTACACCTATACTGCACCCGAAAACGCCACACCTACTGCCGTAGGGCAGCCCACAACTCGACAGCTGCAATCCTCGCTCGCAGAGGGGTGCTCGTTGGCCGAGCTATCGCTCCCTGCCACAGCCACCCCACCTGCCTCAAAAAGTGCGGCACAGAGGGCAATTCTCTCTGCGCTACTTGCCGAGGGATGCACCACCCTGAGGGGCTATACCCCATCGGGCGATGGCGAGGCAGCAATAGATGTGGCTCGCACATTGGGAGCTGAGGTAACCCGCCGAGGGAAAACCCTCACCATCAACAGCAAGGGGGCAAAAGCAATAGCACAACAGCTGAATAACTGCTCCACAACGATTTGCGTGGGCGAATCGGCACTACTCACAAGGCTTCTTATCCCCATCGTAGCCACCATCATGGAGGAGGGCGAAGTGGTGATTGAGGGGTGCGGGACACTACTTGGGCGAAGCATGGCCGATGCCGTGGAACTGATTGTGAGCCATGGGGCAGAGTGTAAATCCAATGGAGGAAGGCTCCCGCTACGCATCACGCGCGGTGCCCGTTTTGGGGCCAACATCGAGGTGGATGGAAGCCACTCCTCACAACACATATCGGGCCTTATGATGGCCCTACCGCTCATCGACCGCGACGAGATGAGCCATCTGGTGGTCCACGGCGCCGTGAGCACCCCCTACATAAACCTCACTGCCTCCATAATGGAGCAGTTCGAGGGCATCGTGACCATCGGGGGCGACAGCGGCACACTCAACATAGACATCGAGCCCGAGCCACCCATGGCCGGCAACATCACCTTGGAGCACGATTGGTCGTCGGCAGCCTACCTTGCAGCAGCCTACGCCATAGCTCAGAGTGGATATGCCGTGGCCGAGCGTTACACACTCCGCTGCGACATAGGCACCCAGCAACCCGACGAGGTGGCACTCGTGCTCCTCGCCTATGCAGGAGCCAACATCGATATAAAGAGGGGACACATCGACTTCCTCCCCTCCTCCACCCTCAGCGCCATAGCCTACGACGCAACCAACACCCCCGACCTCATCCCTACCCTTGCCGTGGTGGCACTCTTTGCCCGAGGCGAGTCGGTAATCGGTGGGCTCCACCGCCTCGTGGGTAAGGAGAGCAACCGTGTGGTGTCGCTCGTGGAAAACCTCGTGGCCATAGGGGCCGACATTACAGTGGAGGGAAACACACTGCGCATTCGAGGCGGAGCACCCCTGCATGCAGCACCCCTGACCACACATGGCGACCATCGCATAGCCATGGCCTTTGCGGTGGCATCACTCTTCATGGAGCCACGACCTACACTCGACAACCGCGAGTGTGTGGCCAAGTCGTTCCCCACATTTTTTGACACACTGAAATAACTACCAATAAACGGCATGAACACTTTTGGACATCAGTTTCGCCTATCGCTCTTCGGCGAGTCGCACGGCCCCGCAGTGGGGGTGGTGATTGACGGCATACCCGCAGGTATCCCCCTCGCAGCAGAGGATTTCGAGTCCGACCTGCTGCGACGCAAGCCCGGAGCTGTCGGCACCACCTCGCGACACGAGGAGGACTCCCCGGAGATACTCTCGGGCCTCTACAATGGATTCACAACTGGCGCCCCCATGGCCATCATCTTCCGCAATAGCAATACTCACTCGGAGGACTACACGCCCCTTGCCAACACCCCACGACCCGGCCATGCCGATTGGGTGGCAGCCCACAAATTCGGAGGTTTCAACGACCCCCGAGGAGGCGGTCACTTCTCCGGAAGGCTCACCCTGCCTCTCGTGGCAGCAGGTGTAGTGGCAAAAAAACTCCTCCCTGAGGTGGCTATCCATGCCCACATAGCCGAGATTGGCGGCCAAAACGACAGCGAACGCTGGGATGAGATGGTAGCCGCCGTGGCCAACGAGGGCGACTCGCTGGGCGGCATCGTGGAGTGCACAGCCAAGGGGCTTCCCGCAGGTTGGGGCTCCCCATTCTTCGACTCGCTCGAGAGCACCATAGCCCACCTGCTCTTTGCAATCCCCGGAGTGAGGGGTGTGGAGTTTGGCGACGGCTTCCGTGCAGCACGCATGCGTGGATCGGAGCACAACGACCCAATAGTGGCACCCGACGGCACCACAGCACGCAATGGGGCGGGAGGTATCAATGGCGGCATCTCCAATGGGAACCCCCTTGTGGTGCGTGTGGCTGTGAAGCCCACATCGAGCATTGCACGCACACAGCACACCCTCAACCTCTCCACAGGGTGTGTGGAACCACTCACCATAGGCGGGCGACACGATAGTTGCATAGCGCTGCGTGCGGCGGTGGTTGTCGAAGCTGCCGTGGCCATAGCCCTCGCTGACCAAAGGTGACATAGGCAGGGCACTCAATAGTGAGAACAACTCTTTGGGCGGACACTCCAAGTCGGGGTGTTCGCTTCTCTTTTTTTTGGATGGAGAGATTTGGGGGGGGATAGAGTCGTTAAGGAAGATAGGAATTACAGAAAATTGTGAAATCCCCGCCCCCAAAAAAACTGAATGATGAATGCTGGCAAAAAAAGAGAGGTGACCCACTCGGGTCACCTCTCAAAGGGAAATCTAAAGGTAGATTAGAGCATAATGCCGGGCTCGCCACCCTCGCCACCTTCCTCAGGCACCTCGGTCTCAACACCGGTAATGCCGGGAATCTCAACCTTCATGGTCTGGTAGTACTTGTCACCCTCGGGGTTGCACCAAGTAACATAGAGGTACGAAGTTGCGTAAGCGTAGCTCTCGAATACATAAGTAGTCTGCTCAGTACATACCTGCGAGTAGTAGTAGCTGGTACCGGTATCGGTTGCAAGGTACTGCATCAGAGTGAAGGGAGTATTGTAGGTGAGCTCATACTCATTGTCCATAAGCTTGTTGTAAACGGTGCTACCGGCAACGGGGGTGATAGTGTAGGTAATCTTCTTATCATCCTCGGACCAATCGTAGCTACCATCCTCAACGGAATCAATGGTTACAGTGGGTTTGTACTCATCGTAGCCAGCCTCATCAGCGTAAACCAAGGTTACAGCCATCTCGGTGTCGTAGTTCCTACCTACACCGGGAGTAACCTCACCATTCTCGAGCATAGCAAGAACTACAAAGTTGTAGTTTACACCTACTGCAAGGTTGGGAATGGTGAAATAACCATCAGCGTCGAGCTCCGAAGGCTTAACGAACTTAGGACCATAGTATGCATTGGGAACAGTTGCGATATAAGCAGCAGCCGACTCGTACGAACCACCGTAGGTGTTGGTCCAGCTGAACTCGCTGTTTACATTAGCGTAACGGTACTCCTTAACAGCCGAATCAGTGCCGCTAACCGAAACCTTAACCTTCAGCTCGTTACCAAGATTCGAAAGTTTGAAGTCCTCGATAGCGATGGTTGCAGTCTCGCTGAACTGGAATACTTTGCTCGAGAAGGCCTGTTTGGTGATAGCACCATACTTACCGCTCTTATCTACCGAGAAAGCTACGAGGTAACGAACAGTGCCCTGTTTCAGACCGCTGGTCGAAGCAGTGAAGGTCTCCGAAACCTTAACAGCACCGCTGTCGATGAGGTACTCGCGAATCTCGTCGTCGCTCAAGAACTGACCATAGGTATCCTCGTTCATAAAGTTGTAGTAGGTGAGTTTAGCACCGGGAGCCGATACATCAACCTTGATGGTGTCGTAACCCGACTCACCCTCGGTGAAGGTGGGAGCTACAGTACCACCGGGCTCAATATCCTTGGTGCTGAAGTAGTAAATCTTAGCATCCTCTTTAGCATACTCGCCATCGTGGATGGGGACAAGAACGAGCTGATACTGCTTGCAGGGCAGACCAACCTCCTTCTCCGACCAACCATCGTCAACATAGGTGAAGTCGAAGAGCGAACCCTCGAATTTCTCAACATTCATGAAGGTACCGAAATCATCGCCCCACTGCTGGCACATTTCCCACTCGTCCTCCCAGCTGTACTGAGCGTCAGCGAAGTACATACGGTAACCCTCGGGGTAACCAGCGATATTAACCTTAATCTGAACATCGAATGCGTTCGACGAAACCTCCTCAACAAGGAAGGTGCTGTTAACGTACTCGAAGAGAACAATGTCGTCGGGGTTGATAGTAGCACCCATACCAGCGCTGGTATAAGGAGTTGCAAAAATGGTGTAAGCACCACCTACCTCGAAGGGGATAACCTCGCCACTCCAGCTGTCGCAGAAGAAGCCATTCAAGGGGAATGCGGTCTCACCATTGTAGTAAACATTCTCGTAGCTGTAAGGATAGCTGCCCATGTAGCCCTGTGCAAGCTCGCTTGCAAGCTGATCGGGGGTGAACTCACCTTTGGGGAAAATACCTACGATAAGAGGACGCTCCTGCTCAATGAACTCGCCGGGGGTGTACCAATCCTCAACCCACTCAGTCATCTGGTTGTCGAAGATGATAGCCTCAACGGTCTCATATACGGGATCCCAGTTCTCATCGAAACCGGTGCGAACCTCGCGCATACCAATGCTGATGTAAACACCCTTCTCCAACGAAACGGTGAGTTTACCAAGCATAACTTTACCCTCGTTGGTGATGGCAAGAATCTTGATGCCACCTACCTGAGGAGCCTCTGCCTCAGCAGCAGGAGCAGTTACGATAACTTTGTTCTTCTGAAGCTCAACGCCCCAACCCTCGGGCTGGTTGAGAAGCAACATATCCTTAACACCGGTAGCTTTGATAGCAACAGCAACGGTCTCGCCGGCGTTCAAGAAAATCTTGTTACCCTCTACATTGAAAGCTACCTCCTCGGGAAGAGTTACGGTAAACTCCTGACCACCGTTGAGAACGAAGGTAATCGAAGTCTCGGTAGCGATAACGCTCTCGAACAGACCGGTGTCACCACCGCCCATCTGGTGCCAAGTCAGACCACCGTCGAACGATACCTCGGTGAAGCCTGCCTCGTTAACGCGTACCTCGGGAGCTGCGTGACCCTCGGGAATCTCAATCTCGGGAACTACGGTTGCGTGGTGGAACATGTAAGCGTTACCGTTAGCGTCGGTAAGTTTCACAGGCGCGCCATCAACAATCTGTGCCCAGTAGTAAACACCATTCTCCTTAACAACAGTGAGAAGACCATTGTGGTTCTCCTGATATTTGGGGAATACGGTTACGGTCTCACCGTTAGCAAGGGTAAGAATCCACTCGCCATCGGCATTTTTCTCTGCATCAGCAATGACAATCTTGTCCTCAACGGCCTCGATTGCGTCATTTACCTTTGCAATCTCGTCAGCGATGAGGGCCTTCAGGGCGTTAACCTCATTGCCAAGTTTAATCTCCAGAGCCTCAACACGAGCAGTCAGAGCTGCAAGGTCCTCGGTGTTCTGCTGGATACCCTCGCGAAGCTCGGTATCGTCGTAGCACGACACTGCCAAGGTCGAAAAACCAACCACAGCTACCATTGCAAGAGTTTTCAGGTTACGGAAAAATCTTTTCATAAAATTTGTTTTTGGTTAATAAAATAGGTGAATTGTTTGTTGCTCAATAATTTAGCCCAAGCAAACCGTTTTCCGTCGCGATTTGGCCGAGCTATATCACTACAAATGTAGACATTTTTTTTATGATAACGAACAAAAAAAAGGCGATTTTTCTCAAAAAACCGCCTTTTTTTTCAATTTATTCTACCTGCCGCTTGCATTGGGGTGCGAAGAGAGTTTCTTGTAGTCGAGATTAATCTCTACACCCTCGCCGCTTACCTTACCGAAGCGTACATTGCGAACGCCGCTCTCCACCTCGGGAAGCTCGCTGGCGCGAACAACATTCGAGCTGCGCATCACATTGTTGAGTACACTCTGGCGAGCCACGGGTGCAACCGAATTGGCAGCCTTGTGCTCCTCGGGATAGTAGTAGCCCAAGTCGCGGAACTCGCTAACGCCACCCTCGTTCACATAAATAAGGTGGAGGAGCGAACCAAACACAGGTGCGTCGGCCGAACCACCAACGGGGATACAGAGTGCGATGTCGCCGTGGTTGGCTGCAATCTGGGTCTGCAAACCATAGGTCTTCAGCGAGTACTCCATACAGAAGTTCTCCCATGCGGGCAGAATATCCTTATAGCGGAGTTTGTTCTTGTTGCCGAGGTCCTTGAAGTTCAGTGCGGGGTCGTTGCTGGACATGTAGTAAAGCTGCATAGCATCCTGACCCATAGCGAACTGGAAGTAGGGGGTACCATCGTTTGCAAAGTTACCGGTGAGGCTTGCCTGAGGATTGTCGCCACCCTGCAGGGCCTCGGTCTTGGTGGTTGCAAACTTAACCTCGCCGAGGTAACCATTCCAGTCCTCTGCTACATAAGCGATGGTGTAGGTAGTATTGGGATCGAGAATGTCGGTCCACTTATCCTTACCGCTGGGCTCGGTGTACCAGTGGTTTGCCGAGTATGCACCCATTTCAACCTCGCCATCAGCATAGAGGAACGAGATGAACTCCTCGCGGCTCGAGACGCCCTGAACGGGGATGTTGACACCCTCGCCGCCACCGAAGCCCTCGATGTACTGGAAGTGAATCTTCGAGGTCTTCTCGAAGCTGTACTCAAACGCGATATTAACCTGCTGAACGCCGGTGTGAGTGAGGGTCAGAACTACATCCTCGGTACACATCTCGGGCTGGTCCTTAATGATGGGTTTGGTCCTAATCACATCGGTGAACTGAAGGGGAGCAAGCTCCTTATACTGGTTCATGGCGGTCCAAACAATCACATACTCGGAGTCGGGAGAAACAGTCACCCAAGGCTCCCTAAGTTTGATACCGCTACCGAGCAGCTCGTCGGTCTCGCGGTTGTAGAGATAGTTGGTGTTGCCGAAGCCCCAGCCGTCCTGATAGAGGAACTGGGCATACTCAGCGGCAGCAGCCTCGCTATATCCCTTGATGTTCTCAGCCTCCTCGGGGCTCATGATTTTCATCACTGCGGCCGAGCAGTTGGCGCCGAGCTCAACATCGAGCCAGAACACACCTGCGGCGATGTGGTCGGTGTCAACAGTAATCATCGACACTGCATCCTCGCTCTCTGCGGGGCGCTGTTTGAGCTGGAACACCTCGCTCTGGAACTCAGGCGAAGGGGTGAAGTTCTTATCCAGACCAACTGCAGTTGCCATCAGGGGAACCTCAGCCGAAGCCGAAAGACCAAAGTTGATGTAGTAGTTGTGTGCCTCTACATCCTCACGCGAGGTGGGATCGTAAACGGCGTTACGCATAAAGTCGATATACATCTTGTCACCGTAGGCGTCGATGTAGGGCTGAAGATCGCTCTCATTGGATACCCACTGGTAGAAGTACTTGCAATCGTCGTTGGGCAGATAGGTCACCTGCATTGCATCGAAGGTGGTGATGATGTCCATACCCACAGCAGGCGAGCCGATGAGGGGTTTATAGGGAGTGCGAACATAGCACAGAGTGATATCGCCCTGATCGGCACCATCTGCGTCGAAGCAACCAACAGCAGCAATCACATACTCGCAGTCGGGCACCACCTTAGCCTGTGCATAGGGGGTGTTCATCCAGTCGAACTCGTGGTTCATGTAGTCCTCCATATTGTTCACCGAGAAGGTGTAGGCACCTGCACCCGACGAATCGAAGATGAAGCCGCGAATCATCGACTCCACAGTCTCCTCGCTCAGCTGGGTATTCATGTTCGAACCACCCTGACGAGCATTCTCATAGAGCGAGTTGTAGAGGCGGCACAGAGGGTAAACATCCAGACGGTACGACTGAACATTTGCACCGGGGCGCACCTGGAACTTGAAGTTACTGGTATCCTTACCGGTAATCTCGATGGTTACGCCATCCATGCCACCCTCTGCCATGTCGGCAACATAGGGCACGGGCGAGAATACATCGGGGCGGTAGATAGGCTCGGGCTCAACAAGGCCGTCGGCTACCACAGAGCTCTTAGCCTTCTGAGTAACTGCCACCTCTGCCTGCTCCTTACCGCTCTTGAATACAATCTTACCGTTACGGTCGGTAGCATTGGTGTTGTCAGCAACGCTCACGGTAATCTTACCGTCCATAGCGACACCACTCATCTCGCTGAGGGTAATCCAGTCGGAGCCAAGGGTAATCTCGGCGCTCCACTCCAATGCAGAGTAGAGGGTTACCTCCTTGCTACCAGCCTGTGCGGAGAACTCCAGACTGGCGGGCTCAACTTTCAACTCGGCAGGTACTGCGGGCTCCTTACACGAGAACATCATCACTGCAGTTGCAAGAACTGCAACGATAGAAAGAAAAGTTTTTTTCATAAATTGGTTGTAAAAAAATAAATAGTTAGGGTTTAAGTTGTTATATCTTTAAAATGGTTGCTTACTCGGCGAGGTATTTATAGTCCACGCTCTCGCCCACAGCCACCTCGGCCACATTATTGACATAGCCGTCGGGGGTGATTGCCAGAGCCACAATGGTCATATCCTCCACCTTCCACTCCTCGGGCAGGGTGTAGGTGTAGCTCTTCGAGCCCTCCTGCTCGGCCTGCAATGCGCCAAGCGAGTCGCCTTTATAGTTACTATTGACCACAGCCCTTGCCACATGTTTGTGGTTGAACTCTGCGTGGGTGATGGAGCCATCCTTCTGGGGGGCCACAATGTTGTCCTCCACAAGCAACACAGTCACAGCATAGGTGCCCGCAAGCTCGGCAAAGAGCTTCACATCAATCTTCAACTCCCTGCCGCTGAGGTTGCTCTCAATCTTCACATCGCACTGTGCGGGGTACTCGTCGAGCGAGCGGTTGAACGAGGGGACAATGTCGCCCACATTCTCCGAAAGGCTGCCCGCATCCCTCAGGTCGGTAACAAACGAGGGGAAGCCGGCCAACTTAAAGTCGCTCAAAATGCGGGGAGTGACATCAATACCCATGGGGTCCTCGCCCTGACTGTTGTCGTGCATGGCAATCATGTGTACGATATCCTTCCACTCCTTCTTCTGCACATAGAAGGTGAGTTTGGTCATGCCGTCGGGGCAGAAGGTACACCATGCACCCGTGAGGTCCATCACACAAATGTGGCGCTCAAAGCGGCTCTCGTGGGGGCCCACAGGCGCGGTGGCGGTAATCTTCACCTCCTCCGAGGCCTGGTCCTTATAGATGGCCTGAAAGGTGTACTCACCCGCCTCAGTGGTGCTGAAAGAGCTGCCGCTCCAGTTCAACTCGGGGTGGCTCACAAGGTAAATATTGGCCTCGTGGTTCACATTTGTTGCACCATAGAGCACCTCGAAGGTGACGCTCTCGGTGCCATCGGCCACAATGGTTGTAGCACTGGGGGTGAGGGTAACCTTCACCTCTACATCGTCCTCCTGACCGTGGCACGAGGCAAAGCCAAGTGCCACAGCCGCAAAGAGGATAATCTTATTTACAAGTTTCATCTCTTCTCTTTTAATTCTTTCACTCAATATCATAGTCAACGCTCTCGCCCACAGGGCACTCGGCGCAGTTGTTCACAACATAGCTCTGGCCGCCGTCGTAGCTCACAAAGGCTGCAACAACAACCCTCATGTTCTCGGCCACGCAACCTTTGGGGATGGTGATGGTGCGGCTGGCAGAGGCCTCCACACCCACCTGCATGGGCACACCCTCATTCAGCGCGTCGCCATAAACATTCTCCGACGCGGTCGCCCTCAGCACATTGTTGTGCTCATAGTAGCCGCTGTAGCCCTCCTGTACATCCATCACCTTGTCCTCCACCAAGAAAATCTGGAAGCGATAGACGCTGGGGGTGTTGGATGTAACCTTGGCGGTCACCTTCACCTTACCATCGGCAAGCTCGCTCTGGGCAGCAACACCGCAAGTGGCGGGATACTCCTCCTCCACCAGACCCATGATGCGCACAATCTCCTCATAGCCCGCGATTGTGATGTAGTCGTCGTTGATAATGAGGTTTGCATTAAACTGGGGAAGTCCCTGACGCTTAATCTGTTTGTAGTAGACATTGGTCATGGGATGGCTCATGGCGTCCACATTATTGAAATTCTGGTGCATCGACACAACCGACATCACACCGGGCTTCTGGGCCTGAATAGCCTTCAGGTTAGTGCTCAGCATGGGGCAGTTCACACAACCGGTGGAGGTAAACTGGAGGCCCAAGATGTGCTGTGCATAGTTTTTGGTGTCGCCACCGGCTGTTGCGGGGTTGACGGTAATTCTCACCTCGTTGTCGGTGTAATGTTTCACACCCTCGCGGAAGAACTCTGCTCGGAAGGTGTAGGTGGTGGCCACAGTGGTCGAGAAGGTGTTGATACCATAATTCATATAGGTATCCTTACCCTCCACGCTACGCACCAGTTGGAGTGTTCGGGCCGAGCTCACATCCTCCTTGCCGAACATCACGGTGAAGGTGACCATATCGGCCCCATCTGCCGCAATCTCCGTCTTATCTGCAAAGATGCGGAGCACCCCATCAGGCACCTCCGTTTTGGGATCGGTGGTGTCGGGGGTGGGCTCATCGGGCTGGCCGTGGCACGCGCCGAGAAGCACAAGCGAGGCAACCGAAGCTGCCATCGCGAAGAGTTTCACAATCTTTTTCATTCTCTCTATCAGTCCTGAAGGCTATTTGTTGAGCTCATAGTCTGCAGTCTTGCCGAAGGCGCAAGCGTTGGCGTTGTCAACCAGGCCGCCGTGGGCGTCGCTGTGGGCAAACACAACAACCTTATAGTTGTTGGCGCTGAACGACACTCCCCTGAAAGGCTCAACCTTCACTTTGAAGGTAGTGGTATACTCCTCGTCGGCTGCGAGGCTCACACCCTCCTGCATCTGCACATAGTTGTCCGACACAGCAGCCACAACATCGTTGTAGATAGACTCGGTACCACCCTTGCTGGGCTGATTGTCAGCCAGAATGGCATAACCAAGCTCGAACTTGCCAGCCTTATCAGCCTTCACCGATGCGGTAATCTCGGCATTGCCCTGAGCGTCGATAGTAGCCTTCGAAATCTTCACACCGCAGGTGGCGCCGTAAGCGAGAAGGTGTTTCTCGATGGTGGAGTTCAGCTCGCTCTCGGAGCGCTGACCGCCACCAAACTTCATGTCGTAAACGGCATAGGGGAAGCCGCCACCACCGAAGTTAAGACATACATAGGTACCGAGGTCATACTGTTTGGTCCAAGGCAGTGCATAGTCGTCCTGTGCGTGGGCAGCCATAATGATAACATTCTCGCCATTTACGCCATTGCGCAGTTTACCAAGACCCTCGGTCATCTGGGGGCAGTAGCCACACCAAGTTGCAGTGAGCTGATAAACGCACACCTTCTGCACATATTTCTCATACTTCGCACGGTTCTGCACCTTCACGGTAACAGTATTCTGGGTCCTCACACCCTTGATAGTAGCATAGAAGGTCACCTCTCCGTTACGGATGGAGCTGTAGGTTTTGGTCTTGCGGTCAAGCCTCTTGTCGCTCTCCTTAATCACGAAGTAGGTTTTGCTCAAAAAGTCGCTGTCGCTACCATCCTCATTCACCAAGATGTCGTTGTTATTCTCGTCAAGGATACTGAAGGTTACATGGTCGATACCGTCGGCCTCGATGGTATCCTTATCCACAGCGATGGTGTATACGGCATCACCGGTCTGACCCTCATCGGGGTTGGGCTCGGGGGTAGGCTCGGGGGTCTTGCCACAGCCAACCATAGCAATCATTGCAAAAGTTGCGAAAAGTAATTTGTTCAGTTTCATAATTGTACTTATATATTTAAGGTGTATATTCTATTTTCTGATTAGAACGAAGTCGAAACCGTGAGGTTACCACCGGTGTAGGCAGGCATCAGACGGCACACACCACCCGAGCACACCATACCTGCACGGTTGCGGCCATAGCTGAGGGCCACACGGGTGCGGCCGGCAGTGTAGCTGAAACCGGCATTATAGTAGTGGATTTTGGTGTCGCCATGGTTGAACATATCGCTCGCAAAGAGGCTCCACGAGGGGGCAAAGTTGACCTCCACAAGGCCCGACATCCAATCCTTCTGGTCCTCGAAGGTGGTGAGGTAGGCCATCTCCACGCGGGTGGAGAAGGTGGGGGTAAACTTATAGAGCAGGTCGGCCACCACGATGTTCGAGAGCCAAGTACCCTTGCCCACACCATGGGAGTGGTTGTACTCCTGCATCGAGTAGAGCAGCTGCATCTTCATCTTGCGGCTGAGCTGTTTCTCCACGCCTACATTCACATTCCTCCACAGCAGGGTCTTGGGCACAAACGAGCCCTCCTCCTTGAGGTTGTAGTAGGTCGAGAAGTTCACATTGACCTTCATACCCCTCTTGCCGCCGAGAGTAGTGCCACGACGGAAGTTGTAGTAGACATCCACCTGACCGCCAATCTCGCCACTATTGATGTGGCCCGAGGTAGTACCGGGCTGAGGAATGTAGGGATTGAGGTTGGTGATGGCGTAGGAGTACTGTGCGCACAATGCGGGGAGATAGTTCAGGGCATTGTTGGTCTCCGATGAGCCATACGACACCTTCGACTCCATCCACTCCATCCTACGGGCAGAGATGTTAACACCCAGACCGCCACCGCTATACGACATCTCCAGCAACTGTGCATTACCATTCTTCACGAGGTGCGACTTGCCGTCGATGAGGATATTGGGGTTTGAGTACATCTTCTCGCCGCCGTCAACATACTCGGCCTTCACAAGGAAGCCGCTACGCTCAAAATTGAGGCGCGCGGAGTAGCCGGTGGTCGAAGCCTTGCCGCCAAGCTCCTCCACAATGGGGCTCACGGGCTCATAGCGATTGAGCAGCGAACCCTCCAGCGAAAGGGTGGTGCCACTCATGCCCAGCAGGCTCGAAAGCGACAGCGAACCGTCCACACCCCTCACCAGAGTCTCGGGAGCAGCCTCCATACCGAGGCGGGGAGCACCCCACAAAGCCTTCACCGAGGCAATATCCTTGTAGTGGTAGCTCACGCGGGCACCCATCATGGCAGTGTTCATACCGAGGGTGCGGTCCTCGTAGGTACGGAAGAGGATGCCGCTACCAAACTGGTCGTAGTAGGTACCTGCGGTCACAGCGAAGTCGCCGTCGGTCCACTGCATGTAGTAGTTGGTGAGCTTTGCACCCTCGAGGTTACCGGGGTAACCCACAAGTGCGGGCTGGTAGGCCTCAAGCTGAAGACCTGCCGAGAAGCCACCGGCATAGTAGTCGGCTTTCAGGTAGTTGTTGGTACCGAAGTTGCCGTCGGGTCGCTGAGCACCCGTCACATCGTCGGCCGAGTAGAGAATAGAGTTGCTCTCAAACGAGCCCACAAGGTAACCCTTTGTGTCTTGAGCACGAAGGCCACCCAACACCGAAGCTCCCAAAAGGAGAGTCAGTACTAATCGTTTCATCTGTATTATTCTAAAAGTCTGTGGTTTATAGCAGTTTTCCGTGGTGAGGATTTACAACTACTGGAGCTTTTTGATAATCTCAAAGAGCTCATACTCGCCACCGGGGGTGTAGCCTGTGTGGGAGTAAACAATCTTACCATCCTTGTCCACAACATAAACCTGAGGGGTGAACTGCACATTCATGGCACGCTTGAAGTCGCCATTCTTGTCGTAGAGCAGGGTGTAGTCGCTCCAGCCGTGGCCCTCTGCAAGCGAGCGAGCCTGTGCAGTGAAACGAGCGTCGTCGGTCGACACAGCCACTACACGGAAGTTGGCCTCCTCAATCCAATCGAGATAGACATCGTTGATAGCGTCGAGCTCGCGGATGCAGGGTTTGCAAGTCACAGCCCAGAAGGAGATAATCATAGGGGTCTTGCCATCCACCAACTCGGCGGTGTTAACAACCTTACCCTTACCGTCTTCAACTTTCACCGAGGGAATCTGAGCCATGGCAGTGGAAGAAATCAGCAGCATCAGGGCTGCAAAAAGCATCTTTTTCATAGTAGTAAAAAGTAGTTTAAAATTAGTTATAAAAAATTATTTATGTTCTATTCTGCTCCAAAAGCGTTGTTTATACACCTACTTCATTTATCACTCAGGCATCAAAACACAGCACCGCATAATCGCCACAAAAATAGACAAAAAAAACGACCCTCCAAATATAATATACAATATTACGCACACACGCACGAAAAAAGTTGTATAGTGCTACAATTTCTGAAAATTATTTGTATATTGCGCCCGATTGGCCCGACCGTTTGGTTTTAATTGGGCAAAACTAACACGAACCGCAAAATAAAACTATAACTAACTATTTATTCAACAACATTTTATGAAAAAATTCTTCAAATTCGCGGCGCTTCTTTTGGCGTCTGCAGCAATGTTGATGGTGGGTTGTGAGCCCGAGCCCATTCCCGAACCCGAGAAAGACCCCTTTGAGGGTGCTTCGCTGTCGGTACGACTCGTAGGCGCCGACATCACCACCGCCACCGTATCGGTGAGCGCCGAGGTGCTTCAGGTGGCTGCCTACACCATCGCTCCCGCTGAGGGTGCTACC
>JAGBZI010000087.1 GCA_017628305.1 Tidjanibacter sp.
CTCACATAGAGGGTCGTAACCCCCTCCGTGGCGAGTGCCACCTGAAGGCTCAAGGTCGACTTGCCGATACCGGGCTCACCACCCAACAGCACCATCGACCCTCTCACAAGGCCTCCTCCCAACACCCTGTTCATCTCGCCACTCGAAAGCTCTATGCGTCGGTGGTCGGCGTCGGCAATCTCATGAACACGCTGTGGGCGACTCTCGCTGCTTCGCTTCACAGAGGTATCTCCGGCACGAGCCACGACCTCCTCCGAACAGCTGCCCCACGCGCCACACGCCGGACACTGACCAAACCACTTGGGTGCTTCATTTCCACACTCCTTGCAATAGTATGCCTTCTTAACCTTTGCCATATCTCGCCTTATCTATTGATGTCAACTATTTCTCGAAACCACTCTTCTCGGGGAACCACTCCTCCAAGAGTGCCTTCATCGCCTCTCTGTCTGCGTCAGTCGTGCGCTCCGTATCGTTCAGGCACAGCAGTGTAGCATTATACTTGGCCACCTTGCGGCGCAAATTACCACGATGGAGTCCGAGGTCCTTCGACTCCATGCAGTACCTCCCCTTCAATCTGCACACCAACCTCTCTTTCCAATCCTTTGCGGCTCCGTAGTGGGTAACGACCCTCTCCTCTGCCCTACCCTGCGCAATGGCCCAATAGAGCCACGCACTGCGGTGGAACTCACCCTCGCTGCGGAAACGGTGGCTGCGGGCGGCCGCAACCTCGCGGGCAAAATGGTTCTGACATGCCGCCACATCACTCCTTAGGTAGGAGTCGAAATTGTGGTGGGGCGGCAGCTCACAGCGCCTTCCCGTGCACTCCTCCACAAGCCTCTGTGCATTGCGCACTTTATTCATATACAAGCTCTTGGGCTTACGACACTTGCGGGCACCCAAGCGAGCGATAGGCAACCCATCCTCATTGAAGAAAAAGTCGCTCTCCACAGGGCGCATGAAGAGCATATCGTCGTTGGCAAAGACAAACCTCTCGGCCAAGCCGGGAATATTGTGAATGGTCATCTCAATGGCTGTGGAGTTGAAGGTGGGGAGTTCTTCGGGGGCGAAGAGCTCTCTGTGGCTCACAAGATGGATTTTGGGATGGTCGCTGCGGAGCCACGAAGGGCATTGGTCGGCCGTAACAATGTGGATAGTTCCCACCCATGGTGCAAACTTCTCCACCGAGCGTAGCGAATAGCGCAGCTCGTCATTTTCGGCAAAACGCCCCTTGGCAACTGCCTGAGGGTCAAACTTACGACCACTTTCTGCCATAGCTTGTGCCTTCTGCTGCTGCCACTCGGGGTCGTTGCCATCGACCCACAGGTAGACCATATCGACTCTTTCCATACTACAAAAATAGGGAAAAAGTTGGAAACTAAAAATTGAAAGTGGAAAGTTATTTGGCTGGCAGAAGTATGCAGGCTGCCCACAAACCACACACAACACAGGCCTCTCTCAATGCAAACCACACAAAAACCCCTGCCAAGTAGCTGTTAACAAGGCAGGGGTCTATCGCTTTCGAGCACAAAATCGGCTCGCAAGGTGTGTGCTAATTACTTCTGTTTGGGACCGAAGATAAACTGCGACGAAATCTCGCGGTAATTGTGTACGCGCTCAATCACATCGGCCAACATGTCGGCAACGCTCAGCACAGTGAACTTCGAAGTGTCCTTATCGGCACGCAAGGGAAGGGTGTCGGTAACAATAACCTCGGTGAGCTGGCTCTCGGCGATACGCTCATAAGCGGGGCCGCTGAGCACGGGGTGAGTGATGACGGCACGCACACTTGCAGCGCCCATCTCCATAAACATGCCGGCAGCCTTGGTGAGGGTACCTGCAGTATCCACCATATCGTCGAAGATGATGATATCGCGACCCTTAACCTCACCGATAGCGGTCATGGTGCCCACAACATTGGGGCGCTCACGGTGTTTGTGGCAGATAACCAGAGGTGCGTCCAAATAGGATGCGTAGCTGTTAGCACGCTTTGCGCCACCGATATCGGGAGTAGCTACCGAGAGGTTCTCGAGTTTCATATTCTTGATGTAGGGCACAAACACCTTCGATGCGTAAACATGGTCTACGGGGATATCGAAGAAGCCCTGAATCTGGTCGGCGTGGAGGTCGATGGTAATCACGCGGTCGCAACCAGCCGAGGTAAGGAGGTTAGCCACGAGCTTGGCACCGATGGGCACACGGGGACGGTCCTTGCGGTCCTGACGAGCCCAGCCAAAATAAGGAATAACAGCCACAACCATGTGTGCCGAAGCCCTACGAGCAGCGTCGATGGTGAGCAGAAGCTCCATCAGGTTCTCTGCGGGGGGAGGGGTGGATTGGACGATGAAAACGGTGCATCCACGGATGCTCTCATTAAAGGCGGGCTGAAACTCGCCATCGCTAAACTGACTAACGGTCAGGTCGCCAAGCTCCACTCCGTAGCTCTTGGCAATCCTTGCTGCAACAGCCTCCGAGCCACGGCAAGCAAAGATTTTAAGTTTGTGAATTGCCATTATTGTGAAAAGAATTTGGGTTTATCGTGTCGCAAAGATAGCGCCCAAAAGCGGAATAACCAATTTTTTGTCGTTGATTTTTTAACAAATTGCCTAACAATTCTTCCGCGGGCACAACTATTTGTCACTCAGCCGACTCCTCTGCAGGCTGCTGCGCACTCGCCATGCACTCCTCCACAAAGGTGAGTATCTCCTCCCTTCCGCGGCGTTTTTCGGAGGAGGTGACAAACATGGGTGGCAGCTCCTCCCACCACTGGAGAAGTGTCTGGCGATAGATATCTATATTCCTGTTTGTCAGGCGCTGGCTCTGTTTGTCGGTCTTGGTGAAGACCACACCAAAGGGCACACCCTCGCGCCCCAGCAGCTGCATGAAATCGAGGTCGATTTTGAGAGGTTCGTGGCGGCTGTCCACCAGCACAAAAAGGAAGTGGAGCCCTTTTGCTTTGGTGACATAGTCGGTGATGAGGGTGGAGAACTCGCGCCTCACACTCTGCGATGTGCGGGCATAGCCATAGCCGGGGAGATCCACCAGCCACCAGCGCTCATCGACCAAGAAATGGTTGATGAGTTTGGTCTTGCCCGGAGTTGCCGACACCTTTGCCAACTTACTCTCGGACAGCATGTTGATAAGCGACGACTTACCCACATTACTGCGCCCGATGAAGGCAAACTCGGGCTTACCGTGGTCGGGTATCTGGGATATCTTGGAGCTACTGAACTTAAATACTGTCTTCATCGTCATAAAATTATGCCACAAAGGTAACTATTTTTTCGGCATCCTCCACTTTGGGCAAGAATTTTGCACCCCACGCCACCAAATATTCATCATCAACCAACACTCTACACACACATGAAAAAAATTCTACTCGTCGTGGCCATAGCCATCACCCTCGCGGCCGTCATCGTACCACTCGTTGTGACAAGCACCACCCCGGCCGAACCCACAACCCTCGACTCCGAACGCATGCTCCAACGGGAGCTGAGCGCAAAACATCAGGAGCGCATTGCCAAGCGCGAAGCTCGTCAGGCCGCCTTTGAGCACCAGATGGACTCCACAATCCTTTCGCACAACTATCGCTTCATACCCACCATGTTTGCCGTGGAGCCTGCCGGCTCGTCGCACATTGTCACAAACCCCTCGGTGGAATTGGCCATCTACGGCGATTGGGCCGACATTCATCTCCCCATCTATCAAGGCTTTACCCCACCCTATCGCCTTATCATGGTGAACACATCCATCACCAATCTGGCCGACTTTACCACCGTAGAAACCGACAATGGCTGGACCATAAGTTTCGACTCGTGGCTCTACTCTGCCAACGACTACACCTTCACCCTTGAGGTTTACTCCAAGACGGGTGGCGCCACCCTCTCGGTGAGCTCCTCGTTCTACCCCACCACCACCTATTGGGGCTCCATAATGGGAGTTTATTGACAAACTCAAAATTAAAATAGCAGACTGACCTTTCAGAACAACAAAGGCCCCAAATAGGGGCCTTTGTAAATTTCTAATAATCTGCAACTAAATCATTGAGCCAATATTGCGTGGCACAACCCATCCAATCTCACCATTTTTATTCTTCTTGTCGTGCATCATAGCCTCTTGGAGGCTCTCCATATCGAGCTCCACAGAGGTGGGAAGGCCATAGCGTTCGAGCAAGTTCACAATACGCCCACAATCCTCCGCCGAGAGTTCTCCCCTATCGGTCGCCATGCGAGCCACATAAGCAATCCCGACAGCAACCGCCTCGCCATGGCTATACTGCTCCGTGCGATTCTCGATAGCATGCGCCATGGTGTGGCCCAAATTGAGCACACGGCGCAGGCCACTCTCACGAAAATCCTCATTCACAACCCTACATTTCACAGCCACACTACGAGCCACTATCTCGGCAAGCAGGTCGTCGTCGCTCATCACCATCTCCAAGGTGCTATTCTCCAACAGTTCAAATAGTTCTGCATCACCCACAATGGCTGTCTTTATAATCTCGGCCATGCCACAACGCCACTCCCTCTCGGGCAGCGTACGGAGCCATTGGGGGTCACACACAACCTCATCGGGCAGCGAAAATGCCCCCACCATATTTTTGTAGCCACCGAGGTTCACACCACATTTGCCACCTATGGCCGCATCGACCTGACCAAGGAGTGTGGTAGGCAACAGCAGAAACTTCAACCCTCGCATAAATGTGGATGCAACGAAAGCTACAAGGTCGGTAACCGTTCCTCCGCCCACTCCCACAAGGAGCGTGTGGCGGTCGGCCCCCACCTCCACAAGGCTCTCCCACAAACCACGGGCAACATCAATACTCTTGACACCCTCACCGCCCTCAATAACAACAACTTCGTGGAAATACTCATAGAGGTCACAGGAGGCTGCCACCTTGCTATCCACAATAGCAATAGTGCGCAACAAGAGGCCATAGGGAGCCACCACCTCGGGCCAACTACCGATGGTCACACGACACTGCTTGTCGGCCGCAAAGTGGATTGTGTGGTTAAGTTCCATAAAAAAATACCTAAATTTATTATGCGAAGGTAGTACAAAAACTTTGATAATTTACTACCTTTGCGCCCAAATAATAATAGGACAGATGCAAAAACTACGCAACATCGCAATTATCGCACATGTGGACCACGGCAAAACTACGCTCGTGGACAAAATGATTCTCCAAGCAAACCTCATTCGTAATCAGGAGGCAAGCGGCACTCTCGTGCTCGACAACAACGACTTGGAACGCGAGAGGGGCATCACCATCCTCTCCAAGAATGTGTCGGTAATCTACAACGACTACAAGATTAATATCATTGACACCCCCGGTCACTCCGACTTTGGTGGCGAGGTGGAGAGGGTGCTCAACATGGCCGACGGCGTAATTCTTCTGGTTGACGCCTTCGAGGGCACCATGCCCCAGACCCGCTTTGTGCTCCAGAAAGCACTCGCACTCGGCAAAAAACCCATCGTGGTGGTCAACAAGGTCGACAAGCCCAACTGCCGTCCAGATTTCGTACACGAGCAGGTGTTCGACCTGATGTTCACCCTCGACGCCAACGATGAGCAGCTCGACTTCCGCACCATCTATGGTAGTGCCAAACAGGGCTGGATGTCGCACACCTACAAGGAGCGCACAAACTCCATCACCCCCCTGTTGGACACCATCATCGACGATATTCCCGAGCCTGCGAAGGTGGAAGGTACACCACAAATGCTCATCACATCGCTCGAGTACTCCCCCTATCTGGGCCGTATCGCTGTGGGCAAACTGACCCGCGGTACCCTGCGTTCGGGCATGAATGTCACCCTCGCGAAACGCGATGGCCGCTTGGTGAAGACCAAAATCAAGGACCTCATGGTATTTGAGGGTTTGGGCAAGGCCAAGGTTGAGCAGGTGGAGTGTGGCGAGATTTGTGCACTCGTGGGCATCGACGGCTTCGAGATTGGCGACACCATTTGCGACTTCGAGAATCCCGAGCCCCTGCCCCCCATCACTATTGATGAGCCCACAATGAGCATGCTCTTCACCATCAACGACTCCCCCTTCTATGGCAAGGATGGTAAGTTTGTCACCAGCCGCCACATCAAGGAGCGTCTGGACAAGGAGTTGGAGAAAAACCTCGCACTCCGTGTGGTGCCGGGCGACAGTGCCGATAAGTTCATCGTCTATGGTCGTGGTGTACTCCATCTCTCCGTGTTGATTGAGACCATGCGTAGGGAGGGCTACGAGTTGCAGGTAGGCCAGCCCAAGGTTATCTTCAAGGAGGTGGACGGTGTGAAGTGTGAGCCCGTGGAGGAGCTCACCATTGATGTTCCCGACGACTACGCAGGTAAGGCTATTGAGCTGGCAACCAAGCGAAAAGGTACGCTCAAAAATATGGAGTCGCGCAACGAGCGCACCCGTTTGGAGTTCGACATCCCCTCGAGGGGTATCATCGGCCTCCGCAGCAACCTCCTCACCGCCACAGCCGGCGAGGCTATCATTGCCCACCGACTGAAGGGTTTTGAGCCCTACAAGGGTGAGATTGAGATGCGTACGGCGGGCTCGTTGGTAGCCATGGAGACAGGCACAGCCTACGCCTATGCGCTCAACAAAGTGCAGGATAGGGGTCGATTCTTTGTGGAACCCGGCGACGAGATTTACTGCGGTCAGGTGGTGGGCGAGAATACTCGCGACAACGACATCTGCCTCAACCTCTGCAAGAGCAAGAAGCTGACCAACATGCGTGCCAGCGGCTCGGACGACAAGGTGATTCTTGCACCTGCCGTGAAGTTCTCGTTGGAGGAGGCGCTGGAGTATATCCGTGAGGATGAATATGTTGAGATTACTCCCAAGTTCATGCGAATGCGCAAGATTCTACTGAGTGAAATCGACCGAAAGCGTGCCGAAAAGGCGCAGCAATAACAGACAAAACGGGGCAGGTTATTCACCTGCCTCGTTTTATTTTTGTCGAGCCATACCTCTGCGTCAAATGCCGAGGGTCAACAGCAAAAAAATCCCCCTCCGTGTTAGAGGGGGATATCTTTTGATAGTCGTATGTAAAAGCCGACAATTAGCGGCTCATAGCGCTATTTATCGCATCTTTACAAACACCTCAATAGCCTGATACTCAGCCATACCGAGAGCATCATAGAGGCGTGCGGTATTCTGCGTGCGGTCCTCTGCCCTCTGCCAGAACTCCCTCTTGTCAGCACCGGGGAAGGGCACAATATCCTTCTGCGAGAGGTGGCGATAGAGGGCGTGACGCATCGCACTCCTCGCCTCCGGGCTGACGGGCACAGCCATATCCACCCACCCGCGGTCCC